>JBGPGF010000211.1:0-4898 GCA_041483755.1 Terriglobia bacterium | reverse complement strand
GAATGCTCCGCATCCACCAGCCGGCCACGATTTCCGTGTCCGCCAGGTGCGCCAGAATCTCCGCGACGGACCATTTCCCCGGCGCCGGCCGCTTCGCCAGCTTCGCGCGCGGCGCCTTCTTCACCAGCCGCTCGATCTTGCCCGCCGTCGCCGCCTGCACTTTCCACGGGTTCTGGTTTCCAAGATATCCCATCATGCGCTGCTTGTACTGCTCCACCGTCTCCTGCATGGCGCCTTCTCCTCTAGAACGGGTTCGCTTCGTGATTCTCTTCTACCTCGGCGTTTCAATTTTCGCCGAGCCTCTCCTACTTCTCCACTGCGTTTTCCGCGTTGAACCCTTCGACCACAATCCGCGGCCGTTCGCCACGCGTGTCGGCATTCTCCAGCTCCGTTCGAATCGTGCGCCTCTCTCCCGGCATCAACGCCACGTAGTTGTCGCTGTAAATCGCGGGCAAAATGCGGTCGCCGCTCTTCGCGCGCACCGCCTTCACTCGCACCATCAACGCTGGCTGGCTGGACGTATTATTCAGTTCCGTCGTCAGCACCCACTCGCTCCCTCGTCGCTCGACCTTCGTCGCCGCTTCCAGCTTCACCTTCGGCAATTCGCGAATCGCCCGCAAATTGCCCTCTTCCTTTCCGCGCAGGTAGAAATTCTCGGACGCGATCTCCCCGCCGCGCGTCAGCTTCAGCCGGAGGAAATGTACGGCACTCACCCCATCGGGATATTCAATCTTGATCGGGGCTGCGACGCTGTCTTCCGCGCTATCCAAGGTCGCCAACTTTTCCCACTGCTTCGAGCCGTCCATGTTCAGCACCTCGGCGCGCGCCGTCAGACCCGCCGCATTGCCGCCGCTGTAATTCACCACTTCCACCGTGTCGTTCAGCGGGTTCCACTGAATGTGCAGCGGCTCCGACGCTTTCTTCGCGCCGAAGTACGCCGCCGTCGGTTCGAAATAATAATCGTAGGTTTGCCACACGAATGACGGCCACGCCGGATGGCTCATCCACAGCAGCAAGCCCATGCGGTTCTTGCTTTGCGCTTCGAACATTGCGCGGTAGCCGTCGTAATTGATGAACTGCGCCAGCGTGACCCAATCCGCCGCGTTGTCCGCGCCGCCATAGCCCTTCTCGATCATTCCTCGAAACGCAGTGCCACGCTGCGCGCCATTCAGCGTGAAGTCGTGCATGCCCCAAACATTCCCCTGCGGCCACATGTCCGCTTCCGGCATCATCTGCTTCAAGCTGTCCAGCGTGACGATGTTCGGCATCCCCAGTTCGCTGTGCAGCCTCGTCGTGGCCCGCTGCGCGAAGTAAAGGTTCGGCGGATTCGCCCAGTACGGCCCGCCTCCGCTGACCACGCCGTAAGCCGAATGCGAAATGTAGTGCGACCCCGGATGCAGCTTCTCCAGCAGGCTCCGCAGCCCGTCGTCCAGCGGCTTCGGCGGATTCCCCTCGTTGCGTCCGCAATAGAGGCCGAGGGACGGATGATTGCGCATGCGCAGCGTCATGTCCGTCGCGTTGCGTAGGAAAAGGTCGTTGTCCGTTGGGTCCGGCCCGTCGTACGGATTCGCCAGCCAGAAATCCTGCCAAATCACGATTCCATTCTTGTCCGCCGCGTCGAAGAAGGCTTCGTCGGGGGTCTGCCCCACCCAGTTTCGAATCATGGTGAAGTTCATTTCCTTGTGATAGCGCGTGGCGATGTCGTATTCGCGGGCGCGATACCGCAGCATGGATTCCGGAAAGCCCCAATTTCCGCCGCGGCCGATGAATCGCCGCCCGTTGATCCAAATCTTCAGCGCCCCGCCCTCTTCGCTGTAGGTAAACTGCCGCCCCAGATGCCCGTGTTGCGCCCGCGAATCGTCGGGATCCAATCCCATCCGACAGACGCGTGATACGTCGGATTGTCGGCGCCCAGGGATCCGCCGTTCTTGTCCGGCGTCTCTAGCGTCTTTTCCTTCACGCTTCCCGGTGTGGCGTTCTTTTTCACCAGCACCGCGAGGGCATTCCGCGCCCCGGCATGCGCCAGCCGCGTCACGTCGAACCGCCCGCGCATAAATCCACCTTCGATAGATCCCAGCTTTTCTCCATTCAGAAAAACATCCGCCTTCCAATTGATCCCGCTGAAATTCAGCCATAGGTGCTGTCCCGGCGCGACCCCCGGAGCAGTGAACTCGTCTCGATACCAAAAATCGGCGTAGAAAAACGAATCCGAAATCATCAGTTGGTTCTTGCCGTAGTTCGGGTCCGGCACCGTTCCGGCATTCCAGTAGCTCGATAGCACCGTCCCGGGCACCGTCGCCACCAGCCAATCCTTATCCTGAAATCCCGCCCGCGAAATCGCCGCTCCATCCGCGCTAACCAGCGAGTCGCGCTGCACGCGCCACGCTCCTCCGGCCAGCACGAGCATTCCGTCCGCCTGCGTTTCCGGCGCAGGCTTCGGCCGCGCCACGGGTCCGCCGTGTCCATACACTTCGAGTTCGCTCAGGACGTATCCGTCCGCCGCCGAAGCCGCTCGGGTCATCAACACTCGCACGTACCGCCCGGTTGCGGGCTTCGTCAGTTTTAGATCGTCGCTCAATCCACTCGCCGTCGGCAGAAGTTGCAGCGTCTTCCATTCCTTTGCGTCGGCCGATGCCTGCACGGCTCCCTCCGCCGCGCGCCGAATCCAGTAGAGCGCCACCCGTTCGAACGTGCAAACCGCGCCCAAGTCCACGTACACCCATTCCGCATCGCTCCCTGCGCTCTTCCACGCGCTTGTAAAGTGGAACGGTCCTCCGACCTCCACGCGCTGGTTCTTTTCGAACAGAGTCACCTCGCCGACGTTCCACAGGAACACGCTCGCCGCTTCGAACTCCACGCGGTAGAAGCGGCTGTGCGCCGCGGACGCCAGCGTCACCGACAGCTTGATTTCTCTCATCGGCCGTTCCGTGCCGCTCGCCCGGCCCATCTCCGTCCAAGTTTGACCATCGTTCGAACCCGTAACCACGCACGTCCAGCCCGCCGCCCGCGCGCCGTTCGTCTGCACTCGCGCGAAAAGATCCACGCGGTCCACTTCGAACGGCGTGTCGCCTCCTCCGAGTTCCACCTGCACCCACCCGCGCGTCCCGTGGAAGTCCACTGTGGACACGGGATTGTTGTCCACCAGATGTTCGCGCTCCTGTTTCTTGAGCGTGCCGCCCTCGCTTGCCGAGACGGACACCCAGCGCGGCATACTCGTCTCCTTAATTCCATCCGTCACGAGTTGCGCGGTGAGATTGTAGTCGTAGCTGCTGGAATGGTACGCCGGCCGATGCAGCGCCAGATTCCGGTACGTCTGCGTCTCCGGCACGAGGCGCCGGGGCGAAGTCCTCCTTCGGATCGCCGGGATACACGCCGACGCCACGCGTGTACTCCTGCGCGCAAGCCGTTACCGCTGCTGATAGGAATAGAAGAAGGAGAATTCTTCTCATCTCTCACCTCGGGATGAACAAATACACTTCGTGAATCTGTTCCGGTGAGAGAGTCTACATCACGGACAATGAGCTATGAAAAGAAGGTGGAAATTGTTACGGGGTCGTGCTGCCCGCGCTTGCGGTTGCCGTGCCAATCGCTTCGCCGTTCACGACCAGCTCGACGCGGCGATTTCTTTGGCGTCCTTCGGGCGTGTCGTTGGTGGCCACGGGCTGCGTCTTGCCAAAGCCGCGCGCGGTGATCGTGGTTGCCGGTACTCCCTGCTCCGCCAGAAAATCACGCACCGAGCCCGCGCGCCGTTCGGAAAGCTGCTGGTTGTAGTCATCGCCGCCCACGCTGTCCGTGTGGCCTTCGATCTGCATGTTCAGGCCGGGATGCGCCAGCACGATACCCGAGATCTTCGCCAGCTTTTCCCGCGCGCCGGGCTTCAGCGTATGGCTGCCCGTGTCGAACAGCACGTCCGACATATTCACGATCAATCCGCGCGCGCTGTCGCGCGTCTGCAAGATGGAATTCAATTGTTTCAGCAACTGCGCACGCATGTCCGCTTTCTCCGCTTCGGCCCTCGCCTGAGCCAACCGCGCCTTTTCCGTTTCGGCTTCCGCGGCGCGCTGCAAATCCTGCGCGGCGGCCCTGTCCATAGCCGCTCGTTCGGCCTCCGCTTGAGCAGCAGCCCTCTCCCGGGCGGCCTTCTCGGCCTCGGCTTGAGCGGCTTGCTGCTGCACCACTGCCGCGGCCGTAGCCTCCTGTGCTTCTTGTTTCTGCCGTCCCGCTTCCTGCGCGGCCTTCTCCGCTTCCAGCTTCATGCGTTGCGCATCGGCCGTGGCTCGCTCGGCTTCTTGGCGCCGCCTGGCCTCTAACGCCGCCTGTTCTTCCGCGGCCCTTTTATCCGCCGCTGCCTTGGCGTTAGCGTCTTCTTCGGCCTTTTGTTTCACGGCCATCACGCGCGCTTCTTCCGCCGTTTGCACGACGTCACGCGCCGCTGCTTCCACCGTTTTCTTGTCTCGCTTGTGCGCGTAGGCTTCTTCCGCGGCTTTCAACTGCTCTTCAGCTTTGGCGACCGCGGCCGCTGCATACCTGTCCGCCAGCGCAATGTGCGCGATGCGGACGGCGTTGCGCGCCTCGAAGAGCGCCAGCGGAGTCTTGCGGTCAATCCCGAAAATCGCGTTCTCGATTTTCGTGTTCGACGACGAATAGACGCCTCGCGCCAGGAGCTCGTATCTCGCCTCAATATTCTCCGTTTTGCCCAGCGTGCCCGAGCCAACGGAGTTCTCCAGGACAACGATGTTCCCCGGCTGCGTCACCGCAAAATAGGGCTCGGCGGTCACCACCATGCCGAACGTCTGCATGTCGGTGATTGCTTTCACTTCTCCTTCACCGTTTTTCAGGGACAACTCGCCCAGATTCACGGCGCGCCCCTGGGGAGAGACGGCCCACAGAACGTAGGT
>JBGPGF010000210.1:0-4899 GCA_041483755.1 Terriglobia bacterium | reverse complement strand
TCCGCAAGGAGATTGGCCAGCTCTTGGACCAATGGCTGGAAGAGAATGCCTGCGCCATGCTTGCTCGATGGCTCATGGAGCAGCGCCAGCGTTCCCTGCGCAGCCCGGAATTTCACAGCGGCACTCCGGCGCCGGCCTCGCCAGCCGCGCCTGCGTCCCATAATTTTCTGACGGATTCACCCGCGCCTCCCGGCCCCGGGTGACCCGTGAGCGGCCGGAGCCGTCCGTTTCCTGCGCCCTGACCAGTCAAAAACCATTTGCTCGGCGCTCGCGGTCCGGCCGAGACGTGTGTCCGCAGCAGTCTTCGTCGCGCAGAGCGCGCAGTTTTCAGGGGCATTCGTGTGCTTGAACATGTTCATCGCCGCCACCGTCCGCGCTGCATTCACGTTGTTTCTCATCCGCGTTACGTGTTGAAGTCTGTATATCTCTTAGGGGACTCTCATTCACAAGCGGGGAGACAGCAAATGCACCCGTGCGGAAAACGTGGAACGGACTCCAGGAGAATCAATCGCTAGTGAGGATTAAACGGCGGTTGAACTTGCGGGCGAGCCCTTCTCGAGGAGTTTCTCTTTGCGGTAGATTAGTGAGTTGATGTCGTACGTGGCCAGCTCAAATCCGTGGCCATGCGTGATCGCATCGGTGGGGCACGCCTCAACGCAGTAGCCGCAGAAAATACACCGCGAATAGTCGATGTTGTACACCTTGGCGTAGCGTTCGCCCGCGGAGATGCGCTCCGCCTCGGTGTTTTCCGCCGCCTCGATGTAAATGCAGTTGGCGGGGCAAGCCGCGGCGCACAAGAAACAACCAACGCACTTTTCCAGCCCGCCCTCGTCCCGATGCAGCACGTGGATGCCCCGGTAGCGGGGCTGAAAGTGCACGGGCTCATGCGGGTAGTTTTCCGTGACCGGCTTTCGCAACAGATTGCGAAACGTCACGCCGAACCCCTGCGCCAACGCTGTAAACGTTTCCGCCACTTCTCGCAACATCGAAGCCATACTAATTCAGTTTAGCAGACGCCTTCCGGACCGGCAAACCGCGCCGTGAAGTGCTGCTTCCCGGCCGCGCTCCATCATTTCAGCGCGGCAATGATTTGCTTGCCGTGAAACCGCCCATTTTCGATAAAAATCTCACTGGTATGCCGCCCGCCGATCACCACGCCCGCCAGATGTATCCCCGAAACGTTGCTTTCCAGCGTCTCCGGATTCATCACCGGCTTGCGCGTCACCGGGTCCAGCGTGATCCCAAGCTTTTCCAAAAAAGCGTAGTCCGGATGGTAACCGGTCAGCGCAAACACCTGGCGCGCCGGCAGGGCGCGCTCGCCGCCTCCGTCGTGCACAAAGACGTGCTCGCGGTCGATGCGCACGACTTGCGTATCAAACATGGCCCGAATCTCGCCGGCCTTAATCCGGTTCTCGATATCGGGGCGGACCCAGTATTTGATGGACGTGCTCAATTCGGCGTGCCGATGCACCAGCGTCACGCGCGCGCCGCTCCGAAAGAGGTCCAGCGCCGCTTCGGCCGCGGAGTTCTTCCCTCCCACCACGACGACGTCCTGATTCCAGAACGCATGCGGTTCCGTGTAGTAATGCGAAACGTGCGGCAAATCCTCGCCCGGAACATTCAGGAGATTCGGCAAATCATAATAGCCCGTCGCAACAACGATCTTCTCTGCCTGGTACCGCTTCACTCCCCCGCCGCTCTCCGCCCGGGTGACCACCGTGAAATGGCCCGCGCTTCCGTCCACGTGCTCGACGCGCTCGAAGAGCCGCAGCTCCAGTTCGTAGTGCTCCGCCGCTTTGCGGTAATACTTCAGCGCCTCGTTCCGCGTTGGCTTCTCCGCCCCGCAGACCAGCGGCAAATCGCCGATCTCCAGCAGTTCCGGCGTGGTGAAGAACAGCATGTTCACGGGATAGTGGTACAGAGAATTGCAGAGGCAGCCTTTGTCAATCACGAGCGGGCGCTTCCCCGCGCGGCGGGCTTCAATGGCGCACGCCAATCCCGTCGGTCCGGCGCCAATGCAGATTAAATCGTATGCGGCCATAGACAAGTGATTCTGCCGGGCGCCTTCCGGGAATGCAAATCCTTACCAGGAAACTACAGAGGCGGACCCTCATCCAAGCATGCGGCCAAGTCAGCACGGAATTTTTCCACTTCCGCCCGGCGCTCAGCGGTCGCCTCAAGCTCCTTCTGCTTCCACACAAACAGGCTTCTTCCCTGCCGTTCGATTCGCACGCTCAGATTTCCCTCCAGCAGGTAGGTAGGGGGCGCGAGGAGGCGCAATCCCGCATCGGCAACGGGAGCGAGCACGGCGGCGCAGTCGCCGCGCCGCACGCACAGCGCGTTCTCATAGGGAGGAATGGCAATTGGACGGAATCCCGCGGTGAATAGCCGTTCCAGAACCTTCATCTGCCGCGGCGTCAAATCCAGCATCGCTCGAGTGTCAGGTGGCGGATAGGGCCCGTCACCTCCCGCAGGTTACGCTACAGCCGAATCGCTGGCCGAGGAGGACTCCTCCAGCGACGACAGTATCTCGCGCAGCGTGCTGATCAATTCCTCGCGCGAGACGTGGCTCTTGCGGAACTGAATCCGCAGTTTGAACGATTCCGTTTCCGGCTCGAAGTGAAAGATGAACGGCTGCGGCCGCGGTCCGGATTGCCGTTCCTCGCGGCGCTCCTGGCGCGCCTCATCGCGCGTCAGTCCGCCCTGCAATATCCGGTGCAGCATCTCCAGCATCTTTTTGTCGGTGGGCTGCCGCGCAATTTGCAGCAGCAGCGATTTGGACACGACCCCGTTTTCGATGCACTTTCTGCGAATCGCCTCCGGGATGCCGCGCAGCGAGAGTGTTTCCGTCACCGAGGAGCGTGCGCGCCCGATCTTCTTCGCCACGTCTTCATGGGTGTACTCGAATTGCGAGGCCAGCCGGTAGAGCCCGTCCGCTTCCTCGAACGGCGTCAGATCCTTGCGCTGAATATTTTCGATCAGGCCGATCTCAAGCGTCTCGGCGTCGTCCGCGACCTTTTCGATGCACGGCACTTCGCGAAGCCCCGCGGCCCGCGCCGCGTGGTAACGGCGCTCTCCGGAAATGATGTAATAGCACTCTTCATGCGGCACGTAACGCACCAGCAGCGGCTCGAGGATTCCCTTTTCGCGGATGGACTCGGTCAGCTCGCGCAAATCTCCCAGGGCCTTGCGCGGCTGGTCCGGGTTCGGCCGGATCTGTTCGACCGGAATCATGCGGCCAATCGCCGCGCCGCTATACGTGGTCAGCGATTCGATGTAATGCGCGTCATGCCGCATCTTCAGCGCGACGGGCAAGCCTGTTCTCTTCAACACGATGGATTACCTCCCCAGCCAGTTTCCTATACTCGATCGCGCCGGTCGATTTCGGCGCGAACGTCAGAATCGTTTCTTTGTAAGCCGGGCTTTCTTCCAGCCGCACATTCTTGCTGATGCGCGTCTTGAACAGCACTTCCCCAAATACGGTGCGAATCTGTCCGTGCGTATCCCGCGATATATTCGTGCGCTTGTCAAACAGCGTGATGACCACGCCCAAAACTTTTAGGTCCGGATTGGGCCGCGCGCGGATGCGCTCATACGTTTCCAGAAGATCGTCCGTGCCTTCAATGGCGAAATAGGCCGCCTGGATGGGTACCAGCAGATGCGTCGAAGCCACCAGCGCGTTCACCGTCAAAATGCCCAGTGACGGCGGCGTATCCAGAACGACGTAGTCATAGTTTTTTAGAACCGGCAGGAGCGCATCTTTCAATTTGAACGGCGCGTCGAATTGTCCGGCCAGCACCTGCTCGAGCTTCGCCAGCGCAAGCCTTCCGGGTCCCACGAAGAGCTTGGGGTCCTTCGTCGGTTTGATGGCCGCCGCCAATTCGATTTTCGGATCGCTCAGCACTTCGTACATCGAGAGGCCGACTTCTCCCGGTGCAAAAAACGCGATCGTCGTGTTCGCTTGCGGATCCAGATCGATGAGCAGGGTCTTCTTCCCGCGCTGCGCGATCGCCGCGGAAAGATTTATCGCCGTCGTCGTTTTGCCGACGCCGCCTTTTTGATTTGCGACCGTGATGATGGCAGTCATGCGCTTCTGCCTCCGCCCGCGCGAGAGGGGGGTTTGCCGCCTGGCAACGGGACTCCTATATATGGGTGTCGCCCGCTGTACTCCCCCTAGAGCTAGGTAACTTTACGAAAGCTGCCTAGGTAAGTGCAAGGAAAAAATGGGGGTTGGCCGGGGAAACGCGGATCGTCGGTTAGATGGGCAAAATACCAGCGGCGGGGGCAGGGGGCGGAGAACCTTCCATCGCGCCTGCTTCCAAGCCTGACTTTAGAACTCGAGGCCCCAGAAGTCCACCGGGCGGTTCAGCAATTCCAGGCCAATCTCCCAGCCGCCCCGGCCTTCATGGCCGCGCCAAACCAAAGTAGCATCCGCAATCTTGTTGTTGCCCAGGTTGATGAGTTTCAATCTCTGGCCCACCGTAAATCCTTGCGGAACGATGGCCAGGCAGCCTCTCGGGCCGATGTCCAGCGTATAGCCTTCCGCGCGCAGCGTGCGGCCCACGTCGTTCCATTCCACGGCCACGCTCACGCGAGAGTTCAATCGCACTCCTGCGCGGAGATATTTCAATCGCTTTTCAACGGATATATCGCTTGCCATTGGCACGGTTTCAGTCCCCCAGACCCCTTACGAATTTTTCCTGCAGCAGAATAGGGGACGCATCTCTCTGCGGCAATGGGACTTGCAGGCTATAACGTACTATTTGCGCGGCGCGGCGCGAATGGTACTTCCGTCCTACTCGATGGCAAGCTGCGCCACAACTCAGCGGGTGGGAAAACCCCACTCAGCGAACTTACATCTTGTAGCGGCCGAGGTCCTCGTCGGAAAGATTTTCGAGC
>JBGPGF010000209.1:0-4923 GCA_041483755.1 Terriglobia bacterium | reverse complement strand
GTCCGTGGCATAACGCAGCTTGCCGAGCTGATCGAGCGTGAGAAAACTCGTGCCCGCGAAATTGGCTTCCTGGCCGAGGACGCGGTCGAGCTCGATGGGATGGCCGATAGATTCGTGAATCTGGAGGCCGAGCTGGCTGCTGTCGAGGAGGAGCGTGCCGGCACGCTCGGGGCACTGCGCCGCGCTGTGCAGCGCGACGGCTTCTTCCGCTACGCGCGGGGCATGAAGCAGCAACTGAAGCGATTCCACAAGCTCATAACCTTCGAGAGTGTGCTGGCCGCCGAAACTGTTCGGGTAGGAGCGCTTCTGAATCTCGTCGCCTTGAAACGAAGTGGCGACAATGCCGCAGCCGGAGATGACTTTGCGCTGATGGATGCGCGAACCGATGGAGGAGGCGAACCAGGAGTCGATTTTTCGGAACTGCATGCCGGTTTCCGTGAGCGTGACGCCTTTGACTCTGCGCATTTCGGCGTCGGCGGCGAGAAGAAGGTCCAACTGCGATTCGAGTGGAATTTCAAACGGGTCTTTGCGGAAAGGACTCTGCCAGCTATCAATGTAAGCGTCCTCTGGCACAAGAACGACCTCGCCGCGCTTCGCCATGGCGGAGGCCTTGGCGATGGCGACGGCCTGCGCGGCGCACGCGGCCACGCCGTCGCGCGTAAGCCGGTCGGTCGCGGCAAAGCCCCAGCCGCCATTGGCAAGAACTCGCATGCCGAGACCGATGGATTCCGACTGCGCCAGCGTCCCGACCCGGGCGTTTTTCGTGGTGAGGTCGCGCTGGCGGTGATGCATCACGCGAACGTCGGCGTAGGTGGCTCCGCGGAGTTTGGCGGTATCCAGCGCGAGGGCACTCCATTTCCACATGTCCGAGATTCGTCTCCGTCGCGGCTGGAACCAAAAGTCGTGCGATGAGGTCCGCGAAGCTTTGGATTGTAACGCACACGGCGGCCCATCGCGCCGCCGAAATTGCGCCACACCGATGAATCCGCACCGCGAGCAATCGGCGCGCGCACGCTGCTTCATTTTTGGTATGCTGCCATTCGTGAAAAAGACAGCCTCCATTCTGTTCATCGCGGGTGTGATCACCAGCGCGGCCCTTCCCGCGGCTTTGCTCTCTTCCTTCCAGCAGCAGGCAGCCCCGCAGCCATCCGGAGAGGGCCCCATACCGGGCGCGGTGCAAGTGGCTCCGGCGCAGGCGCCACTAGGGAGGGCGGCGCTGAGCGTCGCCGTGCTCGATCCGGCTCACGGCGGGACGGATCCGGGCGCGCGCGGCGGCGGCGGAATCCACGAGAGCGACCTGGTGCTGGCGTTCGCCGGACAAATCAAGGACGCGCTGGAAAAACAGGGACTGCGCGTGATCCTGACGCGCACGGGCAACGAGGACCCCTCCTTTGACGACCGCGCGACGCAGGCCAACTCGCAGCGCGGCGGGATCTTCATTACATTGCACGTTGGCTCGACCGGCATACCGGGGACCGCGCGCGTGTACACTCTGCCCGACAATTTCGCAGGGGCTGGCGCGCCATCTGCCCGCGGAGCCACAGGACCGGGAAGCACGGGCACGATACTGCCCTGGGACACGGCCCAAGCAACGTTTCTCCCCTTGAGCCGCAAACTGGCGGACGCCGTTCAGGGCGAGCTGGCGCTTCAATTCAAGGGCTCGCCAAACACGGCGCTGACAGCGTCCGTCCGCCAGTTGCGCGCGATTGCCGCGCCGGCGATTGCGATTGAACTTTCGAGCGTCTCCGTGGAAAACCGCGCGGAAATTGACCGCATGGGCCCGGGCGTCGCGGATGCCGTGGCGCGGGCCGTGGCCGCGTTCAAGCCCGTCTATGACGCGGCGCCGGGAGCGGGAGTGACGCCATGAATCCAAAGTGGCGCAACCGATTGATTGTTGCGCTTGCGGCGGTGTTTCTCGCTTCGGCGATTTATCTTCCGATCCTGCGCCGCCGATTGAAGCGCGCCGCGCGGGCGCAGACACTCTCGGAAGAACAGGCGCGCCGCGAGCTACTGCAAGCTGCGCTCGCCGCGCCGGGCGAGCCCAAGGTAAAGGCCAGACTCTTCTGGGCTTCGAGCGAGGGGGAGAGCGCGCTTGCGCCGGTGACGATTGAGCTGCCGCTTTCGAGCGATCCGGTCCTGCGCGCGAAACAGGTTCTGAATACTCTTCTCGCCGGACCCGTGGATTCCGATCTGCGCACGTTGCCGCAGGACTCCGCACTGCTGGAGTTTTATCTTCTTCCAGACGGCACGGGCGTGGCGGACTTTTCCGAGGCGATGGGGACTTCGCTGCCCTCCGGGATTGACAGCGAGAAATTGGCGATTGACTCCATCACGCGGACACTGGAAGCCAACGTCCCGCAAGTGCGGCGTCTGAAAATCCTGATCCATGGGCAGGAGATGGATACGCTGGCGGGACACGTGGACTTGACGGGAACGTTTTTGGTGAATCCAAAGGCTCTTCCCGTAAAGTTGACACCCGCTGCCACGCCCGGCACACTGAGCCAGCCCAGCCGAAAGCCCTAGGCTGGGAAGTCGGCGGGCTCTCGGCCAAGCCGGGACAAGTGCCGCCCGCAACTGCGGAACAAGAAAATGGCACGCAGTGGAGGAAATGTGCGGAACGACGGCCGGAACGCCGACCAGATGCGCCCTTTGAAGATTACGCCGGACTTTATCTCGACGGCGGAAGGCAGCGTGCTGATCGAGCTCGGCAATACGCGCGTGATCTGCACGGCAACAGTGGACGACGGCGTGCCTTCTTTTATGAAAGGCAGCGGCAAGGGCTGGGTGACCGGCGAATACGGCATGCTGCCGCGCGCAACCGAGCAGCGCACGCCCCGCGAAGCGGCGCGCGGGAAGCAGTCCGGGCGCACGCTCGAGATTCAGCGGCTCATCGGGCGCTCTCTGCGCGCGGTGACGAATCAACCGGCGCTCGGCGAGCGCACCGTGTGGCTCGATTGCGACGTGATTCAGGCGGATGGGGGCACGCGCACGGCGTCAATCACCGGAGCGTTTGTGGCCATGGCGCTGGCCTTCGAACGGCTGGTGGCCGCGGGAATCCTGAAGCAGGTTCCGCTGCACGATACCGTGGCGGCGGCCAGCGTGGGATTGGTTGGCGGCCGCGCGCTCCTCGATCTTGCTTATGAGGAAGATTCGCGCGCCGAAGTGGACATGAACGTGGTGATGACCGGCACAGGAAAGTTCGTGGAGATTCAGGCAACGGCAGAAGGCGAGCCGTTCGGCGGCAGCGAGATGCAGGATCTTCTCGCGCTGGCGGCCGCGGGAATTCGCCGGCTGACCGAACAGCAGCGCGCCATTTTGCCGGTGCATTTCAGTGCCCGCGCCCGTTAGATTGTTTCTCGCTTCTTCGAGCGCCGGGAAGCTCGGTGAGTTCCGCGCTCTCGCTCAGGTTTTTTCCGCGCAGCACTCCATCGAGCTGGAGCTGTTGCCACGCTTCGATTCCCTTCCACCAATTGAAGAATCTGCGCCGACGTTTGCGGAGAATGCTGCCGGCAAGGCGCTGCATTATTCCCGGGTTTGTGACGGCCTAGTGTTTGCCGACGACTCGGGATTGGTGCTGCCCGCGCTCGGCGGAGCGCCGGGGGTGCACTCGGCGCGCTACGCCGGCCCTCACGCAACAAGTGAGGATAGGATCGCCAAGCTACTGGGAGAACTTCGCGGCAGGAAGGACGGGAAGCGAGCGGCACATTTTGTCTGCGCCATTGCGCTGGCCGTGAGCGGCCGGGCGCTCGCGGTCGTCACCGGCCGGGTGGACGGCGCAATTCTTGAAGCGCCGCGCGGTAGCGGCGGCTTTGGTTACGACCCGGTGTTTTTCTTTCCGCCGCTCCAGAAGACATTTGCCGAGCTGCCGGCCAGCGAGAAGAACCTTCACAGCCACCGCGGCCGGGCGTTTCGCAGGCTGCTCGAATTCATCGCCGGCCCATCTTCCCTGTAAGGGCCGCAGGACGAGCCTGTGCTATATTTTTCGCTCCTATGGCCACCAAGAAGAAGTCCAGGAAGTCAGAAACCAGGGCTGTCCGGAAACTCAAGGCTGCGGGGCATGGCAAGGTAAAGTCCGCCGCGCAGGTCCGCGGCACGGGCACCGCTCCCAAGCGAGTCACGGCGATACTCGCCACGCTCGACGAAGCCTATCCAGCGGCGACTTGTGAGCTGCGGCACGGAAATCCGTTTCAACTGCTCATCTCGACGATCCTGTCGGCGCAGTGCACGGACGTGCGCGTGAATGAAGTGACGAAGACGCTCTATCTAAAGTACCCGACCCCCGAGGCGTTCGCCTACGCCACGCCGCAAGAGCTTGAGCTGGACGTTCGCCCCACGGGATTTTTCCGCAATAAAACGAAATCCATCATGGGGGCGAGTAAGGCGATCATTGAGAGGTTCGGCGGCAAAGTTCCGCGAACCATGGAGGAGATGCTCACGCTGCCGGGCGTGGCGCGCAAGACGGGGAATGTGGTTCTCGGCACAGCCTATGGCATCGCCTCCGGCGTGGTGGTGGACACGCACGTGATGCGACTTTCGCAGCGGCTGGATCTCTCGCGCAACGAAGACCCCAAGAAGATCGAGCAGGATTTAATGCAGGTGATTCCTAAAGAAAAGTGGATTCTCTTTTCGCACCAAATCATCTGGCACGGCCGCCGCGTCTGCCAGGCACGCAAACCAAAATGCGCGGAGTGCAATCTGGAGCCCATCTGTTACGCCAAAGACAAGACGGTGTAGGACTCCTGCGCAAGCCATGACAGCGGCGCGGTTGTAGCACGGCCGTTCGAACATTCCTCCTCATGGTAGAATTCGACAGTCGGGGCGTAGCGCAGCCTGGTAGCGCGCCTGCCTTGGGCGCAGGAGGTCTCCGGTTCAAATCCGGACGCCCCGACCACTTCTCCGAGCCGAAAGACTAATTTGCCGCAG
>JBGPGF010000208.1:0-4929 GCA_041483755.1 Terriglobia bacterium | reverse complement strand
CTTCCTCGGCTCCGGTAGCGTGATCCACGCGCTCTCCGGCGAGCAGGACATGCGCAAAATGGGCGCGTTGTGGGGCAAAATCCCGACGACGGCGCGGACCTTCCTAGTCGCGACGCTGGCAATTTCTGGAATCTTTCCGCTGGCGGGCTTCTTCAGTAAGGACGAAATCCTAGGCAAGGCGTTCGAGCATTCTCGCCTACTCTGGTTCGTCGGCTTCGTCACCGCGGGCCTCACGGCGTTTTACATGTTCCGCCTGGTGAATCTGGCATTCTTCGGCAAATCGCGTGTGGATCACGAAGTCGAGCACCACATCCACGAATCGCCGAAGACGATGACCGTGCCGCTGATGGTCCTCGCGCTGCTTTCCATCGTCGGCGGATGGATCGGCTGGCCCGCGGCGCTTGGTGGCAGCAACCGCTTCGAGCACTTTCTGGAGCCGGTCGTCGCCGCGAGGCATGCAGCGGCTTCCTTGGAGGCCGGAGAAGCAGCAGTTTCCTCACACGCAAGCGCCGTCGAATACGGCTTGATGCTGGCTTCGGTTCTGGTGGCGCTCGCTGGAATCTGGGTGGCGGTTCAGTTCTACCTGAAAAAGCCCGAATCGCCGGAAAAGCTGGCTGCCAACTGGCCGCGCCTCTACAGGCTCGTCTACCACAAATACTATGTTGACGAGATTTACGACGCGATGTTTGTGGACCGCACGAAGGACCTGGGCACGGCGCTGGGCGTGTTCGACGCAAAGATCGTGGACGGTCTGGGCGTGGACGGCGCGGGCTGGGCCACGCGCGTCATCTCGCGCATCTCGATGTGGTGGGACGAGTGGATTGTGGACGGCCTGGTGAATCTCACTGGGCGTGTCGTTCGGATGTTCAGTCATCCCGTACGATTGCTGCAGACCGGTGTGTTTTCCAGCTACGCACTGCTGATCGTTTGCGGGCTCATCGTTTTGTTCGGTTACTACGGAATTCATTTGTGGCGCCTTGTGCGCTGAAAGGCGACCCGTATGGCGGATCTATTCGGTCATCATCTATTGAGCGTGATTCTCTTCACGCCGCTGGTGGGCTCGCTGCTGATGCTGTTCATCCCGCGGGAGTGGGACAACGCGCACCGCGTCCTCGGTAACGTCTTCGGGATGCTGGGACTCGGCGTATCGCTGCCGCTGATCTGGCGGTTCCAGGCGGGCGTGGGCGGCTACCAGTTCGAAGAGAAGATGGAGTGGATTCCCTCGATTGGCGCCTCCTATCACATCGGCATTGACGGCATCAGCTTCCTGCTGGTGATGCTCACCACGCTCCTCGGCGCGATCTCCATCCTTTCTGCCTGGAGCGCCATCAAGCCGCGCAAGAAGGAATTCTATATTCTCTTCCTGCTGCTGCAGACGGCCATGCTCGGCGTCTTCATGGCTCTCGATTTCTTCTTCTTCTACGTCTTCTGGGAAGTGATGCTCGTGCCCATGTATTTCCTGATCGGCGTGTGGGGCAGCGACCGGCGCCTCTACGCGGCGATCAAGTTCTTCCTCTACACGCTGGCCGGATCGGTGCTGATGCTCCTGGGAATCCTGGCCATCTATTTCAACTACGCGAAGACAGGCGCTGCGTACACCTTCGACATTCCCACGCTGCTGGCGGCCCTCCAGCATTTTCCGGACGGCCTGAAGGTCTGGCTCTTCTGGGGTTTCTTCTTCGCCTTTGCCATCAAGGTGCCGATGTTCCCGTTCCACACCTGGCTGCCGGACGCGCACACGGAAGCGCCCACGGCGGGCTCGGTGATTCTGGCGGGCGTGCTCCTGAAAATGGGGACGTACGGATTCATCCGCTTCTCGCTGCCGCTGCTGCCGGCGGACCCGGCGATGCGCGCAAAAATCATTCACATCGTCATCGTTGCTTCGCTCATCGGCATCATCTACGGCGCGCTCGTCTGCATGATGCAGAAGGACATGAAAAAGCTCATCGCCTACAGCTCGGTGAGCCACCTGGCGTTCTGCACGCTGGGAATCTTTGCGCTGAACCCCAACGGGCTCACCGGGAGCGTGATCCAGCAGATCAACCACGGAATCTCGACGGGCGCGCTCTTCTTGATCGTTGGCGTGCTCTACGAACGGCGCCACACGCGCCTCATCTCCGATTTCGGAGGCTTGGCCACGCCCATGCCCAATTTCGCGGCGGTGTATCTGATTATCAGTCTCAGCTCACTGGGCATGCCGCTGCTCAATGGCTTTATTGGAGAATTCACGATCTTGCAGGGCGCGTTCCAGGTGAATAAGGCCTGGGCCGCTTGGGGAACCCTCGGCGTGGTGCTGGGCGCGGCGTATCTGCTGTGGCTTTATCAGCGCGTGATGTTCGGCCCCGTGACGCACGCGGAAAACGAGCATTTGGCCGACCTGAACTGGCGCGAATACGCGACGCTGGTGCCCCTCATCATCCTGGCGTTTTGGATCGGCATCTACCCCAAGCCGCTCTTTAAGTATTTGGAAAAACCCGTTGAGCAGATCGTGCGCCAGGTGAATCCGGGCTTTTATCCGGCGGAGCAGGCCAAGCTGCCGCCGGTGGAAATGAAGCCGGCGGCGGCAGTTGCTCCGGCCGCCGCGGTGGCGATGCCCGTGCCGCGATCCTCCGGGGAGAAGAAGTAGCGAGCCGCGATGCACACCGCCCTCTTCCAATTCAACCGTGCCGAATTCGCGCTGATCATGCCCGAGGTGGAGCTGGTCATGTTCGGGCTCGGCATCCTCTTGATTGATTTCGTCTTGGACGAGGGGACGAAGTACGTGAACGCCGCGCTGGCGCTGGCGGCCACCGCCTTCAGCGCTTTTACTCTCTTCGGCATGCCGGATTTCATGCATGGAGTCCTTGAGTGGATGCGCCTGGGGCGGTTTTTTGTGCCCGGCCTGCGCCGCACGTCAAGCGAGATGGGCGTGCAGACCGGGTTTCACAATTCCATCGCCGTCGATCCGTTCTTCATCTTCTTCGCGGTGATTTTCCTGGTGTCCACGGCGCTGGTGGTTCTGCTTTCCGTACGCTATCTGGAAATCGAACGCGAGCACCACGGCGAATACTACGCGCTCCTGCTCTTTGCCTGCGCAGGAATGATGTTCATGGTTTCGGGCATTGACCTGATCGTGCAGTTCCTCGGCCTCGAGACGATGGCGCTCAGCTTCTACGTCCTCACGGGTTTCTTGCGCCGAGAGCGCCGCTCCAATGAAGCGGCAATGAAATACGTCCTGCTCGGGGCGTTCAGCTCGGGGATCCTGGCGTATGGCTTTTCGCTCCTCTATGGGCTAAGCGGCTCGACGAACATCAGCGTAATTGGACAGGCGCTCGGTGAACGCTTCGCATTTGCGCAGAGGGTCGCGGGGGCGATCACGCTCAGCCATGAAACGGGACCGCGGGCGGAGATGGCGCAGCGCGCTCTTGAGGCGTTTTTCGGAAATGGACACCATCCCTTGCTGTTGGTGCAATTGCTGCCGATGGTGGCATTCGTGACCGTGGCAGCGGGCTTATTTTTCAAAATCGCGGCTGTGCCGTTTCACCAGTGGGCGCCGGACGTGTATGAAGGCGCGCCCACGCCGATCACCGCCTACGTAAGCGTGGCGTCGAAGACCGCGAGCTTCGCGCTCCTGTTGCGGTTGTTTATTTACGTTTTCGGATCCTCGCAGGAGTATTGGCTCTTCATTCTTTCCGGCGTGGCGATTGCCTCGCTGACCTGGGGAAACTTCGCCGCCCTCACGCAGAACAATGTCAAGCGCCTTCTGGCTTACTCCTCGATTTCGCATGTTGGGTACATCTTGCTGGGCGTCGTCGGCGCGCTCTCCACGTATCCGCAACTCAATCGCGCCGGCATGACGGGCATCGCCTTCTATCTGTTCGTCTATGCGTTCATGACCACGGGCGCGTTCGCCGTGATCATTGTGCTCCGCCGCAAGGGCATCATTGGCGACGATATCGAGGATCTGAACGGCCTTTTTCAGCGCAGCCCAGGCGCAGCGTTGCTGCTGCTGATCTTCATGCTCTCGCTTGCCGGGATACCGCCGACGGCGGGCTTCCTCGGAAAGTACTACATTTTCCAATCGCTCATCGAGACGCACCATCCTGTTCTCGCGGTTTTCGCAGCGCTGTACATCGTACCCGCGTTGTACTACTACTTCCGCGTGGTCGTGCATGCCTGGATGAAGCAGCCGGGCGATGCGCCCCGCCCGGTGATGAGCATCGGCCAGATGCTCGCGCTCACGGTCACAGCGTTTGTCACGCTCGCCGCGGGGCTGTATCCTGAACCGTTCGCGCAGTTCGCGCGTTACGCGGTTGGCCTTGGCCGATAACTCATCCAACCCCGAGTCGTCCACGCCTCCACGGAAGCCAGCGAATCCCGCGGCGACACAGTTTGCGCTGGCGATGGAGCTTCCGTTCGTCATGGTCTCCGCCATCGTCGTGGGCGGCCTTTTCGGCTGGCTGCTGGACCGTTGGCTGCACACCAAGCCCATCCTGATGCTGGTGATCGGCGGCCTGGGTTTTTTTGCGGGCGTGCGGGACGTGCTGCGGCGGTTGGAGAAGAGCAGCGGCGATGGACGCAAAACTTCCTGACGAAGCCATGTACGCGCGCGCGGAGCGCTGGATCGGCCGGCTCACTCTGTGCATCGGCGCGGCAGCGGGGCTCGTGGTCGCGCTGCTCCATTCCTGGCGCTGGGGGACGGGTCTCTTCGTCGGCGCAACCCTCGCGTGGCTGAACTTCCGCTGGTTGCAGGAAGCCCTGGACGCTCTAAAGCGGCTCTCGACCGCCCAATCCGATTCGCCTAAGCCACGAGTGCCCATCGGGACGTGGGTTCGCTTTCTGGGCCGCTACGCCTTGATAGGACTGGTCGTGTATGTTATTTTTGTGAGTCTTAAAGTTCCCGTTTTGAGCATGTTAGTGGGTTTATGCACTCTGGGAGCCGCCACCATG
>JBGPGF010000207.1:0-4977 GCA_041483755.1 Terriglobia bacterium | reverse complement strand
GGTTGCCGATATTCTACGCGCCAGTTTCCGTCAATCCGATGTGCTGGGGCGTCTGGGCGGCGATGAATTCACGGTCCTTGCGCTGGACCCCGGGCTGCCCGGCTCCCCGATGGTCGTGCGGCGCCTGCGGCGCGCACTGCAACGTCACAACAACCAATCTTCGCGCCGGTATCTTCTTTCCCTCAGCATTGGGCTGGAGTGGAGCACGGGCGGGGGAGCGATTTCGCTCGAGGAATTCCTGCGGCGCGCCGATGCCGAAATGTACAAGCAAAAACGCGAGCGCCGCATCGCCGCCGGCGACATCGCCCTGGCGCGAACGGCCGAACTCAAGCGTTCCGTAACGGTCTGACGCGGCGGCTGCCGGGAGAAAACTGGAATGGGCACACAAACACTGCGCATCTTGCTGGCCGAGGCCGATTCGAATCAAATCGCCGTCTTTCTGCGCGCGCTCTTTCCGGACGAGACGTCCGGAGGAGAAGTCACAGTAGTGTCCACGGCCGCCACGCTATTCCCCTCCCTCTCGCTGATTCGGCCCGACGTCATCCTTCTGGATGTATCGCTGGACCCTCGCGATCCACTCGAACTTGTTCGCCGCGTCCGCCGGGCCGCTCCACGAGTTCCCCTGCTGGTTCTGGCCGGCACAGCGCAGGAAGATATTGCGAGACAGGCGATGGCCGAGGGGATGCCGAACTATCTGCTGAGGGACCGGATGAGTATCCAGGCCCTGGATCACGCGATCCGGTCCGCGCTTGCCGGGGCCGCGCCTCCCGCGACGCTCTCGCGCGATCCCCTAACGGGCCTTCTCAGCCGGCAGGAGTTTCTCATCCAGGCTGCGCAACGCTTCGATGGCGCCATGCGGCGCGGGGGAACGCTGGTCCTCCTCTGCGCCGAATTGCAAGGCATGGATGATGTATCCAGCGGCCGCAACTCCGCGGAGTTTGAAGAAGCACTAGGCGAGGCCTGCGCGATTCTGTCCGGCTGTTTTCGACATAGCGACCTCGTCGCGCGCATCGGGACAAGACAATTTGGGGTTCTGGCGGTCAACGCCGCAGAACCGAGCCTGCCGCTCATCCGCCAGCGCGTCGAAAGGCGTTTCGCCATGCGGAATGAATTGCCGGGATGCCGGTATCCGCTGCGATTAAATCTGGGCATGCGTTATTGGACGCCCCATGCGGAAGGCTCGCTGAAGGAATTGATTGCCGCGACGATCCGGCAACTTCGCAGTCAAGCGCCGGCGGGCAGGGATGGGGAAACTGCAGCCGTCCTGGGGAGCCTTTGAGGAATTTCAGGCCGCCCGGCGGCACGGCAGGTCAGTGCGCAAGGCCTGCCACACAGAACCGTCCGGCAATGTGATCTTTGGCAGGCTGCGGAAAAAGTCAAGAGCTGGGCGATTTGTACGCAACAAGGATTGCCAACGAAACTGACTCTGCCTTGCCCTGGCTTTCGAGCACAGCCAGGATTCATCGCGCAAAGATCGCGCGATGGGGCGGAGGTGGCTGTGCCACAGATTTTGTCCGACCGAACCCGGGAGGCCCGTTATGAAGTCCACGATACTCGAGGAGAAGAAGACACCGGAGATTGGACTGCCCCTCCGCGTCCTCTTCCTCGAACACTCCCGGGAAGACGTGGAGCTGGCGCTGCACGAACTCAGACAGGCGGGATTCCATGTCCTGCCGGAGATCGTCGAGAATCGCGAACAGTTCTTGCAATCCATCTCCAGGCAAACCTACGACGCGGTCCTCTCCGCTCACCACTTGCCGGATTGGACGGGACCCGAGGCCTTCGGTGCGCTGCGCGATAGCGGCAAGGATATCCCGTTCATTCTCGTAAGCGGAACCCTGGGAGAAGAGGCCGCGGTCGAATGCATCAAGCAGGGGATCAGCGATTTTGTTCTGAAAGGCCATTTGTCCCGCTTGGGAATTGCGCTGCAGCGCGCGATTGGAGAGAGAACGCTCCGCGACGCCGCAGCCCAGGCACAGGATGCGCTGGCCGAAAGCGAATCCCGCGCGCGGCAGCAATTTGCCGAGCTGGAGCTGCTTTACCGGGCCTTGCCGGTCGCCCTGGTCATCTATGACCGGGAAATGCGGTTCGTTCGTGTCAACGAGGCACTCGCCAAAGTGACCGGCTTGCCGGTCAATGAGCATGCGGGCAAGCGCTTGCGGGAAATAGCGCCGGACTTCGCCGAGCCGGTGGAGACCTTGCTCGAGCGCGTCTTCGCCACCGGAGAACCCATCGTGAACGTGGAACTCAGCGGCGCGATGCGGCTGCGGCCGGAGGAGCAACGCGTGTGGCTGGCCAGCTTCTACGCTCTCCGCTCGGAAAGCGGTGAGATCACAGCCGTCAGCACCGTCGGCGTGGACATCACCGAACGCAAACGAGCCGCAGAGTCGGTGCGACTTTCAGAAGAACGGTACCGAACACTGGTTGAGAATGCTCCGGAAGCCATTGTCCTCCTGAATCTGGACACCGGCCATTTCACGGACGCCAATCGGAACGCCGAGCAACTCTTTGGCTGCTCGCGCGAAGCGCTTTCCCGGCTGGGCCCCGCAGATCTCAGCCCTCCGCTCCAAGGGGATGGACGCTCCTCCGCCGAAGCGGCCTCGGAATACATTCGTGCCGCTTTGCATGGAGACACACGAGTCTTCGAATGGACCCACCGGAATGGCGCGGGGGAAGAGATCGCCTGCGAGATCCGCCTGGTGCGGCTGCCTTCGGCGGCGGGAAACCTCATCCGAGCCAGCATCACCGACATCCGCGAACGCAAGCGCGCCGAGGAGGAGTTGCGGCTCTTGGAAGCGCGCAATCGCGACCTGGTCGAGAATACCGTGTACGGCATCTGCCGGACCACGCCCGAGGGCGTGCTCCTGGACGCCAACCCCGCGCTGGCCCGGATGATCGCCTGTGCCGCCATCGAAGAGGCCTGCGGGCTGCACCTCCAACGCGATGTTTTCCGCTTCCCGGAGCAATGGCTGGCGCTGCTGGCTTCCTGCCGGGAAAGGGGTTCCGTGGCGGGGGCCGAACATGAGTGGCGCCGGCTCGACGGCGTCCTGATCACCGTGCGGCTGAGCCTGCGGCACGTGCGATCACCCGGAGCTGCCGATGTGATCGAGGTGATTGCGGAGGACGTCACGGAACTGCGCACCATGGAGCGGCAATTGCGCCAGGCGCAGAAATTCGAAGCCATCGGGCAGCTCGCGGGAGGCATCGCGCACGACTTCAACAATGTGGTTGGGGCGATACTCGGCTGGGCGGAGCTGGGCTTCGACGAAGCGCGGGCCACGCCGCAGGTCGCTCAGCGCTTCGCCCGCATCCGCGAGCAGGCGGACCGCGCCGCCGCGCTCACCCGCGAATTACTCGCTTTCGCCCGCCGCCAGGTGCTGCAACCCCGGCCCGTGGACCTCAATGAAGTGGTCAATGGACTGGTCAGTTTTCTCGACAAAGTCATCGGAAAAGACATCGAGATCCAGGTCAATCAAGCCGCCGAACTCGAGCGCGTGCGAGCCGATCCCACGCAGATCGAACAAGTGCTCATGAATCTGTGCCTGAACGCGCGTGACGCCATGCCGGACGGCGGGCGACTGCTGCTCGAGACCGAGATTGTGGAACTCGATGAGGGCTATTCCCGTTTCTATTCCTACGCGGTTCCCGGCCGTTACGCCCTGTTGTCGGTTTCCGACACGGGAATGGGCATGGCCGCCGAGACCCGCGAACGGATTTTCGAGCCGTTCTTCACCACGAAGGAGCTGGGGAAAGGAACGGGATTGGGGCTGGCCACGGTGTACGGCATCGTGAAGCAGCACGGCGGATTCATCCACGTGTACAGCGAGCCCGGACAAGGCAGCTTATTCCGCGTGTATCTTCCCCTGATGCAGGGAACTATTCCTGACGCGGAACGCAAGCTGCTTCCCTCGGCGGCGATTCCCGTCGTGGGAGGGACGGAAACGATTCTCCTGGCCGAAGATCACGATGCCATTCGCGAGATGGCGCGGCAATCGCTCACCAAGCTCGGTTACCGCGTTCTCTGCGCGCAAAACGGCGAAGAAGCCGTGAGTATCTGCGAAAAGGAAACGCCGGCGCTGGCCATCCTAGATATGGTGATGCCGAAACTGGGCGGCGCCGCGACCGCGGCCAAACTTATCGCGCGGCTTCCCAATCTCTCACTGCTCTTTACAAGCGGATATTTTACGGATCCATCTGCCGTAAGCCCGCCGGGCGCAGAGGTGCGATTTCTTCAAAAGCCGTACAGCCCGTCGGCGCTGGGCCGGCTGGTGCGAGAAGTTCTCGACCAAAGCAAGAAGCCGAAGGAGCAGGCCGCGCCGTAGCTCCGCGGACGGATGACAAGGCGTATGCCGTCCGCGATTGATCGCGGTACAATCGCGCCTCTATGGCTGGCGCTTCCGCAGTGCCTGTCGAAAAATCCCCGCGGCGCGGGCGCACGCCCATCGCCGGCTGGATCCCCTTCGGCTTGGGCCAGACCAAGCCGCATCACTTCCGCGAGATGCTCCGTATCCTCTGGGAAAATCGCGATAATTTGCTTTATGCCTGGCGCATCCTGCGTCACGGAGTTTGCGACGGCTGCTCGCTGGGCCCGCGCGGCTTGCGTGACGACGCCATTCCCGGCATCCACCTGTGCCTGGTGCGGCTGAAAATGCTGCGCACGAACACGATGCCGGCGCTCGATGCGGCGCAACTGGCTGATGTGGCGCGTTTGCGCACGCTCGATGGCCGCCGCTTGCGCGAATTGGGGCGCTTGCCGTATCCCATGCTGCGCCGGGCAGGCGAGCCGGGGTTTCGCCGAATTTCGTGGGACGAGGCGATTCGACTGGCCGGAGCGCGGCTCCGCGCGTGCGACCCGCGCCGCATGGCCGTTTACACGACCTCCCGCGGGATGACGAATGAGAGTTACTACGCCGCGGGCAAGGCGGCGCGGCTGCTGGGCACCAATAACATTGATAACGCCGCGCGGCTGTGCCACGC
>JBGPGF010000206.1:0-5028 GCA_041483755.1 Terriglobia bacterium | reverse complement strand
TATCGCCGCGATTGATCCAAGCGCGGAGGAGCAGTGGGAAGCACTGAAGGCGCTCGCATTGATTGGGCAGCCGGAGGATATGGTAGTGGTAGAGAGTCTGGCGCGCAGCCGCGGGGAATTGCCCGACACGATCCGCAAAGCCGCCGAGCAAGCCGCTCGGAGCATCCGCCGGCGAAGCGGCAATCTCTAATTACAATTCACGAATTGCACTTCACAAAGATCGCGGCGTTTTCCGAAACAGGGCGGAATGGAAAGCGCGTCTATCGCGACTCGAGGATGCCCGTGCGCAGGGCGCGTGTTGCCGGGCGCGTACCGGCCGGGGGGAAGGACATGTGCCAAAAGTTCGACACGGGAATCGCAAAGCTGACGCCTACAAAGCGCCGGTCGCGCTTTTGCCGGACGGACGTGACGTAGCACTGGACCGTCTCGGAGGTCATCTCGTTGACCAAGATGAGGGGCTGGCCCGGCGTCACGGGGACGTCGAGAAGGATCAAGGCTCCATCGGCGCTCACCCTCTGACTGCAAGCTTTTACGAAGAGAGTCTCCCCTTCGGCAGATTCGCTCCCTGCCAATAGAGGCACTTGCAGAGGAACTCGGATTGTGCGGCGTCTTTCTGAGCGGCGGGCGTAAGGCATAGGGCACCCCTGCAAGGGAGCCTGGGACTAGGCTACCGAGCGCCTAGAATGCCACGATTGCAGTCCGGAGGCAAGAACCAGATTTGAGCGCGCATTTTGCGCCGTAAGCCGTGGCCCTTCAGGGATATCCAAGGAACCCGATCCCCGTGGATTACAGTTCCGTTGCCTTGCCGAACGCCGTACTATATAGTTAGCAACCTACGATCCCATGAAACAGCTTGCCGAGTTTTCGCTGCAAGATGGCTCCTCCGTCTTGGTAGAGGTGGAGAGAGCGGAATTTGATGGAAACGTTCGGCGAGGCTCGAGCACTACTCAATTAGTAGAAAAGGCCCAGGACACATTCGAAGCCGCGCTGGAGAGGATTCGCCCGGCAGCAGAGGTGCTTATTGGCAAGCTGCGCGGCTTGAGCCAGGCTCCGGACAGTGTCCAAATCGAGTTTGGTCTGAAATTGAGCGCATCCGCGGGGGCCGTGATCGCCTCGGCCGCGACCGAGGCCAACTTCAAGGTCAGCCTGACGTGGAAACGAAGGCGGCCCGGCGAGGAATAGAACGTGGCAGCCTCTAACTATCTGGACTTCGATCTCCAAATCCAGCGCGCAGGGGCGGAATATCGCGTTCATATCCTAAACTCGCCGGGCGGACAAGCCTCCAGTAGTTTCACCCTGCCGTTTTCCGACCTTGAGCTGGAAAATTTTCTTTTGCGCATCGGCCGGCCCCGCCGAAGCGTGCGCCGGGCGGACTCGCCCGAGACCGAAGCCGTCAAGAAGTTTGGCGGCAGCCTCTTCTCCGCGCTTTTCCACGATGAAGTTCTGGGCTGCTTGCATGCCAGCCTGAATGAAGCCACGCGTCGCGAGGCCGGTCTGCGGATCCGGCTGCGGCTGACGGACACCCCGGAATTGGCCGACCTTCCGTGGGAGTACCTCTACAACCCCGGACGAAATCAGTTCCTGGCGCTTTCCACCAAAACTCCGGTGCTGCGTTATCTGGAGATGCCGGACTCCATCCGCCCGGTCGCCATCACCCCGCCCCTGCGCGTGCTGGTGATGATTTCGAGTCCAAACAATCATCCACGCCTCAACGTAGAACAGGAATGGAGCCGGTTGCACGAGTCGCTGCTCCCACTGGAAGAGAAGGGAATGATCGAGCTAATTCGGCTGGACGTGGCGACATTGGGCGTTTTGCAACAGAGCCTGCGGCAGAGTGAGTTTCATGTCTTCCATTTTATTGGCCATGGGGGCTTTGACCAGGGCACGCAAGATGGTGTTCTGATTTTCGAAGACGAAGCCGGGATGGGACGTCCCGTCAGCGGGCAGGATCTAGGAGTTCTGCTCCATGACCACACTTCGATGCGGTTGGCCGTGCTAAATGCGTGTGAGGGGGCGCGCGCCTCTCGCAGCGATCCCTTTGCCGGCACGGCACAGAGCCTGGCGCAGCAGGGCTTGCCGGCTGTCATCGCCATGCAGTTTGAGATCACCGACGAGGCGGCCATTCAGTTCTCACGGGAATTCTACGCCGCAGTGGCCGATGGTTACCCGGTGGACGCCTCGCTCGCCGAGGCGCGAAAGGCAATCTTTGCGCAAGGCTGCGGCCAGGAGTGGGGAACTCCCGTGCTCTATCTTCGCGCCTCCGACGGGCGCATCTTCGACGTGAAGTCGCGGAGGGAAGCGACGGGTCGGGAGGTGGCGCTTGCTGCCGCGGCGGCCGGCGGTGGAGTCACAACGCGGACACCACCGCAGACATCACTGCCCACCGCGCTGCAGCCCATATCCGTCCAAGTGCCGCCTGCACCGCCGGGCACCAGCCAGCCTCCCGTCTGGGAGACCCCACGCGAGGCAAGCTCAACATCGGGGGATGACAGCCGGGCCGCGGACCACGCACCTCTTCGCATCGTTGCGCGTGGGTGGGCGGCACTCCTGCGCGGCGCACAAGCGTACAGCAAACCGCTTGCGACGGTGGCCCTCTCGGCGTTGTTCCTGTTTCTAATCGCGTGGTTCTGGCTCAACCGGCCTAATGCACAGAATGATGCGCGACCCGTGCGTCCGGCGCTCGGAACGGTTGCGATAGTAGAACTGCCATCGTCAACCAATCAGCCATCTGCTACCGCACAAAATAGCGTGCCGACCAGCCAAGCTTTTTCACCGCACGCGGTTGGCATGAGCAAACCGGCCGTGGTCTCCCCGGTTTCTAAACCAACGTCTAAGAAGTTAGTGCCGAAGAGTGCTGAGCCGGTAGCAGCTCCTCCAATCCCAAGGAAGACCAGCGAACCGAGGAGGGTATCCGCCAATGAGGCCGGCATCCAACTGAGCCCCATCAGTCACCCAAAACCCTTGTACCCCGCGAAGGCGATTCAAGAGAACATCGAGGGCGTCGTTGTCCTTCGCGTGATCATCGGAACTGATGGGGCCATCAAGAAAGTTGAGACCGTCACAGGGCAGCCCCTCCTGGCCCAGGCGGCGATGGACGCGGTGCGCCAATGGACGTACCAACCCACGATCGTTAACGGTGAACCCGTCGAAGTCGACACTCAAGTGACGGTCGGTTACAAGCTGCCACCTTCCGCGCCGTGCGTTCTCGGCGAACCTGTCGTGTCTGATGAAGGCCGAACCCTGCTTTTGACCGTGCCATACAGATATTGGGGGAAATTCCCACTTGAAGAGGTGGCCGTGCGAGGGGTTCCGCTAGACAGCGCTCAGAAAGAAATTCCGGGATTGACGCTCACGCAGTCCACTCTGCAGAGCGCGGGCGGAGAAGCGAGATTTTCGATCGAGCGTCCGCCATCGCTGAAGGGAGCCTCGATCAAGAGCGAGTTCTTGACCGTGTTCTTGATCGAAAAGGCGACGAAGGCGGTGCTTTGCCAGAAAACCGTAGCCCACCACAAGAAATGGTGAGGCACTCAGCATAAAGGAAATGGCCGTCGTGTCTTTGCGGTAGCGGCTAGTAGGGCAGGGCACCGAATTTGGCCTCGAACTCCGCCAAGGGCACCATGTCAATCGCGTCCCAGGGGCAGCCCTCGAGGAAGGCGCCGTCCGGACCCTTACTGGTGCAAAGCTTGCATCCTATGCAAGTTAGAGGATCTACCTCGATGCGGCCGAAGGGCGGATGGTCGGCGTCCGGCACCCAGTACATGCACTCCGCGACCGGACAGTAGTCCACACACGCGGGCGACCCGGCGCAACCGGTGCAATTCTCTTGAATGTAGGCGATGATGTGCGGCTTGCGCTTGCGCTTGTCCGCGCGCTGGCCGGTTGATTTCGGCTCGTTTTTTTCAATGACTCCCGCGGCGAAATCGGCAATCGCCGGAAACGATGTGGCCATGAATCCCCCCGGTACGGTTCGGCCCTACTGATATGAATATCTATTGTTGGCGACCACGCCGCGGCTGTCAATCACAAGATGCGCGCCGCGGCAGCGCCGGGGAGCAGGGAATTGGCCGGGCTTCAAACCGGCTTCAGCGCCGCGATCACAGCGTCGGTGAATTCGCTGGTGCCCGCGGCCCCACCCACGTCCCTCGTGGTGTGTTTGCCTTCGCGATAAACGGTTTCAAGAGCCGCCTCGATGCGCCGCGCCGCGGCGCCTTCGCCCAGATGATCCAGCATCAGGATGCTGCTCATGATCAGCGCCGTGGGGTTCGCGATGCCCTGTCCGGCAATGTCCGGGGCGGTGCCGTGAACGGCCTCGAACATGGCGCATTCATCGCCGATGTTCGCGCTGGGCACCACTCCCAGGCCGCCGACCAGGCCGGCTGCCAGATCGCTCATCACGTCACCGTAAAGGTTGGGGAGGAGCAGGACGTCGAACTGCTCCGGCTTCATCACCAGTTGCATGCAGGCGTTGTCAACAATCAATTCCTTGTACTCGATTTCAGGAAATTCGGCG
Source organism: Terriglobia bacterium (assembly GCA_041483755.1). Classification (GTDB taxonomy): domain Bacteria; phylum Acidobacteriota; class Terriglobia; order Acidiferrales; family UBA7541; genus Acidiferrum. The sequence continues at coordinate 518 of JBGPGF010000206.1, read as the reverse complement.
GCGACTTTTCGGATCGAGTGCAGGAAAAGCCCGTCCGACAATTTCATGATGTTGGCTTTGTGGATGGCGTGAATCTTGCGTCGGCCATTGCGCTTGGCATATTCAAAGGCGAACCGGGCGATGCGCGTGGAAGCCCGCTCGGTAATGATCTTCAGGCTTTCCACGACGCCGGGCACGACCTCGTGCTCCAGGCCGGAGTAGAGATCCTCAGTATTCTCGCGGACAATCACAACGTCCACGCCATCAAATCGGGACTTGACGCCTGGGAGGTTTTTCACCGGGCGAAGATTCGCGTAGAGATCCAGCGTTCTGCGCAAAGCCACGTTGACGCTGGGAGCGCCGCCGGCGATCGCCGTGCCCATGGGGCCCTTGAGGGCGACGCGGTTCTTCCGGGCGGAGTCCACGGCGGCCTGCTGCAGAAATTGCCCTTTGTCGCCGGCTACGAGGGCGCGCGCTTCCACCTCTTCCCAGTCAATGACTACGCCCGCGGCTTCGAGAATGTGGCGAGTGGCGCTGGC
>JBGPGF010000205.1:0-5054 GCA_041483755.1 Terriglobia bacterium | reverse complement strand
TGCAGGAAATGGCGGATGGCGGTGAAGACCATGGCGAGATTCAGGCGGTCGGCGGCGGCGATCACGTCGGCGTCGCGCAGCGAGCCTCCGGGCTGGATGAAAGCCGTCGCGCCCGCACGCGCGGCCTCTTCGACCCCATCGGGGAAGGGAAAGAAGGCGTCCGAAGCGACGACGCTGCCCGCCAGCGGCAACTGCGCCTTCATCACGGCAAGCTTTACCGAGTCCACGCGGCTCATCTGCCCCGCGCCCACGCCGAGCGTTTGTCCTTCGCGGGCGAAGACAATTGCGTTGGACTTGACGTGCTTGGCCACCTTCCACCCGAAGCGCATGTCGCGCATCTCTTCGGGCGTGGGCACGCGCTTGGTCACCGTGCGCAGCTCGTTGTCGCTCAGCTCGCCCAGGTCGGGCTGCTGCACCAGCACGCCGCCGGAGATTTGCTTGAGCTGCAGCGTGCGCCCGGAATCGAGTCCCCCGGCGGGCAGCTCCAGCAGCCGCAGATTTTTCTTGGCGGCAAACGCGGAGCAGGCCTTCTCGTCGAATCCCGGCGCGGCGATGCATTCCACAAAGAGTTTGGCCACTTCTTCCGCCGTCGCGCCATCCACCACGCGATTGAACGCCAGCACGCCGCCGAATGCCGAAACCGGATCGCACGCCAGCGCCTTGCGATACGCGTCGAGCAGCGTCTCCTGCTCCGCCGTGCCGCACGGATTGTTGTGCTTGATGATGACGGCAGCGGGGCGCTGGAATTCCGCCGCCAGGCTGCGCGCGGCTTCCAGGTCCACCAGATTGTTGTACGAAAGCTCTTTGCCCTGGAGCTGCTTCGCCGCGGCCAATCCCGCGGGCGGCTGCCCCGCCGGAACATACAGCGCCGCGGCCTGGTGCGGATTTTCGCCGTAGCGCAGCGCTCGCGCGCGCTCCAGCGCGATGTGCAGCCGCTCCGGCAGCGGGGGCTTCTCGCCCAGTTCGACGTGGCCACTGGCCGATACCGCGAGGCGCTCCAGCTCCATGGTGATCAGGCCGTCGTACCGCGAAGTCGCCGCAAACACTTTGCGCGCGAGTTCGAGGCGCGTCGCGAGCGACGTCTCGCGCGTTGCCTCGATCTCTTTTGCAAGGCGGTCGTAGTCCGCTGGGTCGCACACCACGGTCACGCTCTCGAAATTCTTCGCCGCCGACCGCAGCATCGTGGGGCCGCCGATATCAATGTTCTCGATGAGTTCTTCGGCGGTGAGGCTGGATTTGGCGGCGGTCGCTTCAAAGGGGTACAGGTTCACGACAACCAAATCAATCGGCGCGATGCCGTGTTCCGCGGCCTGCTTGCGGTCTTCTTCGAGATTGCGGCGGAAGAGCAGCCCGCCATGCACCTTCGGATGCAGCGTCTTCACGCGTCCGCCGAGCATTTCCGGCCAGCCCGTCAATTCGGCGACGTCGCGCACGGCAAGGCCGGCTTCACGCAGCAGCTTGGCCGTGCCGCCGGTCGAGACAATCTCGATGCGCAGCGCGGCGAGCCGCTTGGCAAACTCCACAATCCCCGTTTTGTCAAAAACGCTGATGAGCGCGCGCTCGACTGCCATCTTTCCTCCGTCCCGGCGGGACGAGAAATTCTACGCGGTGCGGCGGAATTGCGAAAGCGGAAAGGCGAACGATACCGGGAGGAGCGAACGGAACGCTGGAGACGGGGTCAGCTCTTGACGAGAGCTTTCAATTTCACTTGGCCGTCCACGACTTCGACGACGTACTCGACGCTCTTGTTGCCGTCTTCCTTTTGCAGGGCTTTGGTTTTCTTCTCAACAAATTGGTGGAAGCTCGAGCGGTTCAACTTTACGCTCTCTTCTCCGACTTCGTGTTTGGCCTTAACAAATGCCTCGTACAGCCTGTCCACCTTTTCGTGCTCTTTCACCGGTTCCGTGCAGACCATGCGGAACGGCTCGGGGGCCTTGTGCTCCGGTGCGGGATGCTCCGCCGCGCGCTTGGCCCTTTCGGCTTCGATGGCTTTGGCGGCGGCGCCGAAATGGTGCTCGACCGCGCCCTCTTCCTTCTTCTGCAGCCGTTTGCGGAAGATGTCCTTGTACTTGGCGTAGGTCTGCGAAAGGTTGTTAAAGCGGAAGCGCTGGGCGAACTTCAACTGGCCCATGCGCTCGGAATGGCGCTTGACGATCTGATCAATGCGCCATTCGATCTCGGTGGGCGGACGCTTCCGCCCGCCGCCGAAATACTGGTCGTATTCGATCTTGAGCTGGCGGATGTCCCGCTCCATTTGGCTCAGGTCTTCATCTGCAGTGGACATGGGAAGCGCGTGCTCCTCAACACCATGCTAGGGGCCGCGGGAGCGATGCGTCAACCAATTGCGCTGCGCGGGGTACTCATCCGGCACGGCGCGGGTCCGGGAGGTGCACATCCCTTTGGCGTTTCTACAAACGGTTGATGCAGGAGGCAACGCAGGCCGCGCCGAATCCGTTGTCAATGTTGACGACGCTGACGTTCGAAGCGCAACTGTTCAGCATGCCGAGCAGCGCCGCAACGCCGCCAAAGCTGGCGCCGTAGCCGGTACTTGTTGGCACGGCGATGACCGGCACGGCAACCAAGCCGCCGACAACGCTCGGCAGAGCGCCCTCCATTCCGGCGATGCAGATAATCACTCGCGCTTTGGTGAGCGTCACGCGGTGTTCTAGCAACCGGTGAATTCCCGCGACGCCCACGTCGTAGAGATGCTCGGCGCGGTTGCCCATCAGCTGCGCGGTGAGAAGGGCTTCTTCGGCCACGGGAATATCGCTGGTGCCCGCGGAAACGACGAGAATTGTGCCTTTGCCGGTGATGGCGCGGTTGCGCTCGATGGTGATGACGCCGGAAAGCGCGTGGAATTTGGCCGCTCTGCCCGACTTGCCGTTGAGGCGCCGGACGGCGGCGAAGATTTTCGCGTCCGCGCGGGTGATGAGAATATTCTGCCGCGCACTTTTGATGCGCAACATGGCCGCGACAATTTCCGCCACCTGCGCGGGCGTCTTGCCCTTACCGAAGATCACTTCAGCGTAGCCCTGCCGCAAGGCGCGGTGGTGGTCCACCTTCGCAAAGCCGAGGTCTTCGAACGGAAGATGTTTCAGCCGCTCCAGCGCTTGTGCGGGAGATGCTGCTCCGGCGCGGACAGCTTCCAAGAGTTTCATCAGTTCCTGCTGGTCCATAGCGTTTCGCCGCTGCGAATTCTACCATTGCGGGGGAATTTCTCCGCCTCTTGACTTGCAGAAACGCGGCTGCGAGACTGAATCGCAACCTCGATAATTATGGCCAAAAGCGAAGAAATGGGCGGGAAAGTCGTCACCGTGGGCGTGACCGGAGCGAGCGGGGCGGTGCTCGCGCAGAAGGCACTCGCATTACTTGAAAATGACGCGCGCGTGGCGCGGGTGCATCTCGTCGTAACGGAGACGGGACAGCGGCTCCTCGCGGAAGAGCTGAAGATTTCTTCGGGCGATTGGAAACAATTGCCGAAGCGAATTCTGGGAAAGGATTCGGTGAAAATCGAAGCGCTGCCGAACCAAGATGTCGGCGCGGCGATTGCCTCCGGTAGCTATTTCGTGGATGCGATGGTCGTGATTCCGTGTTCGATGGGAACGCTGGCGGCGATTGCGAATGGGACGTGCGATGACCTGGTCTCGCGCGCGGCGGACGTGATGTTGAAAGAAGTCCGCAAGCTGGTGCTGTGCGTGCGGGACACGCCCTTCAGCAGGATTCATCTGGAAAACATGCTGCGCGCCCAGGCGGCTGGGGCGGTGATTATGCCGGTGGTGCCGGCGTTTTATTTCCAGCCGAAAACAATAGACGACATCGTAACGCAATACGTCTGCCGGGTGCTGGCGCAGATCGGATTGCCGCAGAAAAAGATGTATCGCTGGACGGGCGGACGATGAATCGCTTACGCACGGTGCTGGAAATGATCAAGTTTGAGCACTCGGTGTTCGCGCTGCCGTTTGCGCTGACCGGGGCGCTGCTGGCGGCGCGGGCGACGTCACACGGGTGGCCCACGCTGCGGCAGATCGCATGGATTGTTGTGGCGATGGTCGCGGCGCGCTCGGCGGCGATGACCATGAACCGCATCGCTGATCTGCGCTACGACCGCGAGAATCCGCGCACGCAGCAGCGCGCGCTGGCCACGGGCGCGCTTTCGGTTTCGTTCGCGGGGATGTTCACGCTGATCGCTGTCGCAGTTTTTCTCATTGCTGCGTGGCGATTGAACCGCTTTGCGTTCGAACTGGCTCCGGTGGCGCTGGCAATCCTGTTTTTCTATTCCTATACGAAGCGCTTCACCACGTGGTCGCATCTCGTTTTAGGCTTTGCTCTGGGCATTTCGCCCGCCGCGGCTTGGATTGCCGTCGCGGGCGCGCTCGATTTGCGCATGCTGATCTTGTGCGCCGCGGTCACTCTGTGGGTCGGCGGCTTCGACGTGCTGTACGCTTGCCAGGATGTGGAGTTCGACCGGCGCGCGGGGTTGTATTCGGTTCCGAAGCGGTTCGGAATTGCGCGGGCGCTGGTGATCGCGCGCGCGATGCACGTGGGCGTAGTCGCGTTGTTGGCGTGGCTGGCCGCGAGTTTTGCGCTGCCGTGGCCAGCGTGGGCGGGGATTGTCGTTGTCGCGGTGCTGCTCGGCTACGAGCATTCGCTGGTCAAAGCGAACGATTTGAGCCGGCTGGATGCTGCGTTTTTCACCGTGAACGGCTATATTAGTTTGTTGTTCCTGTTGTTCTGGGGCGCGGCAGCGGCTGTTTGGCGCGTTTGAATCTTTCAGCGAATCCGAAATGGGCGACTTGATCATTGCCGATGCGCGGCTGAAGCCGATTGCCGAGAGGGTCCTCGGCGGCGAGCGGCTGAGCTTTGACGACGGGATTGCGCTGTACCGCTCGCCGGACCTGCTGGCCACGGGCTGGCTCGCGAACTACGTGCGCGAAAAGCGCCACGGCAACGTCACTTATTTCAACGTCAATCGGCACATCAATCCCACCAACGTATGCGTGGCGCATTGCAAACTCTGCGCTTTTGGACGCGACCCGGACGCGCCGGGCGCTTAC
>JBGPGF010000204.1:0-5153 GCA_041483755.1 Terriglobia bacterium | reverse complement strand
CTTGATCGTCTCGACCAGGTTTTTGTGTTCGATGCGCTGCTCGGCGAGCTTGTCGTACGGCACCACAATCCCGCCCATCATCATGATGCGCGCGGACAGGGCGGTGAACAGCTCATCGATCACCGAGTAGCGCTTGCGGCAGTCCATCGCTTCGACGAGCAAGGGCTCGAGTTCGCGGAGCGTGCGTTCGGCTTCGCGCAAACTGAAGAGTCGCGGCTCGGGCTCCGGAGCGTCCTTATCCTGGTCTTCGTCAGCCATCGTCGCTGCGCGTTTCCGTTCGTTGAATCGTTGAAGAGGCCGTGAAAAAGCCCGGCGCTGCTCACTCTGATTATGCCACGGGGTGACGAGCAGCGGCGCGATTACCGCAGGCTGAGCATGCGCTCGAGGGCCACGCGGGCGTACTGACGTGTGCGGTCGTCCACGCGAATGGGATTCACGACGTTGCCCGCGGCGAGATTATCGAGCGCCCACAGCAGGTGCTGCGGCGTGATCCGGAACATCGTCGTGCACACGCAGACGCTCGGGTCGAGCGAGAAGACTCGGCGGTCGGCGAACTGCTTGCTGAGCCGGTTGACGAGGTGAATCTCCGTACCGACGGCCCACGACGAGCCGGGGCCAGCGGCAGCGACGGCTTTGATGATCTGCTCGGTCGAGCCGATCTGGTCGGCGGCCTGCGCCACTTCCCAGCGGCATTCGGGGTGGACGATCACATGGACGCCGGGATTTTCCCGCCGCACGCGCGCCACGTGTTCCACGCGGAACCTCTGGTGCACGGAGCAGTAGCCTTTCCACAAAATCACGCTGGCATTGCGAATCGCCTCGGGAGTGTTGCCGCCAAATTCGAGCGCGGGGTCCCAAACGATCATCTTGTCGAGCGGGATGCGCATGCGGTAGGCGGTGTTGCGGCCCAGGTGCTCGTCGGGGAGGAACAGGACGCGGTCGCCGCGCTCAAACGCCCAGCGCATCACGTTGCCCGCGTTCGAGCTTGTGCAGACCGAGCCGCCGTGCTCGCCGGTGAACGACTTGATGGCGGCGGTCGAGTTCATGTACGTGATGGGAACAACTTTCAGTTCGCCGAGCGCGGCCAGCTCGGCCCAGCACGTTTCCACTTGGCCGATGTCCGCCATGTCCGCCATCGAGCATCCGGCGTTCAGGTCCGGCAGGATTACAGTCTGGTGCGGCTGCCGGAGAATGTCCGCACTCTCGGCCATGAAGTGCACGCCGCAGAAAACGATGTAGCGGCCGTCGGTCTCCGCGGCCTGTTGCGAAAGCCGCAAGGAGTCGCCGGTGAAATCAGCAAACTGAATCACTTCGTCGCGCTGGTAGTGGTGGCCGAGGATGACGACGTCTTTGCCGAGTTTGGCTTTCGCAGTGCCGATGCGCTCTTCCAGCGCATTGTCCGGCGTCAGCAAATAGCTGTCGAAATCGCAGCCCACGCCCGGCTCAATCTCCGGCGCGCGCAGGGTCGCCGGCTGCTCGGTGCCAATCAGCGTCTCCGGCTTCGATATGGAGATTAGGCTGCTCATCACTGCACGATTCAGGTTCCTTGTTCCTTAGATGAATTCTCCCGCTTTTACGTGAGATTTGCCATCTGCGCACTATCCTCCGATAAACACCATGGTGCGCGAAGGCTGCACGAAGCCGGGATCGTTGATATGGTGACTGGCTTCCTTTTCCATGACCACGGAGCGGATGAAAAAAGCCAAATCAGCATCCGAAGCGGCACCGCGAAGCAGGTCGCGCAAATCGTGGTCGTCCTTGCTGAAAAGACAGGTGCGCAGCTTGCCGTCGGCGGTGAGGCGGATGCGCGAGCAGTGGCCGCAGAAGGGCTGCGTCACCGGGGCGATGAGGCCGATTTCGCCCGGCGCGCCGTCGGCGAAGCGGTATTTGCGCGCGGTTTCGCTGCGTTCGTGCGGAATCGGCTCAAGCGGCCAGCGCGCGTGAATGCGCCTGCGAACTTCCTCGGCGGGAACGACCATGTCGCGGGTCCAGTGGCGGTCGGCGTCCAGCGGCATGAATTCGATGAAGCGCATGATGACGCCGCGCTCGCGGGCGAACGCAGCAAAAGCTTCGACTTCGTCGTCGTTGAAGCCGCGGACGAGAACGGCGTTCACCTTGACGGGACGCAGCGGCGAATTCTGCGCGGCGTCAATGCCGGCGAGGACGCTTTCGAGCGTCTTCGTGCGCGTGATGCGCTGGAATTTCACGGGGTCGAGTGAATCGAGGCTGATGTTGATGCGGTGGAGGCCCGCGCGAAGGAGGGCATCGAGACGCACGTCGAGGAGATGGCCGTTGGTGGTCATCGAGAGGTCGGCGGCGCCTTGAGAGTGCAGGCGCGCGATGAAGTCTTCGACGCCGGGGCGGACAAGCGGTTCGCCGCCGGTGACGCGGATTTTTCGGATGCCTAGGCCGAGGAAGACGCGTGCGAGGCGGTCGAGCTCATCCCAGGAGAGAAGCTCGCCATCGGCGTGAAGCTTTTCCGGGTCGGCCGAGCGGCAATAGACGCAGCGAAAGTTGCAGCGGTCGGTGACCGAGATGCGCAGGTCGGTGATCTGGCGGCCGAATTTGTCGTGAAGCGTCATAAGAAACAGGAACGCCCGAATCCATGCCAGGAATTCGGGCGAAAACGCCGGGCACAAAGCCCAACGCAACGCTCCTTTCCAAACACGGATTCGCCCTCTATGGACTGACCGTGTGGCTCACCCTTTCGGGCTCACCGCATGCGGGAGGCGCAGGCGTTTCCACCTAAACCCTCATCCCGGCAACGCCGGGATTCGCCCGAGCAGCCGTGGGGTTTCTCTCCCGTAGGCCGCCAGGGTCGGAGTGACATAATTGTATGCTTGGATGAGAAGACCTGCAACCGAGGGAATGAAATCAATCTCGCTGCCAGTTTGTCAAGTCATTTCCGCCATTTGCGTTGTAACATTGATTGGGTAGAATCGGGCCGTGCCTACGATCCTGCGAGAGGGGCCATATCGCTTCTATTTTTATAGCCACGAGCCAAACGAGCCGCCACACGTGCACGTCGATCGAGACGACCTCTCGGCAAAGTTTTGGCTGGACCCCATTTCCTTGGCGCGAAATATTGGATTCAGCGCGGTCGAGCTTCGTAGGGTACAATCACTTGTAGAGAAGCAGCGGGCAACACTTCTGGAGGCGTGGAATGGGTATTTTGGCGCTCTCGGCTGACGAACGCGTGGCGGGTGTCAGTTTTACGCCCGATTCGTTGTGTGTCTCGCTGATGGACGGCAGAACGATCAGCGTGCCGCTCGTGTGGTACCCGAAACTATTGCACGCCTCCGAGGGCCAGCGCAAGAATTGGAAGACGTCCGGCGGTGGCTACGGAATCCACTGGCCTGATTTGGACGAGGATCTCAGCACCGAAGGCCTGCTGCGAGGCGCGCCTGCCCCCGCAAAACCCGCAAAGGTTTAGCCGCTCCGCCCGTTTTCATCCCTTACGCGGCGCATTCGCCGCGGCCGATTTTGAGCGTATAGGTTTCCGTATCGCCCCAATCAACGAAGAAATCCGCGGTAACTTCCGACGTTTCGGCGAAGGGCTTGAGGCGGCTGACAATCGCCGCGTCCGGGGTGCGGCCGACCCAGGCGTTGAACGATTCCCCGGGCGTGCGCTCCTCTTTGTAAAAAGCCAGAAGCTCGCGGATGACATCGGGAATGGGCCGCGCGGGGAGCGGCATCACCTGCCGGGCAAAGCGAACGCCGGCGGCGTCCACCCGGCCGCCGAGCATCAATTGATAAAACGGCGCTTGCTGCTCGCCGATCTTGCGGGCATTGCCGTAAAAACCAATGTCGGCGATGTGATGCTGGCCGCAGGAATTCGGGCAGCCGCTGATCTTGATGTGAATCTTCTGAATCTCGGGGTCGGTTTGGTCCGCCAGCTCACGCGAGAGAACGTCGGCGAGAGTGAGCGAGCGCGTGATGCCGAGATTGCAAGTGGTAGCGCCGGGGCACCCGGTCACATCGGTGATGGTGCGCGCGCCGGGCGTGACCAGATCGATCTCCCGCAGATCCTCAAAGACAGCGCGAACGCGGTCAAACGGCACCCAGGGAATCACCAGGTCCTGATTGACGGCGATGCGCACCCCAGTGAGGGAATTCTTTTCGAGCACGTCGGCGAGGCCGCGCATCTGGCTGCTGAGGAAAGTGCCGGCGGGAAGCTTGATCCAGATGGCGCCGAATCCGGCTTGGCGCTGCGGCATCAAGTTGTGCCCGGCCCAGCGGTCGTATTCGGGATCATTTTCGGCGGCGGCCGCGTGCCAAGAAAGAGGCGCCAGAGAAATCGAAACCAGCGATGGCTGGATCGGAGATGGAACGACAAAAGTCTCCGCGGGCGCCTTCGAGATCTTGCGCTTCTCCGCGACAAGGCGGCGAAATTCTTCGATGCCCTTTTCGCGCAGGACAAACTTCATGCGCGCCTTCATCTTGTTCTTGCGATTCCCATGCTCGTTGAAGACGCGAAGTATCGCTTCCATCGTCGGGAGCAGCTCTTCCTCGGGAAGAAACTCGGTGAGCAGAGCGGCCTCGGTGGGCAGGCTGGCGAGCCCGCCTCCGACCAGAACGCGGAAGCCGCGATGCGCTGTCCCGTCGTCGCCGCGCACCTGCGCGATCAGACCGACGTCGTGAATTCCGGCGACGGCGCAATTTCCATCGTCCTCGCAACCGGAGAAAGCGATTTTGAATTTGCGCGGCAGATCGTGAAATTCCGGGTGGCGCAGCAAATAACGAGAAACACCCAGGGCATAGGGCGTCGTGTCAAAGGCCTCGTCGGGGCAGACGCCGGCGAGCGGGCAGCCGGTGATATTGCGCACCGTGTTGCCGCACGCTTCGCGCGTGGTGAGGCCGGAAGCGGCAAGGAGCCGCATCGCCGCAGGCACCTTTTCGAGCTTCACGAAGTGGAACTGGATATTTTCGCGCGTGGTGAGGTGCCCCAGGCCGGTCGAATGGTTGTCCGCGATGGTGGCCAGCACGTGGAGCTGCGCCGGAGTGAGCAAGCCCGCCACAATCTTGACGCGGAGCATCTGAAAACCGGGCTGGCGCTGGCCATACGTGCCATGCTTCAGCCGGAACGGCCGGAACTGGTCGTCCGTCATGGCGCCGGTGAGGACCTGATGAACCTTTTCCTCAAAGACGCGGAT
>JBGPGF010000203.1:0-5245 GCA_041483755.1 Terriglobia bacterium | reverse complement strand
GCCGGGCTTGCCGCTGCGATTGCAGCGCGCGAGAAGGGCTTCCACGTTACCGTAGCTGACGGTTCCGCTCCGCCGATTGATAAAGCCTGCGGAGAAGGATTGATGCCTAGCGGCGTGGCTGCGCTCCGGCGGCTCGGGGTTACTCTGCGTCCCGCTGACGCCCATGCGTTTCGCGGAATCCGCTTCCTCGATGGCGGCCACTCCGTGTACGCCCCTTTTCCATCCGGCGTGGGCATTGGCGTTCGCCGAACTAAGCTGCATGAACTGCTGATCGCTCGTGCGGCGGCTTGTGGCGTCAAGCTTCTGTGGCAAACGTCGGTCTCGGGTCTTTGCCCGGATGGCGTCATGGTCGCCGGAAGCTTTGTGCGTGCTCGTTGGATCATCGGCGCGGACGGCGCTAGCTCCCTCGTTCGACGATGGGCCGGGCTCGATTCCGCCGTGCGCAGCCGCCGGCGGTTCAGTCGCCGATGCCACTTCCGCATCCGGCCCTGGACCGATTGCGTCGAGATTTACTGGGGGCGGCGCATGCAGGTGTACGTCACACCCGTTGGCGCGGAGGAGATGGGCGTGGCGCTGATCTCGCGCGACCCCGCGCTTCGTTTGCATGATGCGCTGCCGGAATTTCCGAGCTTGGCCCAGCGCCTGGCCGGCGCTCAGCCGTCCAGCGTGGAGCGCGGCGCGGTCACCGCCATGCTTCGGCTGAAGCGCGTTTGCGCCGGCCGAGTCGCTCTAATCGGCGATGCCTCCGGTGGTGTGGACGCAATCACCGGGGACGGACTGTCCCTCGCCTTCAAACAAGCCGAAGTTCTGGCGCAAGCGCTCCAGTCCTCCAGTCTCGCGCACTATCAAACGGCCCACCGCCGCCTTGCGCGGCGTCCGTCGTTGATGTCCACTCTCATGCTCGCGCTCGATCGCCACCCTGCGCTCCGTCGGCGCATGGCACAAGTTTTTGCTTGCGAGCCGGCGCTCTTCTCCAGGTTTTTGGCGATCCACGTGGGCGCGGCTTCACCGGCAACACTCGCGGCCACGGGAGCCCGCCTCGGATGGCGCTTGCTCACGGCTTGAGATTTCGAATAGAGAGAGTCTCATGAACAAATTGTGGAAAGCTCGATTTCCTCGGCCTCTTCTGTCCGCGGTGTTGCTGATGGCCGGACTGTTCCTGGGCAGTGGGGTCTCACTCCGCGCCCAGGAACTGGCTCTGGATCTCGATCCCGCGCAAACCAAGATCGAATTCACGTTAGGCGCGACAATGCATACTGTTCACGGCACTTTCCATTTGAAACGCGGCGCCCTGCGGCTGGATCCCGCCAGCGGCGCCATCAGCGGGGAGGTCATCGTGGACGCCAAGAGCGGCCAGACCGCCAACGACGGCCGTGATAAAAAAATGCATCGCCAAGTCTTGGAGAGCGAACGCTACTCCGAAATCATCTTCCGGCCGAGCCATTTGGAGGGGAAGGTAGCTCCCTCAGGCGCATCATCCGTTCAGGTGCGTGGTGTTTTCGCGATTCACGGCGCCGAGCATGAAATCACCGTACCCGTCACGGCGAATCTAGCGGACGGTCATTATACTGCGACGGTGAAATTCAGCGTTCCCTTCATCCAATGGGGCCTGAAGAATCCCAGTAACTTCTTCCTTCACGTCAGCGACACGGTCGAAGTGTCCCTGCAGCTCGCGGGCCGCGTTTCCATGCCCACAAGCAAGTCCACGAACTGATTTGACCTTGGCACTGGGAACTTCTTCGCCTCGGGACAGGAAGTACAAGAGGGAGGCTGGGTTGTGGTGTCTCACACCTGTTAAGCCGATGCCTTTGTGTCGAGCACTACGTACGTCCACTGAGATACCCTAAAGAATGGGTGGGTTGGATCGGTTTCCGAGTAACCTTCGGGCAACGGCTTACGTCAATCCAAAGGAGACTTCAATCACGCGGGAAATGGGGTTGGCATGCTGAAAACTAGAACGATCGCAATTGCATTTGGGTTCCTGCTTCTGGCTGCTGCTGCGGCGCGAACGCAAGACTCTACGCCAGTCCAGCAACCCCCCGCGGCTCCGGGCGCGGGGCGATCCGGTGGCCAATCGCAAGAAGGCCAGCGAGGCCGGCCGCCACTTTTCGGCAAAATCACGGCGATCCACTCCGACTCGATCGAAATCACGCGTGCCGATAACACTTCAGCAACCGTCAAATTTTCCGATAAAACTCAATACCGCAAGGACCGCCAGGAAGCCAAACGGACTGACTTCAAGGTCGGGGACATGATTTTCGTCCGCGGTGAGGAAGATACCGACCACACCTGGACGGCCGAGATGATCGGCTCGCGCAGCGGTGGCGGCCCGGGTGGCTTCGCAGGTCAAGGCGGACAGATGGGGGCTCTTGGCACCGACTTTGTCGTCGGCGAAGTAAAAGCGCTCGACCCACCGAAGATCACCGTTCTGCGCCCGGACAATGTCACCCAGACCATCGAACTCAACGAAGACACATCACTTCGCAGAGGGCAGGAGAGCGTAACCATGGCGGATATTCAGCCGGGAGATCACATCTTTGCCCGCGGCGGCATGCAGAACGGCGCCTTTGTTCCCAAGATGGTCAACGTGATTTCCCCGGAACAATGGAAGCGCATGCAGGAGATGGGATTCGTTCCCGGCGGCGGACAAGCCCCGCCGCGGCAACCTAAGAGCGGCAGCAATCCGCAGTAGCCTCAATAGCCACAGGAGCCCATTTGTTGCCGCCAATCGTTCTTCGGCCCTTGCTCTTTCTTCTGTTCTTCGGATTACCGGTGTCGGCCTGGACGCAAGACCAGCCCGCCGCATCTCCGGCCGTACCGGCAGTCAACTTCCCCCCTTCCGTTGCCGCGGCGGTGGGCACTTTCGCAATTGCAGGTACGGTGCGTTCCGGCAAGACGTCCATCCCCGGTGTAACCGTTACGGCTGCGAATACGCTCACGGGGAAAAAGTACGTCGCCGCGACGAGTTTGACAGGTAGCTTCACACTCTCCGGGCTCGCGCGCGGCCGCTACGTTGTGCGCGTCGAATTTCTCGGCTTTGCCCCGCAGACGCAGGAAGCACTTCTCAACACGGAGACTCCCATAGCAAAGCTGGACTTTGAAATCCTGCTCGCCTCCCGCGCCCAGCAGCAAGAGTCCCAGGCGTCTTCCTTCCAGAGTTCGGGGCGCGGGTTCCAGAGCCTCGGCATGGACGGAGGTGTTGCGGGCGCGGACGGCATCGCCTCCACGGCCGGATTCAACGGTGGGCAGGGCACGAATTCCACTGATCTTTCCGCCTTGCCCATGAACGGGGCCAGTGCCGATGTACCAACGGAATCCGTCAGCGTCAGCGGCGCGATGGGTCGCACGCAGGATTTCGGTGGCGGCAGTGAAGACGACATCCAGGAACGCATGCGCGAATTCCGCGACCGTGCCCAGCGCGAAGGGGGCGGATTTGGTGGCGGGCAGGGCGGCCCCGGCGGCGGACCGGGTGGCGGAGGTCCCGGTGGATCGGGCGGCGGTGGCGGGGGCCCCTTCACGATGCGCATGCCCCGTGGCTTCAACATCAATCAGCCTCACGGCACACTTTTTCTCAATTCCGGAGATTCCATTTTCGACGCGCGGCCCTACGCCTTGTCGGGAACGCCCCAGCCTCGGGCTAACTACAACCAGCAGCGCTTCGGCGCGTTTTTGGGCGGTCCGCTGAAGATTCCGAACATTTGGGATGGCAGCAAGAAGAACTTCTTCTTTCTTGGATGGAACGGCTCGCGCGGCAGCAATCCTTACGATGCTTCCGCCGTCGTCCCCACCGTTGAGCAGCGCAATGGCAATTTCCTCGGCCTGGTGGACAACCAAGGCAACCCAATCCAGCTTTACGATCCGCAGACCGGCCTGCCCATTGCGAATAATCAGATCACGACGATCAGTCCGCAGGCGGCCTCCCTGTTGCAGTTCATCCCCATGCCGAACCAGTCCACCGGCCTTCAGAACTTTCACTATGTCACTTCCACGGACAGCACCTCCGATAGCTTCATGTTCAGGCTCGTCCATAATTTCGGCGCGGGTGGCGGACCTGGCTTCGGTCCATTCGGTGGCGGTGGAGGTGGCGGTCGCGGCGGCGGAAACCGCGCGCAGAACAACCTGAATTTCGGCGGGAACTATACGCACAGCTCCAATCACATTGCCGGCGCCTTTCCTTCTCTGGCTGGCAACTCGGGCACGCAGGGACTAAATGCCAATGCCGGCTATGCCTACGGCAAGGGAAAAATAACCAACAACCTCCGCTTCAACTACAACCACAATCACGCGGCCACGTCGAATCTCTATTCCGGCATACAGGATGTTGCCGGAAGCGCGGGAATCAATGGCGTCTCGCCGAATCCCTTCGACTGGAACATTCCAAGTTTGAGCTTCACGAGCTTCACCGGCCTGAACTCTCCCGCCGCGCTGCGGCGACTCGACCAGACGTTCACAATCTCCGATTCCATCGGCTGGAATCGCGGCAAGCACAATTGGCGTTTCGGCGGCGACTATCGCCGCATCTTGCAGAGCTTCCGCGCCGCGCGCAACGCGGAAGGCAATTTCACTTTTACCGGCTTTGCCTCTGGCTACGACTTTGCCGACTTCCTCCTCGGCCTTCCGGCGCTCACCACGATTCAGTCCGGCACGGACTCGTACGATTTCCGCGCCAATTCTTACGACTTCTTCTCGCAAGATGACTGGCGGATCCGTTCGAACGTGACTCTGAATCTTGGTCTTCGTTACGAATACAACGGTCCCTTCTCCGAGGAGCAGAATCACATTTCGAATCTCGATATCGCGCCGGGCTTCACCGCGGTCGCTCCGGTTTTGCCGGGCCAAACGGGAACATACTCCGGCGCATTTCCCGCCGGACTCATCAATCCCGACCGCAACAACTGGGCGCCGCGCATCGGCATTGCCTGGAAGCCGCAGAAACAAACGGTCGTGCGCGCCGGATACGGCATCAACTACAACCTCGGGCAATACGGCAGCATCATCCAGAACTTTGCCTTCCAGCCGCCCTTCGCTCTTACAGAAACCAATTCGAGCAATCTAGCCAGCCCGCTCACTCTCGCCAATGGTTTCCCCGCGCCCACGGCGGCGGTGACCAACAATTTTGCCGCGGACAAAAACTATCGCCTCGGCTATGTCCAACTCTGGAATCTCGATATCCAGCGTGAATTGCGGTGGGGAATGGCCCTCAACATCGGATACAACGGCGCAAAGGGTTCGAACCTCGACATGC
>JBGPGF010000202.1:0-5302 GCA_041483755.1 Terriglobia bacterium | reverse complement strand
GAACCGCCGCGTTCGCCCGCGACGAGTACATCGGCGCAGGCAGTGCCTTCCGGAAAAACGAGGTTGCCATGCTCCTTGACGATGAGCTGGCGCCGCAGCGGCACCATGAAAAGCACTCCCAGCCAGCCGCCGAGAAGCGCCAGTGGAAAGATGCGCCAGAACGTGAATTCCGAGCCGAAACCGAGAAAGATCAAAGCGGGAATCGTGAACATTACGCCCGCGGCCAGCGATTCGCCGGCGGAACCCGTGGTCTGGACGATGTTGTTTTCGAGAATCGTGGAGCGCCCGAAGGCGCGAAGAATGCTGATGGAGAGCACGGAGATGGGAATCGAAGCGGAGACAGTCAGCCCAGCGCGCAGTCCAACGTAAACCGTAACCGCGCCGAAGAGCAGCCCGAAGAGCGCGCCGAGGATTACTGCGCGAATCGTGAATTCCTTGAGGGTCTCCTCGGCCGGTACATACGTGCGGAATTCGCCCGGCGGGGCCGTGGAACTCCAGGGGCGTTTGCTCACCAAATCCTCCGTGCAGCGTGGGATGACTCTCGCTGGCTGTGAAGCGAATGCGCGAGCGAGCGCGCCGGGGATTATGCCGCACCCGCGAGGTCCGGGGGAAGAGAATCCTTTGCTGGGCTCTAGAAATTTACTTCGTGACTTCAGCCTCGCGCGATGCCTTTCGGCCGGATGCGCCGCGGCGGCCGTCGAGGAATCCGCGGGCGGCGAGGATTTCGGCGTTGAGCATGGCGGCACCGGCGGCGCCGCGGACCAAGTTGTGCGAGAGCAGCGTGAATTTCACGTCGAGGAGCGAGCACGGGCGGATGCGGCCAACGACCGTGGCCATGCCGTTTCCGGCGTCCACATCGCGGCGCGGCTGGGGACGGTCAGGTTCGTCACGAACGATAATGGGATGACGCACGGACGTGGGCAGCGACGCCAGCTCGGCATCCACTTCAAAGGAACGCAGCACTTCGCGGACGTTATCGATTGACGCCTTTTTCTTCAGCTTGACGGACGCGCATTCGAGATGCCCGTCAATCACCGGCACGCGGTTGCAATGCGCAGAGATTCGTGTGGCCGCATCCACGAACTTCGCGCCGTCCCACGCTCCGAGCAGCTTCTGCGGCTCGGTCTCCATCTTTTCTTCTTCGCCGCTGATGAACGGAACAACGTTGCCGAGAATGTCCAGCGAAGGCACGCCGGGATAGCCCGCGCCCGACGTGGCCTGGAGCGTGACAACGAACACTCGGTCGAGGCCAAAGGCGTCGGCGAGCGGCTTGAGCGCAATCACGAGGCCGGCGGTGGAACAGTTTGGATTGGTCACGATAAAACCGGAGCTGTAACCGCGGCGGCGGCGCTGTTCGGCGATGGCGTCGAGATGCGCGGCGTTTACTTCGGGAATGAGCAGGGGAACGTCGGGGTCCATGCGGTGATTCTTCGAGTTGCTCACCACGGGATAACCCGCCTTTGCGAAAGCCTCTTCGATCGGCCCGGCGACGGACGAGTCCAGCCCGGAGAAGACGAAGTCGCAATCGAGCGACGGCGCGGCGTCCTTCACAACGAGTCCTCGCGCAGCTTCCGGTATCGGCGCATTCTGTTGCCAACGAGTGGCCTCATCGTAACGCTTGCCGGCGGAACGCTCCGACGCGGCGACTTCGGTGAGCTCAAACCAAGGATGTTCGGCGAGCAGGCGAACCAGGCTCTGTCCGACAATTCCCGTGGCGCCGAGAACGCCGGCGCGCCAGCGGCGGTCGCCCTTTGGCGAATGCTTCTGCTGTGCGGGACTCACGCTACACCTCCCTGTGCTGCGGGACCGATGCGTGTGCCGCGCAGCTGCGGCTTGAATGTGTTGCGAACCCAGACCACCAATTCCTCCTCCGCGGCCAGCGGAAGAACATCGGGATGCAGGACTCTTGCGCCGCTCGACACGAGCGCATGCGCTTGTTCGTACGTCAACTCCAAAAGAAGCTGTGCGTCCCGCACGACGTTCGGATTGGCCGTATACACGCCGTCCACATCGGTCCAGATGACGAGCTCGCTGGCGTCCAGGCAGTGGGCGATGAGCGCGCCGGAAAAATCGGAGCTGTTGCGGCCCAGCGTGGTGATGCGGCCGTCCGCCGTGGCGCCCAGAAAGCCGGTGACCACGGGCACGATCCCCGCATCGAGGAGCGGCTGAAGTATTTCGCGGCCGTTGCGCTTGGATTGCGCCACGTCCGGCCGGGCGTTGCCAAACTCATCGGAAGTGATGATGAAATCCGAGGAAGCGACGGGAACCGCGGCGACGCCGAGCTTTGTGAGCGCGGCGGCGAAAAGCCGCGCGCTCAGCCGCTCGCCGAAGGAAGCGACCCGGTCGAAAAATTCCACGTCCGCGGCGCCCGCGCGCCCGATGAGCGGCACTTCGTGAAGCAGGTCGCGCCCGAGCAGCTCAATCTCGCGGCTCGCCTGTGAATCGTCACCATGCTCCAGATTCATCTCGCGCAGCGCTTCGCGGTGGAGGTACAGCACAAATTGCGCCTCGGCGCGCGCCAATGCGTGTTCGCCACCGGCCACCGACCGCGCGATCGAGAGCAGCCGGTCAGTGACGCCGCGCATCGCGGAAACAACCACGGCGAGCCGCGCGTGCTGCCGCGCGTCCCGCACCAACGCGGCGGAGTGCAGCAACGGCTCCGCACCGGCCAGCGAGCTGCCGCCGAATTTGAACGCGAGAATGGGGAGATTTTCGGACAGACGCTCCACGCCCGCCGCCCCGCCAAATTGTGCCTGTGGAGACACGTCAGCGGCGGGGCAATTTTCCGCGCCGACCTGTTCCTGCGCCTGCTCTGGACTCATGATTACCGCTCCTTGGACCGTGAGGAGCGCCACTGGAGGAGGGATTCTGCCCGCCGCCAGTTGCGCTCCTGGCGGTGGGTTTGAAGTTCCGTTTACTGCCCGGCTTCGCTCCACGCGTCAGAAGCGCGCATAGTCTTACCCGTAATCGTCGAAGTAATCATCGACGTGGGGCAAATGACGCGCATCTTGCCGGTGGACGACATGCAAAAACTCTAGCATATTCCCGGTGGCGACGGAAGCCGAAAACTCCGCAACGTGTGCCCCTGCCGAAAACAGATCAACGTGGGCGCGCTGGATTTTCCCGTAAATTACAGATATTCCTTGAATTAAAGCCTGCAACTTTTCCATTTGGCAGGGGTTCCTACCCCCACGGGTAGGCAGGCGCGAGTGGCGCCTCCGGGGTATTCCAGATTGAAAGGAACTCTTTGCCATGAACCTCAAGAAGCGGTTTGGAGGAATTCTGTTAGTTGCCGCAGCGGTGCTGGCGGTTGGCTGTGGCGGCAGTGCAGGCCAGTCCTCGTTGCCAATGGGACAGACGGGCTCCGTTTTCGTCACCGGAACAGATGCTCCGCTGGCCAGCGTAATCTCGTTCCAAGTGGATATTACGGGGATGACGGTCTCCGACGGCGTGAATCCCCCCGTCTCCGTGCTGAGCGGCACACAGACGGTTGATTTCGCCAAGCTCAACGGTCTGCGCACGTTGCTGGACCTGAATTCCATTCCCACCGGTACATACACAACCGTGCAGGTGACGCTGGCGAATCCGCAAATCAGCTATCTAAACGTGACGACTCCGCAGATAACTCCACCGACGCGGCCCACGATCAGCACGTTGAACTCAACGACAACGCCGCCCACATCACTGACGCAATCCAGCGTGACGATTCTTCTGAATAAACCGCTGATCGTAAACAGCGGAGACTTGATCGGTTTGGCGTTCGAATTCGACCTGCGGCAGTCCATTCAGGTGAATGCTTCGGGCCAGATCACGGGCGCCGTTGTTCCGAACATTGATTTGAGGGCCATCACGCCCGACGTGCCGGAAGGCTACATTGATGAATTCCTGGCCGGAGTCATTAGCGTGGAGGTGACCAACAAGTCCTTCGTGATCCAAGGGCCGTACGGGCGTCGCTTCACCGTGCAGACCAATGACCAGACGGAATTCGGTGACGATTCCACGCTTGCCGATTTCACCACCAATACGATTGTGCAGGTGTCCGGCTCGTTTGCGCGTAACAGCCAGGTGGTCACTGCCGATGAGGTTTGCATTCTTTCGCAGGACAGGTTCGTTCTCGGCGGGTTGATTACATTCGTCGAGCCGCAAACGGGTCCAGCGAGCGATTTCGATCTGTTCGTCCGCACCGAGTTGCCGGCATTGAGCGGCATCAACCCCGGCCAGATCACCACGCTGAATCTCGACGGCAACGAGCGTTATTTCATCTATCGCCTGCGCACGCCGCTCGCAAATTTTGTCTTCAACTCGAGCTTGCTCGTGCACGGCCAACGAGTGACGGCCGGCGGGCCGCTCTCTGGTTCAGGCAGCACGCAAACGCTTGACGTGAAGCGCGTCATCCTACACCACCAAGGCAAGACCGGCACGTGGGTCGTTGGGAGCACGAATGCCGCCAACGGCACATTCCAGTTCAACTCGAACGGCCTTGCGGGCGTGCTCTTCGGCGGGCCCATCACCGTGGTCACTTCGCCCTTCACTAAATGGCGCGGCGGGCTCACCGGCCTCAGTGATCTCACCGGCAGCACGCCGATTCCGCTGCGCGTCGTCGGCCTTGTGCTGAAAGACCCGGTGAGCGGCAATCCCGTGTTTCTCGCCCGCGTCGTCGAAAAACTGTCTTAATCACAGCGCAGTTCCGGCAGGCGGAAAAACCTGCACGGAAAAACCGACGGCCGCTCCAACTTTCTCGGGGCGGCCGTTCTTCTCTGTCAGTTGGCAGGCAGCAAATGCAGTGGCTCCCCGGGCATGATTCGAACTTGCGACCCTTCGGCGAGCAATCGAACTGGTGAAAAATCGAAGTGACCCATCTGGTGTCACTTACATAAGACTCGGAGCCATTCTTACTTTTCTAGCTGCACCCAATCCTGCACCCAAAAGTATTCGCAATCAGCACACGACAGCTGACGCCCTATGTCCCACAACGCCGTTTCTGGATAACTTCCGTGTAGCCGACCACTCGCTAAGAACACCTCACGACGTATGCGCAATTTCGATTGGCCTCAAAGCGCAGGCTTGCGGCTATGGACGAAGGCTATAAATAACCTGATTCAGGGGCTACCGACCAATTCGAGTTTCGGAACATCTGGGGAAAGAAGCGCCCGAATGTCCCGCATGGGTGGCTGGCCGAAGAATCGGCTGTATTCGCGATTGAATTGCGTAGCGCTTTCGTAGCCGACCTCGAAAGCCGCACTGGCGGCATCAAGACCATTGTTCAGCATGAGGCTCCGCGCCGACTGGAGCCGGAGTTGTT
>JBGPGF010000201.1:0-5344 GCA_041483755.1 Terriglobia bacterium | reverse complement strand
GTTTTTCGGCGCGATCCGGCCGGCGACGGCAATGGTGGAGGTGAGCAAGCTCATTGCGCCGGAGATGCTCGTAGAGATTGAAGCGGACGCGATTGTGGAGTAGTGGACAGCCGGTAGTCTAGCGTTGAAGGCAAAGGAGGCTGTTGTCAATGGCCCCGCTTCTTGCCGGCCATTCGCTTGCTACTCAAGGTTACTGGCATCCCGTCCGGGGAGACGCCACATCAAAAAGGGGAGTGGCATTGCGTCCAGCCCGCGAACGCTCTATGATTTTCCTGCCCAGAGACTAATTGATTGGATGAGGTGAAATGTGATGAGACGCATGACTGCCGTTCTAACCGCACTGCTGCTTGCCGCCCTGCCGATTTTGGCGCAGGAAGAGCAAACCAAGGAACAGGATCGCCTGGAGACATGCGGCGAAGTCCTGAAAGACA
This sequence comes from Terriglobia bacterium, assembly GCA_041483755.1. Taxonomy (GTDB): domain Bacteria; phylum Acidobacteriota; class Terriglobia; order Acidiferrales; family UBA7541; genus Acidiferrum. Next base: position 4,913 of record JBGPGF010000201.1, on the reverse strand, counting down.
TTCTCGATATTCCCGATGACATCCCGCAGGACCTGCTGGACAAGACGGAGTGCGTGATCGTCTATCCGTCGGTGCTGAAGATTGCCATCGGCCTGAGCGGAAGCTACGGGCGCGGCGCCATGACCTGCCGCACGGGGGAACACTTCACGGGCCCGTGGAGCGCGCCGACGATGATGGCGCTGGAAGGCGGCGGCATTGGCTTTCAACTCGGCGGCCAGGCCACGGATTTCGTACTGCTGGTGATGAATCCCCGCGGCGCCACATCCATCCTCAAGAGCAAAGTGAAGCTCGGGGCCGATGCGGCGGCAGCCGCCGGCCCGAAGGGCCGCAACGCGGCGGCCTCCACCGACGTCACGCTGCGCGCGGAGATCCTGACCTATTCTCGATCCCGCGGCCTGTTCGCTGGAATATCGCTGGAGGGTTCAACTGTCAGGCCGGACAACAAGGCCAACGAGAAGCTTTATGGCAAGAAAGTCTCTGGGCTCAGCATCATACGGCGGGGCGCAGTGGCCGTACCTGCCTCCGGGCAACATCTGGTGGCCCTGCTCAATCAGAAGTCCCCGAAAAACCTTTCCGATCCCGGTTCGCTGCAGTAGCGCTGCTGTCATCACGGGGGGCCTCCCGGTGTAAAAGCGGAGAGGCCCTCGGAGTACGTTTTCGGGCGTCCAGGATGCTCCCTCTGGAATTTTCTTGACTTTGGTCGCAATATGACCCATAGTCATATATGTCTTGAGGTCACTATGAAGGCTAAAGCCCATCGTCTTCGGAAGACACGCGCACCCGCGACGCACCTTGGGCCCGCGGGGCGGCGGGAGCGTCACCGCGTGGAGCTGCGCGAGCGGCTGTTCCGCGCGGCTTTGCAGTTGTTTGCCGGGAAGGGTTTTGAGGAAACAACGGTTGAGGACATCACGAACGCAGCAGACGTCGGAAAAGGGACCTTCTTCAATTATTTCCCCAGCAAGGACCATATCCTGATCGCCTTCGGCGAGATGCAGCTCGGGAAACTGCGCACCCTGGTGGAAGAAGCGCGGCGAACGAGCGAACCGATACCGCAAATCCTGCGGAAGATCAGCCAACGCATGACCGAGGAGCCTGGCCGGAATCCGGAGATTTTGCGGATGATCCTGCTCGCCAACCTCTCGGGCAAGGGCATCCGCGCGGCGATGCGAGAGGTCCAGGAAGCGGCGCGCGGGCTGCACCAGCAGCTCATTGAGATCGGGCAGCAGCGCGGAGAGATCCGCACGGACCGCCCGGCCGAAGAAATCGCGCACACATTCCGGCAGATGGTGTTTGGAACGCTGTTGCTGTGGTCCTTGTGCGGGGATGTGCCGCTGAAGGAACGGATCGATTCCGCCTTCGAGCTGCTCTGGGGGGGCATCGCAGCGCCCCGGGCCGCGATTGAGGCAGGAGTGAGGGATTAGGGGCATGACAAAGAAGCGAATTCTGATCGTGGGAATTGTGGCAGCGGCGCTGGCGGGGACGGCGGTGTACGCGACGTGGTTTCGCCACAATGACGGTTTGAAGGGTTCGGGTACCGTCGAGGCGCGGAACATCCGCGTGGGGTCCAAGATCGGCGGACGAATCGCGGAGGTTCGCGTGCGCGAGGGCGACCTGGTCCAGGCGGGGCAGGTTCTGGTCACCTTTGACGACCAGGAGCTGAAGGCCGCACTGGATCAGGCGCGCGCGAATCTGGAGCGCATGCAGCGCGGCGCGCGGCCCGAGGAGATCGAAGAGGCGCGTGCGGCAGCGGCACAGGCCAGAGCCGACTACGAACAGCGGAAAAACGGCTACCGGCGCGAGGACATTGACGCGGCGCGGGCGGATCTGGCGCGCGCGAAGGCCGAGGAAGCACGCGCGGAGCTTGATTTCCAGCGCTACGACAACCTGGTTAAGAAAGAAATTGTTTCGCGGCAGCAGCGAGACGCCGCTGAAGCGAGCTGGAAGATGGCCGTGGCGCAGCGGGAAAGCATCGAGCACAAGCTCGCGGAGTGGGAGGGTGGCTACCGGCCGGAAGAGATTGCCTCCGCCGAGGCGCGCTATCGCCAAACCCAAGCCAACTACGAAAAGCTGGCGAGCGGCAACCGCCGCGAAGACATCGCGTCGTCGCGCGCGCAGCTTGCCTATGAGGAAGCACGTTTCCGCGAGCGTGAAGTGGTGGCGCCTTCCGCGGCCGTGGTCGAGGTGCTGGACGTCCGGCCGGGTGATCTGATCGCGCCGAATACTCCCGTGGCCACACTGCTGGAACGCGACCAAATTTATGTGCGCATCTACGTGCCGGAAACCGAGATTGGCCGCGTCAAGATCGGACAGAAGGGTGAAGTCCGCGTGGATTCGTTTCCGAAAACCGTCTTTAGCGCCGAGGTCGAACAGATCAGCCAGCAGGCGGAGTTCCTGCCCCGTAACGTACAGACGCAGGAAGAACGCGTGCATCAGGTGATTGCCGTGAAGTTGAGGATCAATGATCCCGCGGGTCAGGTGCGCGCGGGAATGGCCGCGGACGTGAAGCTGCAGACGGGGAGCCGCTGAGATGCCTGCGGCGGACAAGCTGGAACAGGTTCCCGCCATCCGCGCGGAGGGCTTGGTCCGGCGCTTCGGAGATTTCACTGCGGTAGATGAAGTGAGTTTTCGGGTGGAAGCCGGTGAAATTTTTGGGTTTCTGGGGCCGAACGGCAGCGGCAAGACCACCGTCATCAAAATGCTCACGGGCCTGCTGCCGCTCACCGCGGGCAATGCCTGGGTGCAGGGTCTGGACGTGCGCACCGACTCGGAGGCTGTGCGCGAGGGAATTGGGTACATGTCGCAAAATTTCAGCTTGTACCACGACCTGACGGTGGCGGAAAACCTGCAGTTTTATGGACGCATTTACAATCTGACCGCGGACCGCCTGCGCCGCCGAATCGAAGAGGTGGTCACGCTGAACGGCCTGGCACCGTATCTCCATCGTCTGGCGGCGAAATTGTCCGGCGGCTGGAAGCAGCGGCTGGCGCTGGGCTGCGCCATGCTGCATGAGCCGAAGCTGCTATTCCTCGATGAGCCCACCGCGGGAATCGATCCGGTGGCGCGGCGGCAGCTCTGGGACCTGCTCTTCGAATTGTCGGGCCACGGCATCACGTTTTTTGTCACCACGCATTACATGGATGAGGCCGAGCGTTGCAGCCACGTCGGCTACATCCATTACGGAAAGCTAATCGCCGACGGCACGCCCGCCGCGCTGAAAGAATTGCCGGACGTGCATCCGCAAGGTACAAAGCGGATCGAGGTTATGACGCCGGAGGTGACGCGGGCGCTGCGCATCGCGCGACAAGTTCCGGGCATCCGCAGCGCCACAATTTTCGGGGAATCCATCCATGCGCTTGTCGAGGAGACGATGGATCTGGCGGGGCTGCGCGCGCAGCTGGGACGCCAGAATATAACCGTGACGGAGATCCGGCCGCTAACGCCCAGCCTGGAAGACGTATTCGTCGAGCTGACCTCCAAACACCAGGCGGCGCTGGAAGGCAGGCAGGAGGCGGTCCGTGCGTGACACGTTTCGGGGTTTCAGCGCCGTGTTTTACAAGGAAGTGCTGCACGCCCGGCGCGACAAGGGAACGCTGTTCTTCTCCCTGTTGATTCCCCTGCTGCAGATGGTGATTCTGGGGTTTGGCATTGACACGAACATCCGGCAGGTGAAGACGATCGTCTACAACGCCGACGGGCGGCGGGAAAGCCGCGAGCTGATCGACCGGCTGAGAAACTCCGATACATTTCGCGTGATCCAGTACGCCGAGAGCGACCAGGTGATGAATGACGCCATTGTCGGCGGACGCGCCCGCGTCGGGATCAAGATACCGGTGGACTACTCGGACCGCTTGCTGCATCAGATGGGCGCGCAGGTGCTGGTGCTGATTGACGGCTCCGATTCCAGCGTCGCGGGCCAGGCCATCAACGTCACGACGGCCATCGGCCTGGACGAATCGCTGCGGCGCGTCCTGCGGAACGGCGCAGTTTTTCCCGTGGAAATGCGGCCGAAGCTGCTTTTCAATCCGGACTCGCGCTCCCCGAATTTTCTTTTGCCGGGGCTGACCGCCGTGCTGCTGTTGAACGTAACGACGTTTCTGACGGCGTTTTCGATTGTGCGGGAGAAGGAGCGCGGCACGCTCGAACAGCTTTTCGTAACGCCGGTGCGGCCGATGGGGCTTCTCCTCGGCAAGCTCCTGCCCTATCTGGGCATAGGCTTTTTCGAGCTGTGCCTGATCTTGTTTTTCATGCGCGTCGTGTTCCTTGTGCCCATTCACGGAAGTGTGCTGCTCTTGGCGATTCTTTCGCTGCCCTACCTGTTCGTGTCGCTTTCGCTGGGCATCCTGATCTCCAGCAAAGCCCATTCGCAGGCCGAAGCCATGCAGCTCGCCTTCCTGACGATTCTGCCGAGCATCTTCTTCTCCGGTTACATTTTCCCTCGGGAGACAATGCCCCTGTTCTTCTACGGCATCAGCTATCTCGTTCCGGCCACGTATTTCATCAATATCACGCGCGGAATCATTCTGCGCGGAGCGGGCATCCAACACCTCTGGACGGATGCGCTGGCGCTTTTCGTGATAGGAACGGCCCTGCTTCTCATTGCCGCGCGGCGCTTTCACAACAAGGTGATTGCGTAAGCTCGTTCCGCCCAGCGTTCCGTCCTCCACGGCCGTTTTGTCTTTTCCGGGAGCGCGGAGTATTCTGACGCCTCATTTGCCTGCATCAGGGAGAGTTTGTGTCCTGCCCCATTTGTGAGAAGAGGAAACCGAAGCGCTTTTGCCCGGCGAAGGGCGAGAAAATCTGCGCCGTTTGCTGCGGGACAGAACGAGAAGTGACGATCAACTGCCCGGCGGACTGCGCATATCTCATCGCCGCGCAGCGCTACGAATCGGAGCACCCGCGAGATCTTCCGCCGG
>JBGPGF010000200.1:0-5475 GCA_041483755.1 Terriglobia bacterium | reverse complement strand
TGACCAACAATTTTGCCGCGGACAAAAACTATCGCCTCGGCTATGTCCAACTCTGGAATCTCGATATCCAGCGTGAATTGCGGTGGGGAATGGCCCTCAACATCGGATACAACGGCGCAAAGGGTTCGAACCTCGACATGCTGCGCGCTCCCAATCGCAATCCCGATGGCTCGCTTCGAATCTCCGGCGTGCAGCCGTTTCTCTTCGAATCTTCGGAAGCGCATTCGATTTTCCACGCCGCTACGATTCGCGCTCGCAAGCGCATGGGAGGCGGTGTCTCTCTCTCCGGCTCGTACGTTTTCTCCAAGTCTCTCGACAACGCTTCCTCCATCGGCGGGGGCGGGGCCGTCGTCGCGCAAAACGATCAGGACCTGGCCGCCGAACGCGGGCCCTCGAGCTTCGATCAGCGTCATCGTTTCACCGGAAACTGGATTTTTGAGCTGCCTTTCGGCGCGGGCAAGAGATTGTTTCAAACAGGTTCGATTTCGCACGTTCTGGGCGGCTGGCAATGGAGCGGTGATTTCACGATTGCTTCCGGTTCGCCCCTCACGGTCCGTGTGCTCGGTGGCGTCGGCGACATCAGCACCGGCGTGAACGGCACGCTGCGCTCGAATGTTGTTCCCGGCCAGCCGTTTTACTTGAGCGATCCGACGACAAAGAAATGGTTCAATACCGCCGCCTTTGCCGTTCCTGCAACGGGGACTTTTGGCGACGCGGGACGCAACATCCTTTATGGCCCGAGCCAGGTGTCGCTCAACATGGCCATCAGCAAGACAATTCAGATCAGAGACTCTCGCGTTCTGGAACTCCGCGTTCAGGCCAACAACGTATTCAATAGGGTTCAGTTCGCTTCGATCAGCACGATTGTCAACTCGCAGACGTTCGGCGAGGTGACCGGCACGGGCGGCATGCGCAAACTGACGATTGTCACGCGCTTCCGGTTTTAGGGAGAGAAGGAATGCCGGCATTCAGAAAAATAATCCGCGGGTTTGCTGCGATTGCTCTGTCGTTTCCGCCCGCGGTTGTCTCCGCCCAGGAAGCCACGCCGGCGCCGCAAGGCGCGCGCATCCGCGTCACCGCTGAGCTCGTCCTTATCAACGTCGTCGCGCGCGATAAAAAGGGAAATCTTGTCCGCGACCTGAAGCAAGACGATTTCACGGTATACGAAGACGGCAAGCAGCAAGCCATTCGCAGCTTCGATTTCGAGAATGTGGATGCACTGGCCCTCGCCGCCACTTCCGCGGAAGCCACGGTGAGCGGCGCTGCCGCGCCCGGCGGACTCCTGCGTACAGCACCGGGACAAACCGCGGCAATGGACGCTCGCGACCGCCGCCTGATGCTTTTCTTTTTCGATTTTACGGGCATGGACCCGGAACAGATTGACCGCTCGGTGGCCGCCGCCAAGAAATTCGTCGAGACGAAGCTCCAGCCCGCCGACCTCATCGCGCTGGTATCGCTGGCGACTTCGTTGCGCCTCGATCTTGATTTCACCGCTGATCGAACGCGCCTCGTCACGGCCCTCACGGCGTACACTTCCGGCCAAGGCCAAGGCTTCGAGAACGGCACCACGGGAAGCGCCGAAGGCGCGGCGGAAACCGGCGGCTCGTTCACCGCCGACGATTCCGATTTCAATCAGTTCAATACCGATCGCAAACTTCTCGCGCTGCAATCGCTGATGCAAGCGCTGAGGAAAATATCGCAGAAAAAATCCATCATCTATTTCAGCAACGGCATCAGCCGCTCGGACATGGACAATCAGTCCGCCCTGCGCGCCACGACTGCCGCGGCCGTGAAAGCGAACGTCTCCATCTATCCGCTCGACATTCGCGGACTGGAGGCGATGCCCACCGGCGGCGAAGCGCAAAACGCCAGCCTCCGGGGCAGCGCCGCGTATTCCGGCCGATCCGTCCTCGACCAATTCGATTCCAACGCTGGAACCCAGGAAACTCTTTCCACGCTGGCCTCCGACACGGGCGGAAAGGCCTTTTTCGATTCCAACGATTTCGGTCCCGTCTTTTCGCAAGTGCAGAAAGATACTTCCGCGTACTACGTCCTGGGCATCACCAGCAGCAACAAGTCCCGCGACGGCCGCTATCGCCGCCTGCGCGTTACCGCCAATCGCGCCGACTTGAAGCTGGAGTTTCGCCCGGGTTATTACTCCGACCGCGATTTCGAGCATCTGAATCGCGCGGACCGCGAAGTGCAATTGGAAGACGAACTGGCTTCCGAGCTGCCGCAGACCGACGTAGTCGTGTACGCGGGCGCGTCCCATTTCCGCCAGGACGAAACGCATTACTACCTCGCAGTTTCGCTGATCGTTCCCGGCTCGCAAATTCCGTTCGTCACGGAAAAAGACAAGGACAGCGCCACGATTGACGTCATCGGCGATGTCCGCGACAGCGCAAAGATGTCCGTCGGCCAGCAGCGCGAAACCGTGAAGCTGGCCGTGGATCAGGGCCAGCAGGTGCGCTCGAAAAACGTGCAGTACAATACGGGCTTCGTTCTGCCGCCGGGAACCTTCCACATGAAATTCATCGTGCGAGAAAATCGCACCGGCCGCATGGGTTCCTTCGAGACCGACGTGCAAATTCCCGATCTGCGCAAATCGCCGCTGAAGATGAGCTCGGTGGTGCTGGCCAGCCAGCGCGCCCCCTATACCGGGAAGAAGGGCGCCGCGAATCCCCTGGTGCAGGACAATATGGAGCTGGTGCCGAACGTGACGCACGTGTTCCGGCAGGACCAGCACCTCTACCTGCAATACGAGGTGTACGACGCGGCGCGGGCGAAGGCCGTGGCGCCGGCGGCCGCAGCGCAGCCTAACGGGCAGCCGGCCAACCAGCCACCGGGGCCGGCGGAGAAGCCGGGGCGCAACGCGGTGCGCGTGCTCACGAGCATCGAGTTTCTCCAGGGTGGCGCGAAGGTGTATGAGTCGAAGCCCATCGTGGCCAGCGAAGTGATCGACCCGCAGCGCAAGGCGGTGATTTTCCAAATTGATTTGCCGCTGCAAGCGCTCAAGCCGGGGCTGTATCTTTGCCAGGTGAACGTGATTGACGATGCGGCGGGGAATTACTCCTTTCCGCGCGAGCCGATTTTAATTCGCGAATCATCTCCCGCTGCTCCGAAGGCGGCTGCTCCGGTCGCGCCGGGCGCGGACTGAGGCCGGTTGCTATTGCACCGGCGATAAGCGATACAGCGCCGAGGCGTGCGGCCGCAGCTCGACGCGCAGTTTGGCCGCCTGCCCCAGGGCAGTTCGCGACCACAAATCGCGCAACTGCATGTTCGGAGCTTGGATTCCAATCTCGTACCATCCCAGCACAAGTTTTTCCGTGATTTCGCCGAGGTTGAAGAGGGCGACGTAGCGGTCTTTGCCGCCGGGAACGTTGGCCACCCACACGCGAATATTCCCACGCGGGGGCAATTGATGATTTCCGGTGCTGTGTTGATCCACGGCGATCACTTCGGGATTGGTGATCAATGCGAGGGTGGCGGCGTCGTTGCTGGGCAAATCGCCGCCAAAAATTAGCGGCGAACGAAAGATAGACCACAGCGTCATCACCGTTTGCTGCTCGTCGGGGGTGAGCTTGCTGTGCACGTCGGCGTTTTTGTCGGTGACGCGCAGCTTCCCCAGCGGGAGCATGTCCGCGTCCGGCCAGGTGTTGTTCTTCCCGATGAACTCCGCCCAATCGCGCGTGTACTCAAACTGCTGGCGAACGAGTTTCCAGTCGTCCCAGAAGTCGTCCGAGATGCGCCACATCTGCGCGTATTTCTGGAAGAAGGCGGCTTCAGAAACCGGCGCGGGGCCGGGCGAAATGCTCAGGACTATCGGACGCCCGGATTTTTCAATGGCGCGGTGCAGCGCCTTCATCTCCGCGGGCTGATAGAGGTGGCTGCCCATGTCGTCCGCTTTGATGAAGTCCACGCCCCAGGAAGCGTAAAGCTCGACGATGGAATCGTAGTATTCCTGCGAGCCGGGCTGCGTGGTGTCCACGCCCCACATGTCGGGGTTCCAGCGGCAGGCGTTGTCCTTTTCCGCGATGTCCGCGGCGTGATAGGTGGTCCCTTTGACCGGCAGATTTTTCTCGAGGGCCTGACGCGGAATGCCGCGCATGATGTGGATGCCGAACTTCAGCCCTTTGCCATGGATGTAGTCGGCCAGGGGCTTAAAGCCCTGGCCATCGGCGGCGGAAGGGAAGCGGTTGACAGCGGGCGTGAGGCGGCCGAATTCGTCAATGGAGAGCGGCGCGCCGGGGGTGTAGCTGTGCGCCTGGGCGTTCGGCTCGTACCACTGAATGTCCACGACGATGTATTGCCAGCCGAACTTGGCGAGATCGCGCGCCATGGCGTCGGCATTGGCCTTGACGTCCTGCTCGCGCACGGCGGTGCCGTAAGAGTCCCAACTGTTCCAACCCATGGGCGGGGTGGGCGCAAGGGCGGCTTTGTTCTGGGCGGCGGCCGGCGCGGTGAAGGATAGCGCGAGAAGAAAGAGGAACATGCTTGCGGAGGGCAGAACGAGTCGGTTAGCCCTTCTCCTATTCATCGGACTCTCCTGGCTTCGGGGATCGCGGCGCAGAGGATAGCATGAGGCGAAGCGACGAGATTAATGAGGTAAGGAGGAAGTGAGGCAGCGAATCGGCGCGGGGAGTTTTCCACAGGGTACCCCCTACCCCCCATGGTTTTGTGCATCTGTTCATTCCAAACGACTTGCGGACGCCTTGTTTGCATCTGTTCATTCTGCGGGAGTTGCGGGCGTGATATCAGCTTCATCCGGGAGTGGTTGGGCACACATCTGTTGATTCCATGGGGTTTACAGGAGAGTGGCCCTTCGAGGCTGAGGGTAAATGGGTGAGCGGTGGGCAGTGGCCGGTGGGGGAAGACAGAGGGGACCGGCACAAAGCAGACCCTTCGAGGCTCAGGGCGAATTGGAGGGCCCGATTGCACGGCTTAGGGTAGCAGGATAATTACTGACTGTCAATAGGATACTGAAGAGTATTCGAACGAACTGTGGAAAAAGTACTCGAATCGATTGGACGTCTGCGGATAGTGGACCGAAGGAAAGCGGTGGCGGAAGGGATGGACGCATTGCACCAACTCGACTCTAAATCCCCGCCCTTTGCTGGGACGGCGCAAAGGGCGGGGCACCCCCTCAAGACAAAGGCCGGGCCACCCGTCCGTTCACAAATCGCAAGCCTTTTCTTTCATGAGGGACGGGCACGGGAGCGCCGTGCCCCCTACGCGGAGGGAAGGCAAGAGGCCGGGCAGTGAGAGAAGTGGCCTTCCGGCAGAGCCTCAGGGTAAACGAGTGATTAGAAGCGGCGCATATTGGTGGGAGGATGAAGCGCACAGCCAGGAGTGGCTGTGCCACGATTAAGAAAAACCGCCCCCGGCGGAGCCGGGGCCGCAACATGTGCTGTGCCATTGCGAATTGCCGATCGGGAACGTTGGCGGGCGGGGAGAAGAGCGGGTCTCCCGGATGGG
>JBGPGF010000199.1:0-5481 GCA_041483755.1 Terriglobia bacterium | reverse complement strand
TTCTCCGACGGCACGCCGATGACGGCGCGCGATGCTGCGATGGCGCTGCGAACGTTGTTGCCGGCCTCTCGGCAGATGGCGGTCATAGAAAATTCGGTGGTGATCCAGTCGGCGGAGCCGATGCCGGAACTTCTCGAAGAGCTGGCGTCGGGGCCGAACTTCATCTTCCGCGTTCCGCCGGGTGGCGGGCTCCTCGGCACCGGACCGTTTGTCGAAGCGGACGCGAGCAAGAGTGCGGATGCGGGCGCGGCGGACAGCGACTTGCCGACTGCCGCACCACGACGAGTCTTCCACGCGAACGAGGAATGCTGGGCGGGAAGGCCGTTTGTGGATTCGATCGAAGTAACGCTGGGAGTGCCGCCGTTACGGCAGCTTTATGATTTGCAGCTTGGCAAGGCGGACGTGATCGAGCTGACGCCGGACCTGGTGCGCCGCGCGACGCAGGCTGGCCTGAAGACATGGGCTTCCACACCGGTGAAGCTCTTTGCGCTGGTGTTCGATGATGCGCAACCTGCCGCGCAGGATGCGCGGTTGCGCGAGGCGGTATCTCTCTTGCTTGACCGGGTGACGATGGCCGGCGTGTTGCTGCAAAAGCAGGCGGAGCCATCCGCCGCCCTTTTGCCGCAGTGGCTCTCCGGGTATGCTTTCGTGTTCAACGTGGATGCCAATCCAACTCGAGCGAAAGAAATCCGCGACACGCTGCCCGCGAATACCGCCAGCGTTGGGGAGCCGCTGCGATTGCGCGTGGACGCGCGCGGAGATGTTGCCAAGCTTCTTGCGGACCGCGTGGCGTTCAACGCGCGCCAATCGCAAATTGTGATTCAAGTGGTGAATCGCGCGGGGCCTCGTGGCGGTGATTCTGCAACCCCGACCGAGCCTGCGGCGGGGCTGCATCTGGTGACGTGGCGCTTCGCGTCGCTCTCCCCGCGGGCGGAATTTGGCGCGCTCGCCGCCGAGCTCGGCCTGAACGCGGTGGCCGTAAAAAGCGAAAATGGCACGCCGGGCGACGGCGGCCTGGAAGAATTGTACGCGCGCGAGCGGCGAGTGCTGGAGGAACGGCGAATCGTGCCGCTGGTCGCGGCTTTGGAAACCGCAGGGATTGGCGGGGCGGTTCGTGATTGGATGCCCTCGAACTGGGGCGAATGGCGCCTCGCCGATGTTTGGCTGGACCGGCCGGATGCGATGCCCGCGGCGAAGCCGGAACAATCGAACCCCGCGCCAGAGCAGGCAGCACCGCCGGGGGGCAAGCCGTGAGTTTCCGCACGAAGATCTTTCTGGTGTTTCTGCTGACGGTGTTGGCGTCGGTGACCCTGGTGGCCTGGGGTGTGACGCGCTACACGCGCGAAGCATTCGAGGAGATGGACGCGCAGCGCACGGAAGCGCTGGTGGCGCAATTCAGCCGGGAATTTACGCAGCGCGGAGAAGACGTGGCCCATCGTGTCGAAAACATCGCCAATGCGGAGGTGACGCTGCGCACGGCCATCGCTCTGGCCCAATCGAACGCGGACTTTTCCTTATACGTGCACGACGCGGCGGGGGCGGCGCAAGAACAAGGACTGGATTTTGTGGAATTCGTGAGCGCGGACGGGACGCTGATCTCGTCGGTGCAATATCAGGCGCGCGTGGGTTACAAGAACGATTGGGTGCGAGAAACAAAGGATTGGAACGATTCGGAAGCCTTCCTGAAACGCGAAGAACTTTCAGACCACATGGCGCTTTCTCTCACCGCGATACGCACGCCGCCCGTCTCCGATAAGAAGCTTTACATCATCGGGGGGCAAAGCCTGGACCGCAGGTTTCTGGCGTCGCTCGCGCTCCCCGCGGGGATGCGCGCGCTACTCTACAGTAATCTGGATTCTGCGTTTACCGCCTCGGCGTTGACGGATGCCAACGGCCCGGTCGAGCAGGCCGAGCGCCTCGCACCGGTCGTCGAGCAGGTCCGCAAGGACTCGAAGCCGCTGGTGCAAACGATCGAATGGTCCGCGGATCCCACGGCAGCGGAAACGTTTCACGCGATTCCGCTGACGGGGCGAAACAACGAACTGCTCGGCGTGTTGCTTGTAGGAAGCTCGCGCAAGGATTTGCTGACGCTCTTGCAACGAATCCGCTGGACCGCGGCGGGCGTCGGCGGCGCGGCGCTTTTCATGGGACTGCTGCTCACGTGGTGGATCTCGGCGCGGATCACGCGGCCGGTGGAGGAGTTGGCGGAAGGCGCGCGTGACGTGGCCGCGGGCCACTGGGAAACACGGATCAAGGCGCGGGGGAGTGACGAAATCGGGCAGCTCGCCACGGCTTTCAATGACATGACCAAGACGCTGGCCGCGCAACGCGAACGGCTTGTCCAGGCGGAGCGCGTGGCGGCGTGGCGCGAACTGGCGCGCCGCCTGGCCCACGAGTTGCGCAATCCTCTCTTCCCGCTGCAGATTACGCTCGAAAACATGCACAAGGCGCGCTCTCTGCCCGCGAAGCAGTTCGACGAGGTCTTCAAGGAGTCCACGGCCACGCTGAAGACGGAGCTTGCAAACTTGAACACCATCGTGGGGCGCTTCAGCGATTTTTCGAAAATGCCCGCGCCCCATCTTCAAAAAGTGGACGTGAATGAAGCGGTGCGCACGGCGGTGCGGCTGTTCGAGCCGCAATTCAGCGCGGTGGGGAAGCCGACGATCACCCCGGAGTCCTACCTTGCGGAAAATCTGCCGGAGATTGACGCCGACCCGGATCTATTGCATCGCGCGCTGCAAAACCTGATTTTGAACGCGCTGGACGCCATGCCGGCCGGCGGTACGCTGACGCTGCGGACGACGGCGCACAACGGCGGCGTGCGGCTGGAAGTGGCCGACTCCGGCGAGGGCCTGACGCCGGAGGAATGTTCGCGCCTCTTCACGCCGTACTACACCAGCAAGCAGCACGGAACCGGGCTGGGACTGGCGATTGTGCAGTCGGTGGTGAGCGATCACGGCGGAACGATCTCCGTGGCCAGCGAGCCGGGCCGCGGCGCGACGTTCCGCATTGACTTGCCGCAGCGCCCGCCGAACGCTGGCTCGGCACCGGCTCGAGCGCCGGAGGGCACACCCGTTTGAGCGCGCAACAGGATTCACCGGTGCCCCGCAAGACGCGTCTTCTGATCGTGGACGATGACGCGAGCACGCTCGCATCGCTTTCGCGCGCCTTCCGTTTGGCGGGCCACGAGGCCACGGTGTCCGACAACGCGGCCCGCGCGATGGAACTGCTTCGCGCGGAGACCTTCGACCTGATTTTCTCCGATGTCGTGATGCCCGGAAAAGACGGGCTTTCTCTCCTGAAGGACCTCAAAGCGGCCGGGGTGAAGACACCGGTGATTTTGATTTCAGGCCAGGCGAACGTCGAGATGGCCGTCAAAGCGGTAAAGCTTGGCGCTTTCGATTTTCTGGAGAAGCCGCTTTCCACGGACAAGCTGCTGATTGCGCTCGAAAATGCGCTGCGGCTTTCGCGGCTCGAAGAAGAGAACCGCGAGCTGCGGCACCAGCTGGGCAAGCACGAGCTGGTGGGCAGCGGCGCGGCAATGAAAAAACTGTTCATGCAGATCAAGCGTGTCGCGCCCAGCGAAACGCGCGTGTGCATCCTCGGAGAGACCGGGACAGGAAAGGAATTGGTGGCGCGAGCGATTCACGAGAAGAGCGCGCGGCACGCGGCGCCCTTCGTGACGCTGAATTGCGCGGCCGTGCCGTCGGAGCTGATCGAATCGGAACTGTTTGGCCACGAGAAAGGCGCGTTTACGGGAGCGGCGGCGCGGCACGTGGGGAAGTTCGAACAGGCCGACGGCGGAACGCTCTTCCTCGACGAGATCGGCGACATGCCCGTGGCCATGCAGGCAAAGCTCCTGCGCGTGCTCGAAGAGGGCGAAATCGAGCGTGTGGGCGGCGACAAGCCGGTGAGCGTGGCTGTGCGTGTGGTGGTGGCGACGCACGGTAACCTCGAGGCGCTTGTGAAGCAGGGTGCTTTTCGCCGCGACCTGTTTCACCGCATCTACGTCTTCCCGCTGGTGTTGCCGCCATTGCGCGAGCGGCCCGAAGATTTTCCGGAACTGGCGGCGCATTTCGCGGAACAAGTGGCGGCGCAAAACGGCTGGAAGGTGAAAGAGTTCGGCAAGGAGGCGATTGCCGAGCTGCAGCGATACGAATGGCCGGGAAATGTGCGCGAGCTGAGGAACGTGGTCGAGCGGCTGGTGCTGCTGGCCGCGGAAGACACCGTATCGGCTGAAGATGTTCGTCTCGTCCTACCGGCGGCGGGTGCGAGCAGTGCGGCGGGATTTTCGGGTCCTGGTGAAGGGGCAGCGGTGGCCGGGACGCTTGTGGAACGGGCGGAAGCGTTTGAGAAGGAAGTGCTGGTCGCGGAACTGCGAAAGAACAAGTTTCACATGACGAAAGTGGCACGCGCGCTGGGGCTGGAGCGGAGCCACCTCTACAAAAAGTGCCAGCACTTGGGAATTGATTTGCAAGCGCTGCGCAAGAGCGAATGACTTGTTTTCAAACCCGCTGCGCGAATGCGGCGGCAGGAGAGATTGCTTGTGAATCCGTGGTTCATCGCGGGGCCGGCGGCGGTGGCGGCGCTGGGCGGGCTGGCTACTTACGGTGCGGGCTATCCGCGGTGCCAATGGTTTGGACCAACGATTCGATTCACGCCGTCGCTGGGGCAGCTTGCCATCACGTTTGACGACGGGCCCAATCCGGCGATTACGCCGCAACTCCTGAATCTCCTCGATCGCTACCAGGCGCGGGCGACGTTTTTTCTGATTGGGAAATTTGTGCGCGAATGCCCGGGGCTGGTGCAGGAAATGTCTGCCCGCGGCCACGCAATCGGCAATCACACAGAGACGCATCCGAATCTGGCGTTGCTCGGCCGCCGGCGGCAGCGCGAGGAACTGCTCCGCTGTCAGGAAGCGATTGCATCCGCGCTGGGTGCGCCCGCGGAGCTGATGCGGCCGCCGTTCGGCATGCGCAATCCGCTGCTGGATGGATCGGTGCGCGAGGCGGGGATCCGCGGCGTGGTGATGTGGACGCTGATCACCGGCGATTGGCACGCGAAGTCCGCCGAATGGCTTATCCCGCGAATGCAGGCGATCTCGACGCGCACGGAGAAAGCGCGCCGCGGTGAGCCTGTATGGCCCGGCGGAGAGATTCTGTGCTTGCACGACGGCAATCATGCGCAGCAGAATGGCGACCGGCGGCACACCGTGGCGGCGCTGGAACACTGGCTGCCGCGATGGCGCGACCTGGGCCTTGAATTTGTTACAATCTCCGCCACGGCGGGTGCGACATCTGCGAAAGGCCAGCCCGCGCACTGACTATGGACAACCGCTCAATCTATACCGAACGAGAAGAGGTGAAGCAGCAGAAGCTGCTGTGCCCTTTTTGCCGCCACGAATTTACATTTCCCGTGCGCTGGAAAGTCTGCATGAAGAGGAAGGAACTGCCCCGCGGCGCCAGCGAAGAGGACAAGATT
>JBGPGF010000198.1:0-5568 GCA_041483755.1 Terriglobia bacterium | reverse complement strand
TGCAGTGTCTTGAAGCCGAGAAAGTCGATGGTCTTGTCCGTGATTTCGAATCGCGCTTCCGTCTGCCGTCCTTGCGGTTGGCCGAGGTGGCCAGCCGCCGATGTCTGCGGAGGAGGCGTCACTTGAGGCGGTTGTTGTGGATTGATGAATCCTTCCTGGGCCAGCCGCTCCATCAGCTTGTCGAGCAGGTCTTGCACCGCCTGGCTGCTTCTCGCGTCCGCGTTCTGCAGCATTTCGCGCAGCTCGTCGCTCATTGCATTTTCTGGCAGCAAATCTCCTTCCTGCAACGCCCGCAAAATGGCCTCGCGCAGCGCTTCCATGGACTTTTCCGGGTCCATCTCCGAAACGCCGTAATATTGCGATTCGAATCCGCTCTGCAGAAAAAAATCGCCCAGCCGGCGCACCAACTCTTCCAAATCGACCGCATCGGCCGGCTCGCCCACATATTTTCCGTAGCGAATGACCTTCATTGTTCAGCCTCAATTGAACTGTCGGCGCGGCGGGCGGCCGGGCGTCTCGCGCGGCTCAGGTTGGCGCGGCTTTTCTGCGTAGTAACCGCGCTCTTCGCTGCGGCCAATCCTCCGGTGCGCCCACAAACCTTCGAGGATCATCTCGGCGGCAGCCGCGGCCGCGCCGGCATCCTTGCGATCCTCCACGCCGAGTTTCTTGAGGTTCTCCATCAACCCCTGAATTTTTGAAAGTTGCTGGTAGCGCTCGGCTGTTGTGAGCAACTCCGGCAATTTCAGCTCTCCGCCCATCTCGAACCACTGAACGACCGTCTGGAAACTGACTTCGGCAAAATATTTGCTGAACACGCGCCCGACCGCAGTTCGAATCAATTCGCGCGCGACGGTGTCCGCGCCTTTCAGTTCGCCTTCGTATTCAAGCTCGAGCTTGCCGGTAATCGCTGGAAGCGCCGCATAGACATCGGTGACGCGAGCAACGCCCGTCTTTTCGCCGGTTCGCGCCGCCCGCTGCTCCGCGCTGCTGACCACGCTCTCGAGGGCCGTGATCGGCAGGCGCTGGCTCACCCCGGAACGCCGGTCGACCCGCTTGTCTTCGCGCGCCTGAAAAGCAACTTCCTCAATCACTTCGCGCAGGTACTTCGGGATTTCGATCTTGCGTCCCGCTTCGCGGCCGGTCCATGCCTCTTGCGCCGTGATGGTCATGCCTTCTTCGGTGCTCGAAGGATAATGCGTTCGAATCTCGGCGCCAACGCGATCTTTCAGCGGCGTGATGATCTTCCCACGAGCCGTGTAATCTTCAGGGTTGGCCGTGAAAACGAGCAGAACATCCAGAGGCAGCCGCAGCGGGTAGCCCTTAATCTGGATGTCGCCTTCCTGCATGATGTTGAAGAGACCCACCTGAATTTTCCCCGCCAAATCGGGCAGCTCATTGATCGCAAAGATCCCGCGATTTGCCCTGGGCAGCAGACCATAGTGAATCGTTAGTTCGTCGGAAAGATCGCGCCCGCCGCGCGCGGCGCGAATGGGGTCTACGTCGCCGATGAGGTCGGCGATGGTCACGTCCGGGGTCGCTAGTTTTTCCACATAGCGCAGATCGCGCGGCAGCCATGCGATCGGAGTGTCATCACCTTCCGTGGCGATTTTCTCGCGGCAGGAGCGGCAAATCGGCCGGAGCGGGTCATCATTGATCTCGCAGCCCGTCACGACGGGAATCTCCGCATCCAGAAATTGCACCAAGCCGCGCATAATGCGGCTTTTCGCTTGCCCGCGCAAGCCCAGCAAAATGAAATTGTGGCGGGAAAGCAGGGCATTGACGATTTGCGGGACGACGGTGTCTTCGTAGCCATGCACGCCGGGGAAGAGCGTTTCGTTCTTTTCGATGGCCCGCAGCAGGTTCCGGCGCATCTCGTCCTTAACCGAAAAAGAGGCGCTGCGGACGTCGAAATCCGGTATGCGCCGAAACTCGCCGAGCGTGCGAGGTTTCGAATGGCTTGCCGAAGAATGCATCGAGGAGCTTGCCGTCATGAGGGTCCCGTTCCGCGAGCCGACCGGGCCGGCCCGCACCGCACTAATTCAATCCGTGTCCATTGCCGCCGGCGCGCTGGCGCATTACTTCTGTCTTCTGTAGATGCGGCGCCCACTCGCGGAGGTACGTCACCAGACGCTCTTGACGGTCTGCTTCGGAGCGCAGCTCCAGGATTTGCTGTTTCCAGAGCAAATCCATGGGAAGCGTGCCGGCCACGACGTAAGACAGATTCTCAGGAGTGCCGTCTTCCACATTTTTTGGATAGTCGCCGAAGATCAACGTATGACAAGCTTCGTAGAGCTCGATGAGTTCGCGCCGCACACGCACGTTCGACGGCATCTCCGAGTCTTCGAGATAATCCACTTCGCCTTCCACGAGCGGGTCCTCGTTGAACAGTTTGACCACGCGAAAGGGCGCGCGACCCACTGTTAGAATATCCATTCTTCCATCGGCATAACGTTTCACCACCTCGATAATTTCCGCCGTGCATCCCACGTGCACCACGCCCTTCGGCAGCGCGAGCAGCATGCCGAACTCCGACTTATCATCGAGACATCGCCGCACCATCTGACGGTAGCGTGGTTCGAAAATGTGCAAAGGAAGGTCCGCGCCGGGGAGAAGAACGACGTTGAGGGGAAAGAGCGGAATCCGTTCAGGCCGCATAGGTCCCAGACCAAATCATACCAGAGGATGCGCTACATTGCGGGGAGGACAGAAACGGCCAGAGTGGAAGTCTCAACCTAGATCGCCGAGCAAAGCTTCCATCTCCGAGCGGGCGTGTTGATTGCCTGTTTTTGCGGCAACAGCGATGCCGCTGGATAGGACCTGTTTTGCTTCCCCGATGCGCGCCGCACGGGCCAGCATTTGCGCGTATATCAAATACGCAGGCACGTAATCCGGATTGTGTTCGAGCAAAGCGCGGAACTCTCTGTCCGCAGCGGCCGTATCGCCGTTGTTCATACATTCCACGGCCAGGCCGTAGCGTGAGAAAGCATCGTCGGGCTTTTTGTCCACAAACTCTTCGAGTATTTCGCGGCGGGTTTTCTTTGGTGCGCTCATCGGGGCTTTCGTATTATACGGCTTGGCGCAACGCCACCCAAAACCGGGGAGCGTAAACACACAGCAACGGCCTACGTGACGTTATTGGCCGTCGATGAGAACGCGCGCCGGCCCAAACCCGTGCCATCCTTGAGCGTGGAATCCCCGGAGGAACAGCGCCGGTACGGCGAAGCTGCAGAGCGTCGCAAAATTAGGCTCGAACTTCGCTACAGCGAGAGTCTGGGGAACTAATCGGCGCCCTGGAGCGTTTGCCATTTCCCTTGCGAGCAGTAATAAATTTCCGAAGCTTTCCCTACAAAGATATCTTCGACGCCTGCGTGGTCGAGCCGCGGATAATCCGGCGCCTTCCCGTTCCCATCTTGGTTGGAGGCTTGTGCGTACTGAAGCATTTTCTTGCTATTCGCACTCAAGATCTGCCGGGAATAAACCAGGCGGCCTTCGGCGTCGCCTTGCAGGTAATTGCTATCGTCCCGAATTGCCAACTCACTGGAACAGGTGGTTGGCTTTCCCCAAGAGATAAAGATGGAAGACTTTCCCGCTCGCGAACAAAGAACGGCCCAGTCCGTCTGTGCTGGCCGGGCGAAGGAGCCATGGACTACGTTTTGCTGTTTGGCTTCTCCTGGGATCTGGGGAACAGCACAACCTAATGTCTCGAGTCGCTTTCGGATTGTCTTGGGAAGTTCGGGGAAAGCGGACGGAGGTAACGTTTTTGTTTCCCCAGCTTCGGGCACTCCTCGGTTGTCAGGTCTCTGGACTTGTGGCGGAGGGGCAGACGACGGGAGCCACAGGGTCAGACACATACACGCCCGAGCAAGATGAAGAATCGGGTTTTTCACGAATGAAAGCCTCATCCACAGCACTTTATTTTAGTCCAACTCAATGGTTCTAGCTAATCCCACCAATCCACATCGGCTCGCTGGTGGGTTGCAGACTTCCACCCTCGGGTTCCTCGGTAATGGCTATCGCCTTAGTGTTCCACATCGGCTCCGGCGTATTCTCTACAAGGCGAACCATCTTGCCGTCTGCATCGGGCCAGAGCGTCTGCATAGGCATCGGTTTGCTACCCGGCGTCTTCGGAATCAGCCACAGCTGAAAAACGCGTTTATTGGCGGGCATGGGCACTTTCTGCCCCATCACGCAAAGCCCCAGCTCAGGATGCCACATCGCTTCGAGTTGGGGCATCAGCGAATCTTTCGGCGGCAGCATGATCTTTTTCGAATTGGGATCTGTGAGAATCCGTGCTTCGCGCTTGGCAAGTCGCAGTTGTGCTTCGAGTTCTTTGCGCTGCTGCAGGATCGCAGTCGCGCGCTCATTTGCGGCTTGGATGTCCCTCTGGAGCCGCCGTGCATCCCACGCGGAGTACAAGGTCAGAAGGAGCAACGCCGCAACGCCCGCCCACATCCAGAAGGGGATACTGGTCTTGGGCCTCACGGAGCCCTGTGCCGTCCGCGCTTCAGTTCGAACGCTTCGCATCAAACGGCCCTTCAGCATTTCCGATGGCCTGGCGTCCGGAGCGAGATAGCCAAGCTGGCTGACCAGCCAACGGGCTTCCTCGACTGCCTTTGCGCAGTCTTGGCAACCAGTCGCCACGTGCGCCTCGAACGCAACGCGTTCTTCGGCGTCCAGCGCCCCCAGCGCGTAGGCTTCGATCAGCTCCCGGAATTGGTCGCACTTGCTCACGTCGCAGCCCGCAAGCCTTCCTTCAAGCGCAGCAATCCATTTCGGATCCGACTCTTCACGGTGCCGAGAGGTTCTTTCAGAGTCTCGGCAATTTCGGTGTGACTCAAACCTTCGAAATAGGCCAGCTCGATGGCTTTTTTCTGCTGTGGGTTTAGCAAGCTCATCAAGGCCCGCACGCGCTCCGCGCGTCGCTTCTCATCGAGCGCTCGTTCGAATTGCGGGACGTCGATGACTGGCGGCAACTCCTCTGTCTGGTCTTCCCGCCGCCGCTGGCGTTCGCTCTTTAGCCGCACATGATCGAGCGCGCGATTGCGAGCCAGGGCCATCAGCCAGGGCACAAAGGGCCCTCGGCGAGTGTCATATCGCGCGGCATTGCGCCACAACTGCAGAAAAACTTCCTGGACGACCTCTTCTGCGGTGGAACCCTGCTGCACGATGCGTAGAACCAGGGCGTATACGATGCGGGAGTGCCGGTCGTAGAGTTGTTCGAAAGCGTCCACGTCCCGTTGAAGTAGCTGCTGTATCAGCATCGCATCGGGCGACACTTCGCTGGAATCCTTGGGTGTCAGGACCGCCAGGAACACGGGTTAAGCTTCTTCGTCTCCTGTGAGACTATACGGCGAATTTCCACGGACGGATGAACCCGCCGCGCTCATTTCGAAACGCGCTCTGCGATTTCCCCGGCTACACTCAGAGCCTGCTCGATGCAAGCGCCGATTGCCGGGCCGCGCAGATAGTTGCCCGTGAGCCACAGGCCTGGATATTTGGGTAAAAGCGTTTCAAGAGTTGTCAGGCGGTCCGTGTGGCCCAGATTGTACTGCGGGATGGCGCGCTCAT
>JBGPGF010000197.1:0-5577 GCA_041483755.1 Terriglobia bacterium | reverse complement strand
ATCTATACCGAACGAGAAGAGGTGAAGCAGCAGAAGCTGCTGTGCCCTTTTTGCCGCCACGAATTTACATTTCCCGTGCGCTGGAAAGTCTGCATGAAGAGGAAGGAACTGCCCCGCGGCGCCAGCGAAGAGGACAAGATTCGCTTCGCGAAGGCCAGCTCGTATATGGTGCGCATTGACGACTTGGCGGCGTGCCACAGATGCCGCAAGCGCATCGAGTTCACGGGACAGTCCACGGTGCTGATCTCGGATGCGCTGGGCGATCCGAACGCCGACCCGGAAAATTTCGGCAACCGCTAGATTTTTCTTCGCACTTCGAGTTTCTAAATCTCCGGATAAATATCAAAGAAGGCTTCCGTGGATTCGCGAAACGTCTTCTCGATTTCTTCCTTGCTGCCTTCGATGAGGTGCATGGTTACGCGCGCGGTTTTGCCGTTCTTTAAGACCACGGTCGCTTCCTGAACCTCGCTCAGCTCCTCCGACGGGAACAGCCGCATTCCATAGATCAGCGCAATCTTCGCCATGGGCACCTCCTCCTTCCCGAAGTCACAGCTTAGGAAGTTTGCGGCGCGCGGTCAAACAGGCGGCGGGTAGCGCCGTCGCGTCGCAGGGCGTCCGGCGGGCCGGCTCGTCACCGTCCACCAGGAGATGGAGCTATACTCAGGCATCCGTTCGCTGGCGGAGCGCATCGCACCAAACGTACCGGAGGCTTGAGATGAACGGTCCATCACGCAGAGGCTGCCGGCCCTATTTCCTGCTCACCGCGGGGTTTCTGGGATTCGCGATGCTTGGTGTGGCGCAGGATTCCACCGGTCCGCAAACGTCGGCGCCCCCGCCGGTGCCGCCCGCCGCTCAGCAAGACGCCGATTCGCCCAGGGCAAGCCGTGGTGAAAGCGTCATTGTCCCCGCGGGAACGAAACTCGCCGTCATTCTCCAGAACGGCATCTCGACGCGCGGCGCCAAGCCGGGCGACTCCGTCTATTTCCAGACCGCCTTTCCGGTGACCATCAACAACCGAATTGTGATTCCAGTGGGATCTTACATGCGCGGCTCGATCCTGGAATCGAAACGGCCGGGCCGCGTGAAGGGCGTCGGTGAATTCCGGCTGCGCCTGGAGTCGCTGATCTTTCCCAATGGATACACCGTGGACTTGAACGCGGCGCCGAAGAGCGCCGATACCGGCGGCAAGGAGACCATGGACTCCGAAGGGAAGATTCAGGGCGCAAGCAACAAAGGTGGCGATGCGGGAACCATCGCGAAGACCACCACGACGGGCGCGGGGATTGGAGCTATTGCCGGGCGCAGCATTAAAGGCGCAGGGATTGGCGCTGGAATCGGCGCCGCCGCGGGACTGGCGGCGGTGCTGC
Source organism: Terriglobia bacterium (assembly GCA_041483755.1). Lineage (GTDB taxonomy): Bacteria > Acidobacteriota > Terriglobia > Acidiferrales > UBA7541 > Acidiferrum. The sequence goes on along the minus strand of JBGPGF010000197.1, from coordinate 4,210 downwards.
TCACGCGGGGTCCCGAGGCCGAGCTGCCGCGAGGATCAACGCTGGACATCGAACTTGAGCATGCGCTCGCACTGGACGGAGACAAAATACAGTTCAGAGACCTGGGAAGAACGACGCTCGTGCCGGCACCGGTCTTTCGAAATCCTCAGTAAGCGGCGGCTTTCAATCGGCATAAATGGGTTGCAACCTTATTCGCTTCCGCGTCCGTCATCTTGAGCCCAAGCGCGGTACAGAGGATCGCACAGAGGCGAATCTATCGCGCGGATTCGTGACTTGTGGCCGCGCGGCCTTCCAGGAAGCGCAGGGGACTGAAACGATCACAATCCACCGAGATGCGCTCCCCCGCGACCCATTCCCGAAGCAACTTCGCTGTAACCGGCGCGAGCAGAACGCCGCTGCGGAAATGTCCCGTGGCGAAAAGCAGGCCTCCGAGATCGGCGGGGCCGAGAATGGGCAAGTGGTCCGGCGAATCGGGACGCAAACCGGCCCACGTTTCGACGATTTCCGCGTGGCGCAGCGCGGGGACAATCTCGATCGCCGCATCAATCACCTGATGAATACCGCCTGCTGTCAGTGTTTTATCGAAGCCTGCGTATTCCAGCGTCGCGCCGGCAATGATTCGGCCATCGTTGCGCGGGACGAGATAGATGCGTTCCGACCAGAGGGCGCGCTCGATTTTCACCGCGTTGCTGCGCAGCGCGATGATTTGGCCCTTGGCCGGCCGAACCGGCGCGTAAGGAGCGGCGCCTTCGATGGCGGCTGAAAAACAGCCGGCGGCGATGACGGTGTGGCCCGCGGAGATTTTCCCTCCCTGCGTGACAAGACCTGCGCAACGATTGCCCTCTCGCCAAATGGCTTCCACACCGCAACCCGCGTGAATCTCCGCACCCGACCGGCCGGCGGCTTCCAAGACCGCGGCGGTGAGGGCGCGATTGTCCACACAGGCTTCGTCCGGCCGGATCGCCGCGGCCTGGAGGTCTTCACCGAGCGCGGGCTCGAGCTCGCGCGCTTCTTCAACGCGCAACGGGTCGCACGCGAGGCCGAGGCCCCGGTGGACCGCCACGAGCGTGCTCAGCTCGCTCGCGGCGTCGGCAGCGAACAGCGTTTCGATCGTGCCATAGGGGCGGAAGCCCACGCTCTGGCCGCTGAGTTCCTCCACATCGGTGACATATTGCGGATAGAGTTGCAGGCTGGCCTTGCCAAGCGGCACGAGAGGAATCATTCCCTGGTTTTCCGGCGCGGGCGAGATAATACCGGCGCCGGCCCAGGAAGCTTCCCGGCCCGGCTCCTGCTTGTCGAAAACGGCGACTCGCAGACCCGCGCGCGCAAGTTCCAAGGCGATCGAGCCGCCGATCAGGCCTCCGCCGGCGATGACCACGTCGTAGGATTTCACGGCTTCATCTTAACGCAAACGGCTGCTGGCCGGAGCCGCCGCCGCTCGTTCGAGAGGAAGCATCGATTTCGTGGACAGGCCCGGCAAGAGCGGGTCAGAAGGAGCGCGCGAGAGCTTCCGAGAGAACCTGGGCTTTTTGGGCGAGGTTGCGCGCTCGGACCCAGTCGCCCGCGCCGGCCGCTTTGCCGGCATCTTCGATAAAGCTACGGATCTTTCCGGCGAGATCGGCTTGTGTAGCGGAGAGCGAGCGGCCACGCGAGGCAGCGAGGTTGCGCTGTGCAATCGCCAGGTTCTCTTTGGTCTGTTTTTGTGCCGCTGCCGATTCTTCCGCGGAAAGCTGCGGGACAATCATGGGCGCGTCGGGGCGAGAATCGGTGTCGGGTCCGGCCGCGGCACGCGGCCGCGGCGGTCCGCTGCGAAGTGCACCCAGACGCGGCGGCGGTTCGGAAATAAGGGGGCGAAGGTCGGGGACGGGTTCAGCTTCCGCGGGCGGCGCGGATTTTGCCGGCAAGCGAGGATGCACAAGCACGGCGGTGCTCCAGGGAAAGGCGCGCGCTTTGCGGCTCGCGCAGCCGGCGAAAAAGAATGCGGAAACCAGCGCCACGGCGCAGAGAGCGGCGCCGGCGGTACGGCGATTGAGCACAGCGCAAACGCAAGCTTCGCAGGTTGGGTTGCGCAGCATATTCAGGATGCCAGCGGGAGTTCGATGCGGAACGTCGTGCCCCGGCCTACCTCCGAAGTAAAGTTTATCGAACCGTTGTGAAGCTGCACAATTCGGAATGTGCTGGCGAGTCCTATGCCGCTCCCTCCCGGGCGCGTGGTGAAAAAAAGCTGAAAAATTTTCTGGCGGTTTTCCGGGGCGATGCCGCGGCCCGTATCGCCGACGGTGATTTCCGCCATATCGCTGAGGCGGCTGAGGACCAGGCGCAATTGGCCGCCTTGGGGCATGGCCTCGATGGCGTTGAGGACAAGATTTAAAATGGCCTGCTTGAGCAAGGCGCGATCCACGTAAACCTCGGGCACATCAATGGGCAGGAGCTGCGCGAGCTGCACGCCGGCCTTCTGCAGCTGCGGCTGGGCGACTTCGAGGACTTCCTTGAGGAGGCTGGAAAGCTGGGTGGCCTCGAGATGCACATCCACGGGGCGGCTGAAATCGAGGAAGCGCTTCACCACGGCGTCGAGGCGGTCAATCTCTTTGTCAAGCACCTGAACAGCTTGCAGGGCGCCTTCCTGTTCCCGCGGCAGCAATTCCTTTAGATTTTCGAGCCAAAGGCGCATCGAGTTGAGCGGATTTTTCACTTCGTGGGCCACGCCGGCCGTGATGCGGCCGACGGCCGCGAGGCGCTCGCTAACCTGCAACTGCGTGCTGATGCTTTCCAGAGAGTCGAGGTCGCGCAGAGTGACGAGCGCGCCCATGCGCTCCCCGTCTTCCTGAATCGCCTGGACGCTCACGCCGACGCGCTTTGGGCCGTTCGGCGTCTCCAATTCGATCTCCGCGGCCACTTCGCTCAGCTCATCACCCTCGACGCGAAGCGCCTGCCGGAGAGGATGCTCCGGCGGGAAAATTTCCTCGACGCGGCGGCCCATAATTTCGCCGGCGGACCTGCCAAGGAATTTCTCGGCCGCGGGACTCACCATGACGGCGCGAGCATCGCGCGTGAAAAGAAGCAGTCCGTCTTCGAGGCCGGCCATGACCTGATTCAGGTTTTCGCGCAGAGTGGAAAATATTTCGTGCACCCCGCGCAACTGCTGACCGACCTGCGTAATCTTGCGGCTGACCTGGCCGAGTTCGTCGGTGCCCGCGCCGGGATTTTTCGCTGACGCCGAAGGAGCGTCAAACTGCCCCGCGGAGATGCGGTCGAGTTGCGCGGAGATGGCGGCGATGGGCGCAAGCGCCGCGCGGCTGACGGCGGCGGCCAGCGCCGTGGAAATCAGCAATGCCGCCAGAACAATGAGGGCCGACGAACGAAGGCTTGGCGACAACTCACTGCGCAAAAGGGAGGAAGAAAGGCCCACGCGGACCTCGCCGAAAGGCTCGTGGGCCATGTCGAACGGAAAATCCACCTCGTAAACACGCGGCGAACCGTACAGGGCCCGCATTTGCCGGTAGAAGCTGGCGCCCAGGAGTTGCGAGAGCGGCGTGCGGCGCGGCACGAACCGGCCGGGCAGGTTGCTGTCGCTCGAAATCATGGCCAGGCTGTCGCGATCCGCAATCGTCACTTCATAAATGGACGGCGCATAGTCAATCGAAGAGTGCAGCAGGGAATTAAGCCCCGGATGAACCTCAAACGCGTGTCGCACGTAGTCGTGAACATCATCGGGGTTCCGCGTGGCGGGACGCAGCCCCTGGTTTGCTGCGTCGGTGAGGGCATGCTGGGCTTGCGAAAAAGTTTGCTGGGCCACGATGCGCGCCCGGGCGTTCGCTTCGTTGATGACCTGGCTGGCGAGCCTTGCGACGAACACGCCCGAAACAACGGCCACCACGAGCAGGACCAGGCCCGTCATGACCAGCGTCAGTTTTGTGCGCAGACGAATCTGCATGCCGTGCGCCTACTCCGCGTCGGCGCGATCCGCGCCGTATTCCTTCAGTTTGTTGTGGAGTGTCTTCAAGCTGATGGCGAGCAGCTCCGCGGCGCGTGTCTTGTTGTTGCCGGTGGCCTGCAGCGTCTGGAGGATCAGTTCCTTTTCGGCGGCGTCCACGGTCGTGCCGAGGGGAAAGCGCAGGCTTGAAAGCTCGCCGGGCGCCTTCGCCATACCCTTGCCAAATTCACCGGGGAGGGATGCGCGGCTGATCAGATCGCGGTCGCACATGATGGT
>JBGPGF010000196.1:0-5580 GCA_041483755.1 Terriglobia bacterium | reverse complement strand
CATAACAGGGCAGTTTAGCAAGATTCCCCGCTAGCAAAGACGTAGGCTACACTGGTGGCGGGGCGCACGAGCAAGAACCCCTCGCCTCAGCTTCTGCGTGGAAACATTATTCGGGCTTACTGCATCTAAGAGAGAGACGGTGCCCTGATGAAAATCCTTCGCACAGCGTTTCTGTTAGTCGCACTGAGTGTTTTGCTGGTGCTTGCTGGCGGGGCGATCGCCGGCCCGGGCGGAGTGAAGCTCGCACTCGGTTTCGCGATCGTCCTAAATGCGGTCGCATACTTCTTCTCGGACAAGATTGCGCTGCTGTCCAGCGGCGCACAGCCCGTGGCCCGCGAGCAGCTACCGCGGCTCTACGAGGTCATGGAGCGGCTTGCCGCTAAGGCTAATCTTCCTGTGCCGAAACTTTACGTGATTCCTGAAGCCGCCCCAAACGCCTTCGCGACCGGGCGCAATCCTCGGCATGCTTCCGTTGCCGTGACGCAGGGGCTGCTCCAACTCATGGATGATGAGGAACTCGAGGGGGTCATTGCGCACGAACTGTCGCACGTGCGCAACTATGACATCCTCATCACTTCGGTAGCTGCGACAATCGCAGCAGGGATTACCGGGGTTGCGCGGATGGGCTACTTCGCGCGGTTGTTTGGGTATGGTGGCCGTGACGACAGGGACGGCGGCGGTATCACTGCTCTGCTCATGATTATCCTCGCGCCGCTGGCCGCCGTGATGCTACAACTCGCCATTTCGCGCCAGCGCGAATACTCCGCCGACGAGACGGGAGTGCGAATGGTTGGCCATCCCTATGGCTTGATCCGCGCCCTGGAGAAACTCGGCGCCTACAACAAGCGCATTCCGTCCACAACTCTGTCGCCAACCACTTCTTCACTTTGCATCGTGAAGCCGCTTTTCGGAAGGGGCGGCGGAATGTTCTCTTCGCTCTTCAGCACGCATCCGCCGCTCGCGGATCGGATTGCCGTGCTGAAGGAAATGACGGTCATACCTCAACGGTAATGCCCGATCGTTGGATTTAGGGACCCCCACTCGGTAAGGATTGCGAAAATGCTGAAGAAGCCGGGCTGAATTGCGTAAAGATTTCAACCACTAGGCGCAGTATTCTCGCTGAACTCGGATCTGGCGGCCGTAAATATTCTATTTTCAAACACTTAGAGAAATGCAGAAGTGCGGGAACCTCTGGCGCACCAAGTGCACTGTATAGGGTGGGGAGAGACCTCGGCTGAGGTCTTCTGGGGGATACGAGCCATGAGTTGCCGGGACACTATCCATCTGATTTGTTGGTACTTAGAGGGGAAACTCTCCAAGTCTGTAGAGCGCGATGTGGCGATCCATCTCCAGGAGTGCCACGACTGCCATGTCGTTTTGCAAGCGGCCACAACTACGCTCGACCGGGATTTCAGTTCCAGTAAGGGCACCGCGTTCGAACCCACACCGCAGGCCGCATAAGAGACTAAGATTAACTGCTGCATTTTTAACTATTTGGCGTAATAGGACGATCCATCCTGCTCTGAAACTCCTCCTCGGAATTTTCCTAAGATCGCTTAGGAGATCGCTTAGGCTTCATTCTGCAAAAATTACAACCGGTGACCGGACTGCGTAAAAATTATAGGTACCAGTACCATAAACGCGGACGCCGATGAGGGCCTTTATGGCGGATAAGTCTCTGATAAATAGACCCATTACAAGATTTCCATAGGAAGTATTTGATTGGCGTGAGAGATGCACTTTCCCTATGTCACAGGGCGCAAGCCAAAAGGAGACGAAGTATATGAGCGACTTTCTGGAAGGAAACAATCAAGGACAGACCGGCACGCCGCGCTGGGTGGGACTGGCGGTAGCTGTGCTGGCAGGAGTTTCGCTGTTGGCGCTGGGAGTGGGTTGGAGTGCCATCAACCACGCGAACAGCGTTCAGCAGTCCACACAAGCGGTGCTGAAGCAGAATAGTGATGCGCTGGCGCAGCGCCTGGCGAAGTCCGAAGAGATCAACCAACAGCTGCAGAGCGACGTCAACGTGGTCACGAACAAGCTGCAAGTCACGAAAGAAGAGCTTCTCGACGCTCGAAAGCTGACCAAAGCCACAGGCGTTGCTTTCGACAAGAAGCTGACCGGCCTCGAGACGTCGGTGAAGAGCGAGCTGGCGACCAAGGCGAGCGCCGATGATTTGAAAAACCTGGGCGGCGACGTCAACGGCGTGAAGACGGACCTCGCGGACACGAAGAACAATTTGCAGATGGCCAAGAGCGAGATGGGCACGCTGATCGCTCGCAACCACGACGAGATTGACCAGCTCCGCCGGATCGGACAGCGCGACTACTTTGAATTCACGGTCACGCGCAAGGCCGGGGCACAGAAGGTGGGCGCCATCCAGGTCGAGCTGCGCGACACCAACCCCAAGAAGAATCAGTACACGATCAACGTTCTGGCGGACGACAAGAACTTCGAGAAGAAGAACCGCTCGGTCAACGAACCGATCTTCTTCTACACCGGCGCAAGCCGTGCGGCGCTGGAGTTGGTCGTCAACAAGGTTACCAAGACGACGGCGAGCGGCTACTTGAGCATTCCCAAGTCCGCTGGCACCGCGACGGCCAGCAACGCGTCATCCGGCCAATAACCTAAGCAATCTTCGCCCGATTAGGGCGCCACACAGAAGGGGAGAATCCATCAGGGTTTTCCCCTTTTTTGTCCTGCGGGTCACCCAGGAATGGTTGGAAGACGTATTCAAGTCAGAGAGCATGGACACGCGCACGGCCCCTGTGCCATGCTACTGGACGGCCCGGCGTGGCAATTAGAAGACAGGTCAATCTGAGGAGGAAAGACATGAGAGCAAGGGTTGCGACGGCAGTGGCGATTGTGCTTTTTGCGGCAGGCGCGGTGCTGGCGGCGGATGGGTCCTGGACGGGCTATATTTCCGACGATCACTGTGCTGCAAAGGGCGCGAAGGAAGGTCATGCGGATTGCGCGGCGAAGTGCGTGAAAGAAGGCGCCAAGTACGTTCTCGTGAACGATACGGACAAGAAGGTCTACGCGCTGGACGCCCAAGAGAAAGTGGCGGCCCATGCGGGTCATCATGTGACCATCAAGGGCAGCGCGGAAGGCGATTCCATCAAGGTCAGCGACATCTCGATGGCTCCGGCGGCGAAGTAAGCTGTCGAAATCCACGTCCGAAACCGAACAGGCGGGGCTCCGGCTCCGCCTGTTTTCTTTTTACGCGCGGCGGCGCTTCCGGTAGGATGAAGGGCTGCTGATGACTTCTCGACTCCTGCACGTTCGCTCCGCGATTACTCCCACAGGTGAAATTTCGGACGCCGGCATTCTGGTCCGTGATGGCGTAATCGAAGAAGTTGCGCCGCGCGCAGGCTTGTGCCTGCCTGACGGGGCGGAGGAAGTCCGCGAGCCGGAGGCCACGGCCATTCCCGGCTTTGTGGATGTGCACATCCACGGAGCCGGCGGGCGCGACGTGATGGAGGGGACGCCGGAGGCCCTGGGCGCAGTGGCGTCCATGCTTGCCCGCCATGGCACGACTTCTTTTTTGGCGACGACCGTCACCGCCAGCACCGACGCCACGTGCCACAGCGTCGCGGGAATCGCGCAATACATGGCCAAACAGCATCTGAGCGACATGCCGCGGGCGGAGACTCTCGGCATCCACTTCGAAGGTCCGTTCCTCAGCCCGGAGCGGCGAGGCGTTCATCCGCTGGAATGGTTGAAGCTGCCGTCCGCCGAATTGCTTGGCAAATTCCTCGAGGCAGCGCACGGTGGGGCGCGGATACTGACGCTGGCGCCCGAACTACTTGGTGCAGCGCCGTGCATGGAAGCGGCGCGCCAGGCGGGAATGGTCGTGGCGATGGGACATACGGATGCCACCTACGAGCAAGCGCGGGCGGCCATTGCCCGCGGTGCGTCGCACGCGGTTCACGTCTATAACGCCATGCGGCCGTTTTCGCACCGCGACACGGGCGTGATTGGCGCCGTGCTCACGGCGCCGGGAGTGACCGCCGAATTGATCGCCGACGGTGTGCACGTGGACGAAGCGGCCATGCGGTTGTTGCTGCAGGCCAAGGGCGTAGAGTGCGTGATTTTGGTCAGCGACGGCACCGCCGCGACGGGCATGCCCGACGGAAAATACACGCTGGGCTCCATCGAGGTTACCGTTTCAGGCGGCGTCTGCCGCAACGCCGAAGGCAAGCTTGCGGGAAGCACGCTCACATTGGACCGCGCGCTGCGCAACATTGTAGGGCTGGGCTTTTCGCTTGCCGATGTGGTGCGCATGCTGACGCTGAACCCCGCGACATTGCTGGGGCTGGAATTCAAGAAGGGTGCTCTGCGCGCCGGCGCCGACGCGGACATCGTCTTCCTCGATCCGCAATTGCAAGTGAAACGTGTTTGGACCCGTGGAATTGCGCAGTGAGAAATCAACCGTTCACAGTTGAGAGTTCAAAATCCACGGATGACATCGCTACGGGAAGATGTGATCGTCTTGCTCTTAGATTTCAACTGCCGACTTTCGACCCTCTCCAATTTCCTCATTAGCCAGCCCCCCAGGAAATAGCCCAGAGTGCCGGAAACCATTCCTCCGAAAACATCGGCGACATAGTGATACCGGCCATAGACGGTCGAGACACACATCAAGAAAACCAGCGGCAGAAAAACCCAGAAGAGCCATCGGCGATGCCGCCAGGCGCCCCAGAGCGCGGCAATCGAGCCGGCAACGTGCTGGGAGGGAAATGCCGCCCCGCGCACGCGGCCGAAGCGTTCGATGAAATTGATGAACGTGGTGAAGGGGCCGCCGTGGAGGTCGCCGTGCCACGCTCCCGCCATCGTGAACCACGGGCTTTCGATGGGGAAGAACACGGAAATAACGTAACCGATGACGTAGGCCGCCGCGGAATAGGTCATTACGGACCAGTAGGCGCGCCAGTCGCGCCGGAAGTAGAGCACGCCGCCGAGAACGAGCAGGTAAGTGAAGTACGTGATGTAGGCGAACTGCATGAAATCGTTTCGCGCGGGCGTGGCGAATTGTTCGAGCCAGAGTGCCGGATGCACGCCGGTGAGCCGATAGTCGAAGGCGATGAGGTGCGCGTCGAACCAGCCGGGATAGACCATGTGCACCAAGCGCCCCAGCTCCTCAAAGCAGAACAAGAAGAAGAGATGCGGATACCAATGCCGCCAGAAATGCCAGAAGCGATGTGGAATGGATTCCGCGCGCCTGGAGACCGATTCTGCGGAGCGGGCTTCCACGCGGCAGAGCGTGAGGATGATGGTGGCCACGATGGCCTGCGCGGCGATCAAATGGATAGGGCGTTCGAGATTGTGCGAGAAAAGCGCAATGAGCGCCGAAGAGAGAGCCAAGTAACCCAGCGCAATCCACTCAAACGAACCGCAGACGGCCCACACCGCGGCCCATTCACTCCGAACGCGGGCGACAGTGCGCGCCGTGCGAACTTCGCCGCGTGCCACATGCGTGCCTTCGCGCCAGGGAATCGCGCCGGCTTGCTCTCGAACCTCATTCTGTTCGGTTCGGATCATTGATTGAGCTCCCTTCTAGCAATTGCCGCTGCGGTCGTT
>JBGPGF010000195.1:0-5666 GCA_041483755.1 Terriglobia bacterium | reverse complement strand
GATTCCGCGGTCCACGCAGACTTTCCGTTTTGCAGCGAGCGCTGCCGTTTGCTCGACCTCGGCGCCTGGGCCAGCGAAAAATATGTGGTTTCCGAACCCGTCTTCGATGAAGAAGAGCTCGCCGAAGGCAACCGCAAAGAGATCATCATTGATTTAAATAACTCGCATGACACAGAACACTGAGCCCGCCCCCGGACCCGAGGCAACGGGCAAGAAGCCGCGACTCGCGTTTGCGATCGCCACTGCTCTCGGCGTTGGCCGGCTGAAGCCGGGGCCCGGCACCTGGGGCTCGCTCTTCGGCGCGCTGATCCCGGCGGTCGCCGCCCTGCTCTGGCTCCTAAGCCTCGGACACTTTTCGGGCCGCGCGCTTGACATTGCGACCGTCACTTTCTCTCCGGGAGGGAGCGGCACGCCCTCTTCCCTCTTTCCGGTTTTTTCTTTTGCCGAATTTTTCGTGATCTCTGCTCTCGGCGTATGGAGCGCGGCTCGCGTCGCGGCTCACGCGGGGATCGAAGATCCCCAGTACGTGGTCATTGACGAAGTTTCGGGGCAGCAGCTTGCTTTGGTGCTACCGTTGATTCCGGTGGCGATTCCGCACTTCGCTGCGCGCCCCGACCTTTCGATCTACGGCCTTTTCTTCGCATTGAGCCTGCTCAACTGGAAATACCTGCTCCTCGGATTTATACTTTTTCGCGTGTTCGACATCTGGAAGCCATTTCCGATCCGGCGGCTTGAAAAACTACCCGGCGGGTGGGGAATCATGGCGGACGACTGGATGGCGGGCACCTACGCTGCAATTCTCCTGCGGCTCGCGCTACACTTTAACCTGGTATGAAATTCGGATTCAGCTCCTCGGCAGAAAAAAACGGGATTCCGCGCATTGACAGAGTCGCGCCGGAAGCCGCCATCCCCGGCGGAGAAATCGCGATTCACGGCAGCGGCTTCGTTTCGCGCGCGCAGGCGCGGCCGGTGGTGCGGTTCGGCGAAGCGGAAGCGAGTCTCGCGCTAGCCACAGAAAATCGCCTGATCGCGCGTGTCCCCGAAGGCGCCAACGGCGGCGTTGTCCGCGTCGCCACCGCGGGACACGAGAGCCAGCCTCATCCGGTAGCCATCGGACTGCAAATCGCCGACAATCTGCATCCGGTCGCGAATCCCGCCGTCGACGCCACCGGCAACATCTATGTGACATTCAGCGGCCCGCGCGGCCAGAAAGTTCCTGTTTCGCTCTACAAAATCACCGCGAACTACAGCGTGAAGCCTTTCGTCACTTCTCTGGTGAACCCCAGCGGCCTGGCGCTTGACCGCGCCGGAAATCTTTTCGTCTCCTGCCGCAACGACGGCACCATTTACCGCATTACCCCGGACGGCCGCCCCGAGCAGTGGATCGAGGGCATGGGCGTGGCCACGGGCATCGCGTTTGACAAGAGCGGGAATCTTTACATCGGCGACCGCAGCGGCACGATTTTCAAAATCAGCCCCAGCCGCGAGATTTTCGTTTTCGCCACGCTCGAGCCTTCACTGGCCGCCTATCACCTGGCGTTTCATCCGAGCGGCGATCTTTACGTCACCGGCCCGACGACCTCCAGTTTCGACCGTGTCTTCCGCTTCACCCAGGGCGGAGACGTCACCACTTTTTTTCGCGGACTTGGGCGTCCCCAAGGACTTGCCTTCGATCGCGACCTTAATCTCTACGTCGCCGCTTCCTACGGCGGACATCGCGGCATTGTACGCATCATGCCGCAAGGCAAAGCGGAAGTTGTCCTCAGCGGCTCGGGCCTCGTGGGTCTCGCGCTGCAACCTTCAGGGCGCGCTATCCTTGCCACCTCGGGCGCCCTCTTCACTCTTGATTGGGACGTCCGTGGCTTGCCGCTGCTCGGATAATTGCGACGATGAAAGCAGAGATCATCGCGGTTGGTTCGGAACTTCTCACTCCGGATCGCCTGGACACGAACTCGCTCTTCCTGACGGAGGAGCTGAACAAGATCGGCATCGAGGTGGTGAGGAAGACCATTGTCGGCGACAACCGCGATCTGCTTAGCGAAGCGTTTCGCGATGCGCTCAATCGCGTGCCGCTGATCATCGCTTCGGGCGGCCTCGGCCCCACCGAGGACGACCTCACGCGCGAAACCGTCGCCGATCTTCTCGGCCGGAAACTCCGCCGCAACGAGGAAATTCTCCGATACATCGAAGGGCGATTTCGCGCGCTGGGCCGCGAAATGCCGGAGGTTAACGTTCGCCAGGCGATGGTTCCCGAGGGCGCGGAAATTTTGGAAAATCCGCGCGGAACGGCGCCCGGCCTGTGGCTGGAAGACTCCGGCCGCAGCGTGGTGCTGCTGCCCGGCCCGCCGCGCGAATTGAAACCGCTCTTTCGCGAACAGGTCCTGCCGCGCCTGGAGCGCCGCGTCTCGGGCGTGCGGATGTTTCACCGCGAGATTCGCGTCACCGGCCTCGGCGAATCGCACGTCGAGCAACGCATCGTCGGCATCTACAAACGCTTTCCGGAAGTGAACACGAGCGTCCTGGCCACGCCGGGCGAAATACAGATTCATCTTCGCCTATGGACGGGCGATGCGCAGCATGCGCAGAAGACGCTCGACGAAATCGTCCACGGATTCGAGATTGCGCTGACTGACCGCATCTTTTCTCGAGACGGGTCCTCTCTTGACGAGGTGGTGGCGCGAGAGCTCCTGCTACACAACGCGACGATTTCCACGGCGGAAAGCTGCACGGGCGGCCTGCTGGCGGAGCGGCTCACCAGCATCGCCGGCAGCTCGACGTATTTTCTGGGCGGCGTGGTTTGTTACAGCAACGAGCTCAAGAGCGCGTGGGCAGATGTGCCGCCGGAATTGATTCAGTCGAAGGGTGCGGTCAGCTCGGAAGTTGCCGTCGCTCTCGCCGAGGGCATCCGCCGCCGCGTGGGCAGCACGTTTGGCGTCGGAATCACCGGGATTGCGGGGCCGGGCGGAGGTAGCGAAGAAAAACCAGTAGGCACTGTGCATATTGCGCTCTCCCATGCCGGGGGCGTGAAGGAGCGGAGCGCGCGCTTCCCCGGCGACCGCGAATCCATCCGCTGGCAGGCTTCGCAGGTGGCGCTAGACATGGTGCGCATCCATTTCCTATACAACGGGACGCAACCCCCCAAGCGAGCCTGACCGATGCGTATCTTCGTCGCCCTGGAGATTCCCGCCGCGGTGCGAGACAATCTCCTCACATTGATCAAGGACCTTCGCACTTCAGATCCGAAACCTCGCTGGGTGCACCCGGAAAATCTGCACGTGACGCTCAAATTCATCGGCGACGCGCCTCCAGACAAGCTCGATGCCATCCGAAGCGCTCTTTCAAGCGTTCGTTCCGAACAGCCAGTGGAACTGAACTTTCGGGGTATCAGTTTCTTTCCCGACGAAAAATACCCACGCCTCCTATGGGCCAACATGGACGCCTCACCCAACGTGAGATCACTCGCCGCCAGCATCGATCAGGCGCTCGAAAAGCTCGGTTTTCCCCGTGAGGAGCGCTCTTTCACGCCCCATCTTACCCTCGCGCGCTTTCGATCACCGGGCATACCCGAAAGTCTGCGCGCGGCGGTCCGGCAAAACATGACGCGCGAATTTGGGGCGTTCCGGACCAATGAATTTCATCTCATCGAAAGCAAGCTCACGCCATCCAGAGCAGAATATAGGCGGCTCGCTTCCATTTCCTTTGCTGAGGCGGAGACCTGACAGCACATGCGGGAAAATTTCGTCAATCATCTCTGGCTTGTACTCGCCGCATACTTTCTCGGCTCGATTCCCTTCGGTCTGCTCCTCGCTAAACTTTTCGGCGGCAGTGATGTACGCAAAGCCGGGAGCGGCAACATCGGCGCGGCCAACGTCGCCCGCGTCGTCGGCCCACTCGCGGGAATTCTCACGCTCGTCCTCGACACCGCCAAAGGCGCCGCCGCGGTCTTGCTTGCCGCGCGTTTGACCCACGAAAGCGCCGCGTGGATGATGCTCGCCGCTCTGGCGGCGCTTGCTGGCCACTGCTTTCCGGTTTGGCTGAAATTCAAAGGCGGCAAAGGCGTGGCGACCGCCCTCGGAGTGTTTCTCGCGCTCTGCCCGCTGGCGGCGCTGGCGGCGCTGCTTCTGTTCGCGCTTGTGGCCGCCTGCTGGCGCTACGTTTCGCTTGGCTCGATCTGCGCGGCCGCCGCGATGCCGCTGCTCATGTACTTCCTCTGGGCGCCGCACCACGCTCCGCCGGTCATCATTACCTTCGGTTCGATGGCGGCCGCACTGCTCGTCGTTTACCAGCACCGAGCGAACATCCAGCGGCTGGTGCGCGGCGAAGAGCCCAGATTTTCTTTGAGCAAGAAAAAGGGCGCCGCGTGACAAAGATCGCCATCCTCGGCGGCGGGAGCTGGGGCACGGCGCTGGCGATTGTTCTCTCCCGCAGCCGCAGGGCACACGACATTTCCGTCTGGGTTCACGACGCGGCGCTCGCCGAATCCATGCGCCGCACCCGCGAAAACGCGACCTACCTTCCCGGCCACAAGTTACCCGCAGCCGTCCACATCACTCACCAAATGCAGGAGGCCCTGGCAAACGCAAACATCGTGCTCGGCGCGATGCCCTCCGCTCATGCCCGCAGTGTCTACACGCAAGCGCTTCCGCATCTCACCGCGAACGCTGTTTTTGTCAGCGCCACCAAAGGGTTGGAGCCCTCGACGCATTTGCGCGTGAGTGAGGTCATCACTCAGATCTTTTCGCCCAGGTTTTCTCCTCGCGTCGCCGTCCTTTCCGGCCCGTCGTTTGCCGCCGAAGCCGCCCGCGGCGAGCCCACGGCCGTCGTTCTCGCTTCGCGGGATACGGCGCTCGCGAGCGAGCTCCAGGAAGAATTCGCGGCCCCCGGCTTTCGGCTTTATACCAACGACGACGTGCTCGGCGTAGAGCTAGCCGGCGCCATGAAAAATGTGATCGCTCTCGCCGCGGGCACATGTCAGGGTCTCGGCCTCGGTTCCAACTCCCTCGCTGCACTGATCACCCGGGGCCTCGCGGAGATGACGCGGCTCGCCGTCGCACTGGGCGCAAGCCCGGAAACGCTCAGCGGCCTGGCCGGCCTCGGTGACCTTGTTCTCACCTGCACCGGCGCGCTCAGCCGCAACCGCAGCGTTGGCGTGGAACTTGGCAAAGGCCGCTCGCTCGCCGATATTCTGGCCGGGATGCGCATGGTGGCGGAAGGCGTGGGCACCACCGCCGCGCTCGTCGCTCTGGCTCGCGAAGCAGGCATCGGGCTGCCCATCACCGAGCAGGTGGACGCCATTCTTAGCCACGGCAAATCGCCGCGCGACGCCATCCGCGACATCATGGAGCGCCCCCTTCGGCGCGAATAACGCGCCAAAAACCCATATTTGCGGCGTTTTTGGCGGGGCGCGAATAGTACCTTCGTCCCAGTTGCACTTGCGCGACGCCGCTCTATTCTGCGCGCCCCGGCACTGCGGGTCTCGACTAAAATAGGAAGACAGCGATGCCTGTCAACTTCCCAGTCTTGTGGGATCGCGTGCGTTCCGGCCGCGTGCGAATCCTATGGCTCGTTCTCGGAGCGCTGCTGCTTGTCAGCGCTCTGCCGATCGGGCTTTACCACCGCCAGGTGCTGCAGCGCAGCCAGGAAAAGCTGGTGGACACCGAGCGCGT
>JBGPGF010000194.1:0-5668 GCA_041483755.1 Terriglobia bacterium | reverse complement strand
GTCGTCGTGGCCGAAGATACCTGCATGGTGGACCTGGCCCGCCGGATCATGCAGTTTTACGCGCACGAATCGTGCGGCTGGTGCATTCCGTGCCGGGAAGGCACTACGTGGCTGCGGAAGATGCTGGAGCGATTTCACTCCGGCGCGGGGCGTCCCGAAGATATTCCGATGGTCGGCGAGCTGGCGAAAAACATGCTGGGCAAGACGTTTTGCCCCCTGGGCGACGCCGCGGCGATGCCCACGATCAGCATCGTCACGAAGTGGAAGCACGAGTTTGAAGAACATCTTAACGGCCGCTGCCCGTACAAATCGGCCGAGCATCTTGTGGGAGCGCGGTAGGAATCCATGGCGGACCAGAAGCAAGTTACGCTGAAGATCAACGACCGCGAAATCAGCGTCGCGCCGGGGACGCTGGTGATCGAGGCTACGCGGCGCATGGGCACGGAGGTTCCGTCGTTTTGCTACTACCCGGGGCTTTCGCTGCAAGCAGCGTGCCGGATGTGCCTGGTGGAAGTGGAGAAACTGCCAAAGCTGCAGACGGCGTGCACGCTGGTGGCAACGGACGGCATGGTGGTGCGGACAGAGACGGAGCAGGTGCGCAACGCGCGCAAGGCGATGCTCGAATTTTTGCTGACGAATCACCCGCTCGATTGCCCGGTGTGCGACAAGGGCGGCGAATGCGAATTGCAGGACATGGTCTTCCGTTACGGGGCCGACACCAGCCGCTTCGTCGAAGAAAAAATCCATCATCCGGAAGAAAAGTGGTCGGACCTGGTGTATTACGATGCGCCGCGGTGCATCCTGTGTTTCCGGTGCGTGCGCGTATGCGACGAAGGCATGGACGTGAAGGCCCTGGGCGTCGGCCAGCGCGGCGCGCTCAGCGTGATTATCCCGAATCGCCAAGACCATCTGGAGTGCGAAGAGTGCGGCATGTGCATTGACATTTGCCCGGTTGGAGCGCTCACCAGCGGTTCCTACCGCTACAAGACGCGGCCGTGGGAGATGCAATACGTTTCGACAGTTTGCGCGCACTGCTCGAACGGCTGCAAGACAACGCTCAGCGTGCGCAACCATGAAATTCTTCGCGCGAACAACCGCGACCTCTCCGGCATCAACAAAGAATTTCTGTGCGTGAAGGGGCGCTTTGGCCATGATTTCACGACGCATCCCGAGCGCTTGCGCACACCGCTGGTGCGCCAGGGCGACAAGCTCCTGCCCGCAACATGGGAAGAGGCCGCGCACGCCGCGGCATCGAAACTGAAAGCTGCGCTGGACGCCGGCGGGCCGGATTCGATCGGGTTCATCGGTTCGAACCGCACGAGCAACGAAGAAAACTACCTTTTGCAAAAACTGGCGCGCGTGGCCATCGGCACGAACAACGTGGACCACCACCGCACGGCGGATTACGCAGGACTGTTCACGGCGCTGGGCGAGCGGGCGGCGGAATCGCTGCTCACCATGGACGAACTTTACCAATCGAAGGCCGTCCTGCTCATCGGCAACGACCCCACGCAACAGAATCCGCTGGTGGCATGGCAGATTCGAACGGGCATCCGCCACAACGGACTAAGGCTGTACATCCTGAATTCGCGCGAGACGAAGCTGCGCCGCAAGGCGAAGCAGTTTGTCCGCGTCGGCGCAGGACACGAAGCCGCCGCCGTTCGCTGGCTGGCCCACGGCACCGAGCACCTTGCCTCCGAGCTTGTCGGCGAGCTCACCATGCTGAAGGCTGCGCTCGAGGCCGAGGCCGAGCTCACGATAGTTTTCGGGGCGGCGATTTCCGGCGCGGTCATCGCCGACCTTATTGCATTCGGCTCGAAGCTGCCCGGCCGCGTGCGCACCATGGCGCTCGGCGATTACGCCAATTCGCGCGGCGCCGCCGATATGGGACTACTGCCGGACCGCTTCCCCGGCTACGGCCGCGTGGCGGATGCGAGCGCCCGGGAATCCTTCGAAATGCTCTGGGCCAGTGCGCTCTCCTCGAAGCCGGGGCTCTCCGCGCCGCAGATGGTGGAATCCGCGCGGGGCGGCGATCTCAAAGCCCTTTACGTCGTGGGCGCAAATCCGCTCAAGCACTTCGGCAAGAAGAGCGCGGGCCGGGGCAAACTTGAACTGCTGATCGTGCACGAAATGTTCCTGACGGAAACCGCGCAGGAAGCCGACATTGTTCTCCCCGCCGCTTCGGCGTACGAAAAAGACGGCACCGTGACGAACACCAGCGGCGAAGTGCAGCTTCTCCACAAAGCCGCCGAAGTGATGGGCCCGCGCACGGATTTCGATCTGCTGCGCATCCTGTCGCACCAACTCGAGAAGCTCGGCGCAGGGAAAGCATTCCACTATCGCGCGCCCGGCGACGTCTTTGCCGAGATTCGCCGCGCCGTTCCCGGTTATGACGTCGCTGAGGCCGGCCTTCTGACCGGCGGAGCAGAGCCCGCGCGGATATCGGTTTCTCCGAACGGGCACAGCGATCATGCGCCGTGCGATGTTTCGGCAGGAATGGTTTTCTCCGCGCAGGACACGCTTTTTTCCAGCGGCTCGCTGGGCCGCTACTGCACGCTGGTGGATTCCCTTCCCGAAAGCGAAACGAAGCCGTGAGCGAATTCCTGTCCCAGCACGCTTTTTTCGTCGCCGCGGCCGTCAAGAGCGCGATTCTGCTCTTCATCGTTCTCACCACGCTCGCCTATCTCACGTGGTTCGAGCGCAAGCTGATCGCGCACATTCAGTCGCGCTGGGGTCCGCACCGCGTGGGCCCGAACGGTTTGCTGCAGCCGCTGGCCGACGGCTTGAAATTACTCTTCAAAGAGGATCCGACACCCGCCGGGGTGGACCGCCTCGTCTATTTCATGGCGCCCGCGCTTTCGCTCGCGCTCGGGCTAACTTCGCTGGCCGTAATTCCCTTCGGGCCCGAGCCAATGCGCATTTTCGGCTACGAGACGCATCTTGGCATCGCCGATCTCAATATCGGTTTGCTCGTCCTTTTCGCGATCACCTCGCTTGGTGTGTATGGCATTGCGCTGGCGGGCTGGTCTTCGAACAGCAAGTATCCGCTGTTGGGCGGCCTGCGCAGCTCCGCGCAGATGATCAGCTACGAGCTGGCCCTGACGCTCTCCGTCGTGGGCGTGCTGCTCATGGCGGGAAGCTTTAACCTGCGCGAAATCATCGGTGCACAAGAAGGCCGGTTTCTGCATGGCATTCTGCCGCGATGGAACATCGTCTCCGGACCGTTTCCGCAGATTCTCGGCTTCCTGTGTTACTTCGTCGCCGCGGTGGCCGAAACCAACCGTGCGCCGTTTGATTTGGCCGAAGCGGAATCGGAGCTGGTCGCCGGGTTTCACACCGAATACGCCAGCTTCAAGTTCAGCATGTTCTTCATGGGCGAATACGCGAACATGATCACGGTCTCGTGCCTCGCCTCGATCCTATTTTTCGGCGGGTGGCTCTCTCCCTTCCCTGCGACCCCGATCTGGACCTGGACGCACTATCTTCCCTCCGCGATTTTCGCCGGAGTAGGCATCTACGCCATTCTCGACGGTATTCGCTACGAGACGGTTTTCGGGCGCATCATTCTCCCGGGCCTGGGCACGGCGCTTTGCGGGCTGGCCGCTCTGTTCGCTTTCGTTCCCGCCGTCAACAGCTACATCCAGGGGCCGTTCTGGTTTCTCTCCAAAGTCTTCGTTTTTCTGTTCATCTATATCTGGACGCGCGCGACGCTGCCGCGTCTCCGGTATGACCAACTCATGGGCATCGGCTGGAAGGTGCTGCTGCCCGCTTCGCTGGCCAACGTCGTCCTGACCGGATTTTTCGTGGCGAAGTGGAGTCTGCGATGATCCCGCCCATCATCGTTTTCTTTGTGCTTGCCGCTATAGCCGTAGCCGGCGCGGTGAGCCTGATTCTCCAGCGTCATCCGATTCACAGCGCGCTTTCGCTCATTGTGGTGATGGTCGCGCTCGCCGGCCTCTATTTGCTGCTCGGCGCGGAGTTCGTCGCCGCCGTGCAGATCATCGTTTATGCCGGCGCGATCATGGTTCTGTTTGTCTTCGTCATCATGCTGTTGAACGCGGGCGTGGAAGAACAAACCAACGTTTCGAAGCTTGCCGGGATCGCCGGGATTCCTCTGGGCGTCGCGCTCACCGGCTTTCTTGCCGCCGCCGTTGCCAAGTCCACTGCGGTGGCGTCCGCTGGCGCGCACCCCACCGGCACGGAGATTACGCGCGGCATTTCGAAAATGCTCTTTCAGGAATTCGTCTATCCATTCGAGCTGACCTCGTTCCTCATTCTGGTCGCGATTTTGGGCGCGCTTGTGCTGGCGCAGAGGGAGAAGCGCTGATGGTCCCCACGCAATACTATCTGGTGCTCAGCGCGATTCTTTTCGGGCTCGGCGTCATCGCCTTCGTTTTTAAGCGCAACATCATCACGATTTTCATGTCCATCGAAGTGATGCTCAACGCCGTCAATCTGGCGTTCGTGGCCTTCAGCCAGGCGATGGGCAAGCTCGACGGCCAGGTCTTCGTCCTGTTTGTGATTGTGGTCGCAGCGGCGGAAGCGGCGGTCGGCCTGGGGATCATCATTTTGGTTGCGCGCAACCGCCAGACGCTCAACGTCGAGCGCGTGAACTTGCTCAAGCTCTGATGCTGATACTCAACCATCTGTGGATCATTCCGCTGCTGCCCCTGCTAGGCGCGGCCGCGAGCGGCCTATTCGGCGCGAAGTGGCCGAACAAAATCGTCACGTCCGTTGCCGTTGGCTCCACAGGGCTTTCATTCCTCGCCGCGCTCGAACTGGTGCGCGAATTCTTTCAGCTCTCGTCCGACCAGATTCCCTGGGTGAAGCAGTACTTCACATGGATCACCGCCGGAAACTTTCGCGCGGGCTTCGACCTGCAGGTGGATCAGCTGACGATCGTCATGCTGATGGTGGTTACCGGCGTCGGCTGGCTGATTCACATTTACGCGGCCGGCTACATGGCGCACGAGGGCGGCTACTATCGTTTCTTCTCTTTTCTCAATCTGTTCATGTTTTTCATGCTCATCCTGGTGATGGCGGCGAACTACGTGCTGTTGTTCGTCGGCTGGGAAGGCGTGGGTCTCTCGAGCTACTTGCTGATCGGCTTTTACTTTTTGAAAGAATCCGCTTCGGACGCAGGCAAAAAAGCCTTCATCGTTAATCGGATCGGCGACTTCGGCTTCATGCTGGGGATGTTTCTGCTTTTCCGGTCGTTTGGCACGCTGGATTTCGTTCCGCTCTTTAACATGGCCGCGGCGTGGCCGCCGGACGCGATGGGGCATCTCGGCACGTTCACCATTGCATGCCTGCTTCTTTTTATGGGCGCAACGGGAAAGTCGGCGCAGCTCCCGCTCTACGTGTGGCTGCCGGACGCGATGGAAGGCCCCACGCCGGTGAGCGCGCTGATTCACGCCGCGACGATGGTCACCGCTGGGGTTTACGTCGTTGCGCGCTCGCACGTCTTGTTCACGCAGGCGCCGACGGCGATGCTGGTGGTCGCGATTGCCGGCTGCGCCACGGCTTTATTCGCGGCCACGATCGGCCTCGTGCAAACCGACATCAAGAAAGTGCTTGCCTATTCCACCGTTAGCCAGCTTGGGTACATGTTCCTGGCGTGCGGAGTGGGCGCATTTTCCGCCGGCATCTTTCATTTGATGACGCATGC
>JBGPGF010000193.1:0-5682 GCA_041483755.1 Terriglobia bacterium | reverse complement strand
ATGTCACGAGCATGGCGCATTTCAGCGAGCCCTGGTACTGCTGCGCCGAGCCGACACAGAAGCAATTTGTTTCGATTGCTGCCGCGCGCAAGCCGATTCAGCAAGCCGCTTCCTTCATTTGATCCGACCATCGATGTCGTCCTTGAACGAAAACACCGAAAAGCGCTTGCTGCTCTTTACAAGCAAGCTTGGCTACCAGACTCGGAGCTTTGCAGAGGCTGCGCGCCGGCTCGGCGCGCAACTGATCTTCGCGACCGATCGTTGCCACCAGCTCGATGATCCCTGGGGCGACCAAGCCGTCGCCGTGCACTTTGAGGAGCCGGAAACGGCCGCTGCGGCTGTGCTGGGAGCTTTGCGCGGGCAACAAGTGAGTGGTGTGCTGGCGCTCGGTGATCGGCCTGCCGTGGCCGCTTCCTACGCCGCGCGCGGTCTCGGTGTTTGGCACAACCATCCCTCCGCAATCGAGGCCTGCCGAAGCAAGGAACGCATGCGCGAAGTGTTCCGCGAAGCAGGGCTGCGCGTGCCGTGGTTTCACGTATTTCCCCTTACGCCGGCTCCCGAACCGGCGCTGTCTGACATTCCGTTTCCGTGCGTGGTAAAGCCGCTTTCGCTCTCCGCGAGCCAGGGCGTGATGCGAGCGAATACGCGCGATGAGTTTGTGGCTGCTGTAGATCGTCTTCGCCGCTTGCTGGAATCACCGGAGGTGCGGGCCACGCGCGAGGCGAATCTGGACCGAATGCTTGTGGAAGCGTACATCCCGGGGAAGGAATTCGCGGTCGAGGGGCTGCTCTCCGGCGGCGTGCTCCGCGTTCTGGCCATTTTCGATAAGCCCGATCCGCTTGAGGGACCCTTTTTTGAAGAGACGATCTATGTCACGCCTTCGCGGCTTCCAGAAGCACAGCAAGATGCGATTGCGCGCTGCGCGCAGGACGCTGTTGGCGCGCTGGGCCTTGTTCACGGCCCCATCCACGCGGAATTTCGCATGAACGATGATGGTGTGTGGCCGCTCGAAGTCGCGCCGCGGCCCATTGGCGGGCTCTGCGCGCGCGCCCTGCGATTCACGCCCGATTCGATCACCGAGCCAATCCTTTTGGAAGAACTTCTCCTGCGTCACGCCCTTGGTCTGCCGGGCGCGGACTGGCCGCGCGAGCGAGCTGCGTCCGGCGTCATGATGATTCCCGTCCCGCACAGCGGGGTACTGGAAAACGTGGAAGGAGAAGAAGCTGCCCGCGCAACGCTAGGTGTCACGGAGTTGCACATCACGGCGCGGTTGCACGACTGCGTTGCCGCCTGGCCCGAAGGATCCAGCTACTTGGGATTTCTATTTGCACGCGGAGAATCCCCACAGCAAGTGGAGAGCGCTCTGCGCGAGGCGCATAGCAAGCTGCGGTTCACTCTGACGCGGCGCCTGCCCGTGGAGCATCCGGCCGCGCGGCGTTCAGGGCTGGGAGGAAATTAGCCCTTGGCCTTCGGCGCGACGTAGCCTTCCGGCAGCTTTGCGCCTTCGCCGAAGAAAAACTGCTCCAGCTGCTCCTCCATGATCTTTTGCGAATTGGGGTCCAGCGGATTCAAGCGGTACTCATTCATGAGCATCTTCGAATGCTCGAGCCATAGCTTCCACGCGTCTTTCGAAACGCTTTCATAGACGCGCTTGCCGATTTCGCCCTTCCACGGTACGCGATCGAGCCCCGGCAATTCCTTGCCGAACTTTACGCAATGGACCATGCGCGTCCCCGGTTTGACCGGCTCGCTCCCCGCTGGTGGCGCCGGTGGTCCGCCACAACCGTTGGCCATTGATTCCTCCTCCGCGCAATCTGAATAAACAACATACTGCAACCCGGCGAAAATTCCTAGCGAACCGAATCGAAAATAACGCCGGATTCCCGGCGTTTCCGCCGCTCTTTGCCCCACTCTTTCAATGATAGGATGTCTGGCGCGATCACGATGCGCGCGCGGGAGGGGAAACCGCCTTGGCCGGAATCAGCACGATCTTCAGCGATATCGGCGGCGTTATCCTCACCAACGGCTGGGACCGCGCCTCGCGCCGCGCGGCTGCGGAATCTTTTCATCTCGACTGGGAAGAGTTTGAGGACCGCCACGACTTGGCGTTTCCGGCCTTCGATACCGGCCACGCGACGCTGAACGAATACCTCGACCGCACGCTCTTCTACCGGCCTTGCTCGTTCACGCGCGAGGAGTTCACGGCGTTCATGTTTAGCCAGTCCAGGGAATATCCCGAGTGCCGCGCCATTCTGGATGGCCTTACGGCCGCGGGCCGGTATTTCATCGCGGCGATTAACAATGAGCCGTTCGAACTCAACCAGTACCGCATCGAAGCGTTCGAACTGAAGAGGAATTTCATCGTATTCTTCAGCTCGTGTTATGCCGGAACGCGCAAGCCCGATCCCGCCATCTTTCGCTTGGCGCTGCAGGTGACGCAACGCCCGGCCGAGGAATGCGTGTTTATTGATGATCGTCCTCTCAACCTAGAAAGTCCGCGCCGTTTGGGCTTAAACGTGATTCACTATCAGAACCCGCCGCAGTTGCGGTCGGAACTGGCCGGGCTTGGCGTCGAGATTCCACGGCAGTGATTTTTCGGGCCAATCAGCGGAGCGGCCCCACAGCTGGAGCGAATGGATGAGCGCGAACGCAAGCAATCTGCAGGCAGAATCGGCGAGCACGCCAGCATCGGAGCCCTGCGCCATTGTCATCTTTGGCGCGTCCGGCGACTTGGCGCGCCGCAAAGTCATCCCCGCGCTATTCGATCTGGCCGCTCACGGAGCGCTGGGGTCGCGGTATGCGCTCGTCGGTTTCGCGCGTACGTCCATGTCGGACGAAAGTTTTCGCACCACCGCCGGCGAAGCGGCAAAAAGCATCTCCGAAGTTGGCCCCATTGATCCGCAGCAATGGAACGAATTTGCCCCCAATCTTTATTACTCGGCGGGTGAATACGGCGATCCGGAGTCCTACGCACGGTTGGCCAAGCGCCTCGCCGAACTCGACGCCGAGAAAAAGCTGGGCGGCAACCGGCTGTTCTATCTCTCGACGCCGCCGGAGGTCTATACCCATATTGTCGAAGAACTCGGCCGCGCCGGATTGGCGCGTCCCGGGTCGCCAAAGTCTTGGGTGCGCATCATTATCGAGAAGCCCTTTGGACGCGATGCCGCCTCCGCGAGCGAACTGAATCAAATCGTGCACAACGTTTTCGAGGAAAGCCAGGTCTATCGGATTGACCACTACCTGGGCAAGGACACAGTGCAGAACCTGCTCGTGCTGCGATTCGGCAACGGCATCTTCGAGCCGCTCTGGAATCGCAACTACGTGGATCACGTTCAGATCACGGCCTCCGAGACGCTGGGCGTCGAGCGCCGCGGCGGCTTCTACGAGACGGCGGGCGCGCTGCGCGACATGATCCAGAGCCACGTCCTGCAACTCACCTCGCTGGTCGCCCTGGAGCCGCCCGCATCTTTCGAAGCCAACGCGGTGCGCAACGAGAAAATCAAGGTGTTGCAATCCATCCGGCCCTTCGATTTGGGAATGGTCGCGCAATCCGTGGTTCGCGGTCAGTACACCGCGGGCCAGGCTAATGGCAAGCCCCTGCCGGCGTATCGTGAAGAGCAGAATGTGAGCCCGCAATCCCGCACGGAAACTTTTGTCGCCGCGAAGCTACTCATAGACAACTGGCGCTGGGCCGGCGTCCCGTTCTATCTGCGCACCGGAAAACGCCTGGCCAAGCGCAGCACGGAGATCGTCATTCAATTCCGCCGCGCGCCGCACATTGTTTTTCGCGGGCGGGAAGCCGAGCCGAACCGCCTGATTCTCAATATCCAGCCGGATGAAGGAATCTCCATCTCCTTTGGCGCCAAGCGTCCCGGCACGGAACTCACGATCGGCAACGTGACGATGAATTTCTGCTACCGCGAAGGCTTCGGCGGCGTGCCGCGCAGCGCGTACGCCACCCTCTTGAGCGATTGCCTGCGCGGCGACGCCACGCTGTTTGACCGCGGCGACAGCGTCGAAGCGGCCTGGCATCTGGTGGACCCCATTCTCGATGTCTGGACGGCGGCGAAGAGCGCGTCCGTGCCGAACTATTCGTCTGGAAGCTGGGGGCCGCGCGAGTCCGATGCGCTGCTCGATCGCGATGGGAATCGCTGGCACGAACCCTGATATAGTGTCTGCTTCGCGATGAATTCCCCTTCCCTGGGAGGCAAACAAAGTGATCCTCGGCGGCGATGTCGGCGGCACGAAGTGCAACCTCGCGCTTTTTACCGAGCAGGGCGGACGCCTGACTCCGGTTTTTCAGAAGCGCTACCCGAGCAAGAGTTACGCCGAGTTCAATCTGCTGGTGGCGGATTTCCTGCGTGAAGCGGCTACGACTCGTACCGGGGATGGCATCGCAGCCGCTGGTTTTGGCGTGGCCGGGCCGGTCGTTCAAGACAAGGTTCAGGCCACGAACCTCCCGTGGATCGTGGATGCCAAAAGACTCGCCACGCAGTTCCATATTCCCCGCGTCGTTCTCATGAACGATTTGGCCGCCACTGCGAGCAGCATCGCGCATCTTCCGCTCCAGGATTTGTTGGTGCTCAATCCGGGCAAGCCCGAACCCGGCGGCACGCGCGCGCTGATTGCCGCGGGCACGGGACTGGGCGAAGGATTTCTGGTGTGGGACGGCATGCGTTATCGCGTGTCGCCTTCCGAGGGCGGCCATGCCGATTTCGCGCCGCACACGGAGCAGCAGATCGAACTCCTGCGCTTCATGAGGCGCCGCAATCCACAGCAGGTAAGCTGGGAAATGATTCTTTCCGGGAGGGGCTTTCGCACGCTCCACGAATTTTTGGCACCGGCGGTGCGTCATGCCTCCTTTGATGATCCCGATGCCGACCCGGCCCCGGAAATCACGCGGCGCGGTCTGGAGAAGTCTTGCCCCACTTGCGCGGAAACACTCGAGCTGTGGACCGCGATTTACGGCTCCGAGGCGGGCAATCTCGCCTTGAAAGTGCTCGCGCTCGGCGGCGTCTACATTGCCGGCGGCATCGCCCACAAAATCATCGAGAAGATCAAAGACGGCACGTTCCTTCGCAACTTCGTGGACAAATGGAAGTTCGAGACTCTGCTCTCGAACATCCCGGTTTGCGTGGTGATGAACGAATCGGCGCCTCTGCTGGGCGCGGCCCAGGAAGCGCTGGCCGCCATACGTCCCGGCCAGGCACAAGCCTCCGCTTCTTAGCTGTTTGTCGCCGCCGTCTGCTACGCTGCCACCGTGGATTTCCCCGAATTGCATCTCGGCGAATGGAGGCGCGTCTCCCTCGGCGCGGGAATCGCCTGGCTGGTTTTCTACGCGCTGTTTCTTCTCTACGCTGCTTCCGAGCGCAGCGGTTTTCTTTTTCTCGACTACGCAAACCTCATCATTCACGAAGGCGGCCATTTTTTCTTCAGTTGGTTTGGCCACACCATCATGATTCTGGGCGGGACGCTCGGCGAACTGCTCGTGCCGTTTCTGTGCGCGCTGTATTTCTGGTGGCAACGCGAAACGGCGGGCGTTGCTTTTTGCGGCTTCTGGTTTTTCGAGAATTTCCTGTACATCGGCACGTACATGGCCGACGCGCGCGCGGGCGCTCTGCCTTTGGTCGGCTCCGGCGAACACGACTGGGAAACCCTGTTCGGCCAATGGGGCCTGCTCCT
>JBGPGF010000192.1:0-5716 GCA_041483755.1 Terriglobia bacterium | reverse complement strand
CTCGCCGCCGCCATCCTCGGTGCGAAGCATCCCGAAATTCGCGAGTCCCTCCGGAAATTCCGCGCCGCGCAGACGAAAAGCGTCCTCGACCACCCCGACCCACGCAAGAAGAAGTGACCATGTGCGGCCGGGCAGCGCCAGGTTGCCGGGTTCGAGGCCGGATGCTACGATTTGGGGTCCCATGAGCGTCGAAAACCAAGCCCGGCCACGTGTCGGCATCCCTTGGCGGACCAGCCAGGATGAATCCAAAGCGAGCCGCAAGGAGCTTGAGGACTACTTCCGCGCCGTGGAGAAGGCCGGCGCCGAAGCGGTGGTGCTCTCCCTGACGCATCCGGAAGAGCTGCAAGTGCTTTTGCCTACGCTGGATGCCTTCGTCCTGCCCGGCAGCGGCGCGGACATCGAGCCCGCCAAGTACGGCGCTCCGGACAAGGGCGTGTCCAACCCGCCGGATGCGCTTCGCGAACGGACGGACCGCGCGATTCTCGATCACGCCATTGGGGAGAAGAAGCCCGTCCTCGCCATCTGCTTCGGTTGCCAGCTACTCAATGTCCACTTGGGGGGAACGCTGGTCCAGGACGTGCGCCGGGAGACGGCGACACAAATCGCGCACCACAAGAGGGACATCCAGGCGTCCGCCGGAAATCCGGCCGGGGCCCAGTCTAAGAAAAAAGAGGACCCCCGGCACGGCATCGGGATTGCCCCGGGAAGCCGCCTGGCCGCGCTCGCGGGCGGCCCCGACGTGGTGGTCAATAGCTCGCATCACCAGGCCATTGATAAGTCCGGGCGGAACCTCCGCGTCACCGCGCACGCCACCGATGGCGTCGCCGAGGCGGTCGAGTGGACTAGCGACGCGAACTGGATTGTCGGCGTGCAGTGGCATCCCGAACGGATGATCGGCGACCGCTTTTCGGAAGAACTCTTTGCGGATTTTGTGGCCGCCGCGCGCACGGCCGTAACATCGAAGGCGTAGCCCGGCGGTTCCTGAACTTCCGCCGGGCCGGCAAAACCATCCAAGTTCCATCCGTAAAGCAGCACATTACCTGGGGGAAGAATGATTTCATTGGCGGGCAAGGCGGCACTGATCACCGGGGGATCGCGCGGGATCGGCGCGGCCACGGTGAAGATGTTTGCGCAGGCGGGCGCGGACGTGGTCTTCAACTACCACCGCAACAAGGAGGCTGCCCAGCAGGTGGAACAAGAAGCGCGGAAGCACGGCACGCGTGTGGAGGGTTTCAAGGCCGATTGCGGCCGCATGGCGGACAACAAAAAACTGGTGGCGCAGTGCGTCGCGCGGCTGGGCCGCCTGGACATCCTGGTGGCCAACGCGGGCATCTGGAACGCCGAGGACATGCCCATCGAAAATATGACCGAAGCGCAATGGGACGAGATGCTGCGCGTGAATGCGAAGGGCGTCTATGCGGTCATTCACTACGCCGTGCCGCAGATGATCGCGCAGAAATCGGGAAAAATTATCGCCATTAGCTCGACCGCGGGCCAGCGCGGGGAATCGTTGCATACGCATTACGGCGCGTCGAAGGGCGCCATCATCAGCCTGGTGAAGGGTCTTTCGACCGAGCTGGCGCGGCACAACATCCTGGTGAATTGCGTCGCTCCCGGATGGGTGGGAACGGACATGTGCACGCCGGTTATGAGCACCAAGGCCGGAGCGAAGGCGGTGACCTCTGGGATTCCAATGGGCCGCGTGGGCACACCGGAAGAGGCCGCCGGACCGATCCTGTTTCTCGCTTCCGACCTGGCCAACTTCATGACCGGAGAAGTCATCAATGTAAACGGAGGATCCGTCCTGTGCGGCTGAAGACCCTAGCAGTTGCGGCGGTGCTGGCGTTTCTTGCGGCTGTAAGCGGACCGCAGCGCGCACGCGCGCAAAACCCCGAGACGATGATGCCGGAGGCCAGCGAGGCGAAGGCCAAGCAGCTCCTCCAGCAGCTCATCCAGGCGCTCGGCGGCCCAGCCTACCTGCACGTTCGCGAGAGCCTTTGCACGGGCCGCGTCGCGAACTTCGACCGCAACGGTAATTCGTCCGACCCCTTCCGATTCAAGGATTTCTGGCGCTATCCGGATAAGAATCGCACAGAGTATGACTTCAAAGGCAACATAAGAGCGCTCACCCTGCTCATGGGCGGCCTCCCCGTGAAAGGGGACAGATTCGTCCAAGTACATGCCGGCGACCAGGGTTGGAGCCTCGACAAGGGCGGGGTATCCGAAATGCCCTCCGGCTTCATCACGGATTTTAAGGAACAGGTGCGGCGGGATATGGACAATCTGCTGCGATTGCGCCTCGATGAGAAGGGATTGATTTTCCGATACGGCGGCAGCGGCCTGGAGGACTTGAAAGAGGTGGATTGGGTTGTGATTGAGGACGCCGATCAGCGCACGATCCGCCTGGCGATGGCCAAGAAAACGCATCTGCCTCTTCGCAGTGCGGTTTCCACGCGCGACGAGACCAACCGCGTGACCACCGAAGAGGTGACCATTTACGCCAACTTCCACCTGCTCGACGGCATCCAGCAGCCGATGCAGGTCGAGCGCCAGCGCGACGGCCGCCGCGTCTTTCAGGCTTTCTACGAGTCTTGCGAATACAATCCGAATCTCTCCGATGATCTGTTTACCCGCGCCTCCCTGGACCGGCAGTGGGCTCAGAGCGGAAAGAAGATCAAGGACCAGGACCACAACAAAAACACCGGGAACGACAAGAACTAGCGACGGTCTCCGGGATCCGTCTCTGTTGATCCCTTCACCATCAGCCTTTCCGAGAAAATCCCGCGCTCTTCGATCAACGGGTAACGTCTTCTAAGAAGGGCCATCCCGTACCGCGGAGGGGATCCATGAAGGCGCGTCTGGCAAGGGTATTCTTCGTGCTGCTTTTCCTGGCGGATGGCGCCGTTGCGCAGGACTCAGGTTCAGCCAAGTTCCAGGCATGGCTCCCGGGAAAGCCCTGGGCGCTCGAGCTGGATGCCCCGGGCTTCATCTTGCAGACCAATGAGATTCAGCCAGATGGCCGCCGCTATTTCCTGGCGGAGAATAAGAAGACTCACGTGGTGCTGTCCGCTTATCTGGAAGCGGAGAAGGCGACTGGCGGGACGATGAACTGCAAGCAAGGGCTGGAAGCGCGCGTGAAAAAATTTGCCTCGCTCTCGCTGAAGGGCGTGGCCTTCCGCGAAAAGGCCGGCATGCAAGTCCTGGAGTACACCGTGGCCGAGGTGGACGGCATGCCGTTGAACCAGCGAAACCTCTTTGCCTGCTTCGCAAATGACGGCGTCTTCGTGGACCTGCATCTCTCGAAATTGTTTTTCAAGGCGGCGGACCAGCCGTTGTTCGAAGCCATTCTGGATTCCGTCCAGTTTCCGCCAAAGGAACCGGTCACGGGGCCGGTACCGGTGGGCAACAGCATGGAACTCTTCCGCGAGGGCAGCCGTTTTTACCTGGCCCATCAGTACCGTGAGGCGATCGGACCCTATCAGAAAGCGCTCGAAATCGAGAAGATCACACCGACACTCGACAAGAACCTCTGGCGCGTGCTCGTGGACAATCTCGGAATGTCCTACGGCATCACCGGCAACCTGACGCGCGCGAAGGAGATTTTCGAGTACGGCCTGTCGAAGGACCCTGAGTTTCCCATGTTCTACTACAACCTGGCGTGTACCGCGGCGGGAAGGGGCGACGAGGATGACACGAAATCATTCCTCAAACTCGCCTTTCAGTATCGCAACAACATGATCCCGGGGGAACGATTCCCCGATCCGCGCGTGGACGATTCCTTCCAGCACCTCCTCTTGAACAAAGAGTTTCGCCAATGGCTCAGTGCGTTGCTCGCGTCATCGGATTGAGCGAAGACGGCGCAATTCGCCACAAGACTTTCATCAGAAGAGGATTGCTTCTCGTGGTTCCCTCCGGCGGCCGACGCGTCTTCAGAACTCATAATCTGCGACCTAGGAACTCTAGGCGGATGTTCGCCCGCCAGGGTGCGTCCGCCGGCGTGCGTGTGCCAGTTCCGGGGGGAATCTGATTGTGAGCTTCACCGTAGGTCCCGCGGAAGGGGAAAACATCTTCCGACTCCCATTGAACGCATTGATTTTAAACAAGATACAGGAACGAGTCTCCTAGTACCCCGGTACCGCGGAATTGACTCCTGCGGCCCATTGAGCGCCCCAACAGCCACCGCTAATCTCATAGGAACGGGTTGGGGGCCGCGCGGGGACAGCGGCTCCGCGAGGAGCCGTGTGCGAGCTACCCAACCCGCCAGAATCTTCACTTCCGCCACAGTTCCCTTTCCCCCACTGCTAATCATTGAAAAGACGGCATTCCTCGGAAGCCGGCGTGCACCTTCCACAAATGAGAATTGCAGCAGGGAGTATCATCTCGCTGCAATTACAGGGGATGCGAGGTGGGGGAACAAATGTCGGATGGCGCGCTGGGACGACAGGTGTCGCCCGGGAATGGCATGCGCGTGTTTCGCGGCGCGCTGGGTCTGCTATTCTTCAGCGTCGCTCTGCTCGTGCCGCGTGCGGCAGCTGCTGGTCCAGCCCCGGCGCCTTCGAAACTGGAGAGCCAGACTCTCGCCGCCTTTAACCGGTATGTGAGATTGACCGAGGCGCGCAACGACGACGAGCTGCGCCGCGGCTCGGCATTTCTATGGATTGAAGCCCTGCCGGAGAACGAACGCACGGCCGCGCATGCCGAGCTGGCGCGCGGCGCGGTGAAGATGCAGCGCCTCGAAACGCTCGACGCCGGCCAAGCTATTGCCTGTCCGGACGGCATGATCCATCACTGGGTGGGGGCGGTTTTTATTCCCGGAGCGACGCTCGGCGAAGCGCTCGCGCTCCTCCAGGATTACGATCACCACGCGCAGTACTACGCTCCCGACGTGGAGCGCTCGCGGATGGAATCGCACGACGCCAATCACTTCCGGGTTTTTCTCCGTTTCCGTCGCCACAAAGTCGTCACCGTCGTGCTCGATACCGAGCACGACATTTTCTACATGCGGGATTCCGCCACGCGCGCGCACAGCCGCAGCTCCGCCATCCGCATCGCGCAGGTGGAAGACGCCGGAAAAACAAGCGAGCGCGAAAAACCGGTCGGCAACGATGACGGATATCTCTGGAAAATGGAAACGTGGTGGCGGATGGAAGAACGCGACGGCGGTACGTACCTTCAAAGCGAATCCGTTTCGCTCACGCGCACCGTTCCCACGGGTCTGGGTTGGCTCATCGGCCCGTTTGTCTCCAGCATCCCGCGCGAGTCGCTTACCTTCACGCTCGAAGCGACGCGCCGCGGCGTCCAATCGCGGCGGCGCAGCGCCGCAGGAGACGACGCCTCGCGTTAGGTCTTACTCCTCGCGGGCGGAAAACTTCGCTTCCGTGCCAGTGCGTCTTTCAGAAACTGCCACGTTTCAGCGGCGTTTTGGTTCCATGTCCATGGAAGCGCCGTCTGCGCGGCGTTTGCGCCCATGCGCTGCCGCAACTCTGCATCGGTGAATAGCTGTTGCAGCATTTCCGCAAGTGCGCGCGCGTCAGACGGCTCCCGCAGAATGAAGCCGTCCACTCCATCCTGAATCAGCTCGGCAACGCCCGCGGACGACGATGTGATCACCGGCAGGCCGCAGGCCATCGCTTCGGCGACGGGCAAGCCAAACGAATCCTCCTGCGTCGGGCTGGCATAGGCATCGGCAGCGGCGTAAAAAGAGAGAACGTCTGAG
>JBGPGF010000191.1:0-5719 GCA_041483755.1 Terriglobia bacterium | reverse complement strand
TCGGAAAGCTGATTTCCTACATGAAGGATGTCGTTTCTGGTGTGCAGGCAGCATCCGCTAAGGGCTTGAGCCTGGAGGACACGAAGAAGACACTCGACCTGAGCTCCCATGCCGCCGATTTTCCCGGTTTTCAGGGGGGCAACCAGCCGATGATTGACCGGGCCTGGGCGGAGGTGAACGGCAAGATTCAGGATTAGGGCAGGGGTTTAGGGCATCGGGCGGGGCGCGCCTCTATTATCGCCGCAGGAAAACAGAACGGGCTCCCCGGCGCCGGGGAGCCCGTCTCGATTCTGAAATGTCTGCCGGGGTTTAGTGTTCGCAGCGCGGGAAGAGCGTTACGAGCACCATCAGGTCAGACAGCGTAAACAGCCACTGATCTGCCTGCTTGCCGGCGGCTTCCGCGGCGCGCGCGATGAATCCCAGGTGGCGGCTGCGTGCAAAATTGTGCAGGTGGTCGACGCAAATACCCGTCAGGTTGGCCACCTCTGCGTCCGTGAATATCTTCTGGCTAGACTTGACCGTTACCATGGCCTGCCTCGCAATCTCCCCGCCGCCTATCTACTCCCAACACGTTAGATGCTATGAGCACCTTACAGGCTGCATCAAATGCTGAGCAATAGTAGTTCCGTTCTCTGTGCCAAAACCCCAGGGCTAGTACTTTCCACCCAAAGCCTGTGCAAACAAGGCGTTACTAGGTTTGGATGCGGTTTCCAAGGATAGCGCGAAATATTGCGAGAACGTTTCATTAGGGAAAAAACGTCCTACTTTTGCAATTCCTCTACAGGATTCGGGAGGACGTCTGAAATCGCTCGGATTTGTTTCGTGTGGCGAACCTCGTGATGCGCCAGGAAGTGGAACCATTCATAGAAGTTCAGGAAGCCGATAATCGGATGTCGCCAGCGGAACGCGCGCAGGTCCCGCGCACGCGTTTCGTCCAGAAACGCCAGCGTTCGCGCACGCGTTTCGCGCAGCCCTGCCAGCATTTCTTCCTTCTGCCCGATGAGCGCGAGATCCAGCGGAATGGGAGTCTTTTGCCGAACGACACGGAGGGAAACCAGTGCCAGTGGCAGGCGCCAAGACCAGCGCGCTGGCTTGGGCGGATGCCGGATGATGCGGCCGGCGCTGGCCGTGGTGGCGCGCTCGACCATCGTTAAATGCGCGAGCACCTCCGCGGCGGACCACGACCGCTCGTGCGGGCGCGCCTGCCAATGCAAGACGGGCACTGCATCGGCAGCGAGGAACAGCCCGGCACGCGCCGCGGCTAGTTTTACCATCATGAGTTCGAATTCCGGCATTCGGAGAAATCGCCCGGGAAAAGAGATCAGAGGTCCGCGCCGCCTGCTTGTTCGAAGGCTTGCGCTAATTGCAGGGTGCGGGCCTCGCCGAATGCCGGGCCGAAAATCTGCAGCCCGACGGGGAGCTTGCCGGCAATCTTTCCGCAGGGCACAGAGATACCCGGCACGCCCGCGAGCGATCCCGTAACCGTATAAATATCAGCGAGATACATCTGGAGGGGGTCGTCGGTCTTCTCCCCCAGCCGGAAGGGAGGAATCGGCGATGTAGGCGTCAGCAAGGCATCCACTTTCTGAAATGCGTCGCGGAAATCCTGCGCGATGAGCGAGCGCACCTTCTGGCCTTTGAGGTAGTAGGCGTCGTAGTAGCCCGCGGAAAGGACGTAGGTCCCGAGCATGATCCGCCGCTTCACCTCCGCGCCGAATCCCGCCCCACGCGTCTTCCGGTACATGCTGATCAGGGAATCGCCGTCCACGCGCAGGCCGAAGCGGACGCCGTCATAGCGTGCCAGATTGGAACTCGCCTCTGCAGTGGCGATGATGTAGTACGTCGCAATTGCGTAATCCGTGTGTGGCATGCGCACTTCAATCAGTTCGCAGCCGAGCTTTCGGAAGACTTCGATCCCCGCCTCGATCTTCTGGCGTACCCCGGCGTCCATTCCCGGCGCGAAGTATTCCTTGGGGATGCCCAGGCGCAGCCCCTTGACCGGCTTTTGCGCTTCGGCGCAATAATCCGGCACCGGCGTCGTGACAGAAGTGGAGTCCCGGGGGTCGCGCCCGGCAATCACTCCAAACACCGTGGCCAGGTCACGCACGTTCGTGGCGAACGGCCCGATGCGGTCCAGCGACGAAGCAAATGCGATCAGTCCGTAGCGCGAAACGCGCCCATAGCTGCCCATCATTGCCGGAATGCCGCAGAACGAGCCGGGCTGGCGGATGGATCCACCTGTATCCGTGCCCAGAGCAGCCACGGCAAGCCCCGCAGCGACCGCGGCGGCGGATCCGCCGCTCGATCCCCCCGGCACGCGCTCGGTATCCACCGGGTTGCGCACGACGCCGTAAGCGGAATTTTCGTTGGAGCTGCCCATGGCGAACTCATCGCAGTTCGCCTTGCCCAGAATGACCGCCCCGGCGGCTTCCAGCCGCTCGACCGCCGTCGCATCGTAGGCGGGAACGTAGTTCTCGAGGATTTTCGATCCGCAGGTGGTGCGCACGCCGCGCGTGCTGATCACATCCTTCACGGCCATCGGCACTCCCGCCAGCGGCGGCAGCGGTTTCCCTGCGGCCACCAGCGCGTCCACGCGTTCCGCGCCGGTCCGCGCCCGGTCCGGGCAGAGCGTGAGGAAGGCGTTTAGTTCCGGGTTGCGCGCTTCGATACGCTTGTAAAACTCCGCCGTCAGCTCCCGCGCGGAGATCTTCTTCGCAGTGAGTGCTTCCCGCACCCCGTCAATCGTCCAGTTCGTCACTTCTCGATCACCTTGGGGACGCGAAAATAGGGCGGCTCCGGGTCCGGCGCGTATTTCAGGACGTGCTCGGCCACGTTCGCCGGGTGCACGACGTCCTCACGCAGCGTCGCGTCCACCGCCTGTTCGCGCTCCAGCACTTGCGCCATCGGCGCGACGTTCGTCGTGTCCAGCTCGTTCAGTTTTCCGGCGTATTCGAGGATGGAATCGAGTTGCGCGAGGTAGGTGGCAATCTCCGCCTCGCTCAGGTCCAGGTAGGCCAGCTCCGCCACCCGCAACACGTCTTCCCGGCTGATTTTCACTGTGATTCCCTTGCTCTCGTGCGATTCAGAACCCGGCGAAATTCTAGCACATTCGCCGAACGCGTCCCGCATTGTAGCGGCCAGGCGAGCGGAAGGCTTGACTCTCAAACAGCCTTCGTATAAAACGCCACTGCAACAAGCGCGGATCAATGCCCTGCGAACAGTTCAAGAGTGTGGGGGCGTGAGAACTCGATCCCGTGGTCATCTACTTTCTTTTCGCGCATAAACCGTGGGCCGGCTGGGCAATTGTAACTTCAGAGGAGGACATATGGCGGATGGTCAAGTTGCGAATCCTGGCCCGCTGGGACTGGCTGGATTCGGACTCACGACGGTCGTATTGAGTTGCATGAACGCGGGGTTGTTCCCCGCCGAAGCTGCCAGCGCGGTAATTCCGCTGGCCTTCGCTTACGGCGGAGTAGCCCAAATCATCGCGGGAATCATGGAATACCGTAACGGAAATACATTCGGAACGGTTGCTTTCATCTCCTACGGCACGTTTTGGTGGTGGTATGCACTGCTGCTTTGGACGGCTGGTGCTGGATGGATCAAGCCGCCTCATCCTACGGGCGTCGGTATCACGCTTCTCATGTGGGGCGTTTTCACGTTCTTCATGTGGATTCCGACCTTCCGGCTGAACGCGACTCTTTGGCTCGTGTTCCTCACACTTTGGATTGCCTTCTTTCTGCTGGCGGGCGGCGACCTGGGAATGGGTGCGGCTTGGCACAAGCTGGGAGGCTGGGATGGCATTCTCTGCGGTAGCCTGGCGCTGTATTTATCGTTCGCGGAGGTGACCAACGCAACTTGGGGACGTGCCGCCATTCCCGTCGGGGGACCGATCCTTAGGCCGCGATAAGCGGTTCCGTGCTGCCGCATTTTCTATCCCGCGTAGCAACCGCCTAAACCTGTCCCTCCTCCGCCGGGCGGCGAAAGGTCTCAGCTTCAGACTCGGCGAAGGCCCTCCGGCAGGCCGCAAACAGTGTGCTATCATCTGCGCGCATCCCGTGTTCGCCAAGCAAAATAGCTTCTTGCCGCGTTCGCTCCGTGTTTTGCGCTACCGCCGTTTTCTTTTCTTTCCGACCGTAGCATTTTTCTTCCTGTTTCCCAGAGCGCAAGCTGGCG
This sequence comes from Terriglobia bacterium, assembly GCA_041483755.1. GTDB lineage: Bacteria > Acidobacteriota > Terriglobia > Acidiferrales > UBA7541 > Acidiferrum. The sequence continues at coordinate 1,543 of JBGPGF010000191.1, read as the reverse complement.
TCTTGGAAGACGCCGCGCAGGCGCTCGCCCGCAAGGTAGCAACCGTAACGCCGCGCACTGCCGCGGTCACATTTTTATGGACCAACAATGCCGGACTCCCCGACGGGCAGTGGGAGGCGTTCCAACAGGCTTTTATGGATGAACTTGAGATACGCGGCACTGTCACAAGGACCGATCCGAATGTTCAGGTGCGCGTTGCCTTTGCACTTACGCCAGCACACTTCGTGTTCACCGCAAGCGTTCCTGCCGCGGATGGAGAACGTGCGTGCATCGTCACGCTTTCGCGTTCCGCTCTGGCCGCCGACTCGCTTCGCGCGGCCAGCCTGATCCTGCAGCAGGAGCTGATTTGGAGGCAGCCCGAACCCATTCTGGGCGCGGCAGAGAAGACCAGCACTTCCGGCCAGCGCGACGCAATGCTCGTCTTGAAGCAGGATGCGATCACGCTCTACCGTTTTGAAAAGGATCAATGGATTCTGCGCGATGTGCGTACTTTGCCGGGCGGGGAGGTGCGCCTGCGTGGCGCGCGGGGCGGGATTATTCCGGAGCAACACAGCGACTCGGTAAGAGTGGTCCTTCCGGGGCAGGTATGCGAGACCGCATTTGCAGAGAAATCAAAACTCGCCTGTCGTGCAGAAAACGCCTCGCCCGGGGAAGGAGTTCTTCTGGGCTCGGCGTGCGACCGGCGAGTATGGTGGCTGAAAAGTGGTGCGGGCGACTGGACGGAGACCGATCAGCTTGTACTGCGGAATCCTTCACTGGAAAAGGCTTCGCCGTCAATATCCGAACTCGACGTGGCCGGACCTGTGGTATCGCTATCTGCCGAGGAGGGATTCCGGGCGGCGGCAGCGGTGGTTTTTAATCTCTCTACGGGGAATTATGAAGTGTATCGAATCACATTGGCGTGCGGGAATTAGGCCGCTTCTGATTGGTGTGCTGCTCCTTGCAGTAGCGCAATTAGGCGCGGCGGCGCGGGGGCCGAAGTACGGCGGGACGCTGCGCGTGGAGTTGTTGACGGCGAAGGTTTCGCTCGACCCGCGGGAATGGAAGCCGGGGACGGAGGAGTTCGCGGAAGGAGCGAAACTCGCGGGACTAGTTTTCGACCGTTTGGTGATGCTGGACGATTACGGGCGGTTCCAGCGGCAACTGGCGGCCGCGTGGACGCACGATGCGGAATTCAAGCGCTGGCAATTCACGATACGCGGCGGCGTGAAGTTCTCCGACGGCACGCCGATGACGGCGCGCGATGCTGCGATGGCGCTGCGAACGTTGTTGCCGGCCTCTCGGCAGATGGCGGTCATAGAAAATTCGGTGGTGATCCAGTCGGCGGAGCCCATGCCGGAACTTCTCGAAGAGCTGGCGTCGGGGCCGAACTTCATCTTCCGCGTTCCGCCGGGTGGCGGGCTCCTCGGCACCGGACCGTTTGTCAAAGCGGACGCGAGCAAGAGTGCGGATGCGGGCGCGGCGGACAGCGACTTGCCGACTGCCGCACCACGACGAGTCTTCCACGCGAACGAGGAATGCTGGGCGGGAAGGCCGTTTGTGG
>JBGPGF010000190.1:0-5765 GCA_041483755.1 Terriglobia bacterium | reverse complement strand
GCAAGGCGAGTGGAGCGAGGTGACGGCGATTGCCTCGCGGGAGAAGCGCAAAGCGGAAGACGCGGCGCGATCGCTGAGGATTCCAAAGGCCTACGGCTCGTATGAAGAGTTGCTGGCCGATCCGGACATCGAAGCGGTTTACAACCCGCTGCCGAACCACCTGCACGTGCCGTGGTCCGTGAAGGCGGCGGAAGCGGGGAAGCACGTGCTGTGCGAAAAGCCACTGAGCATGACGGTGGCGGAAGCGCGGACACTCATTGCAGCGCGCGACCGCACAGGCGTGAAGATCGGCGAAGCGTTCATGGTGCGCACGCATCCACAGTGGCTGCGCACGCGCGAGCTGATCGCCGCGGGCAAGATCGGGCCATTGCGTTCGATTGTGGGAGTTTTCAGCTATTTCAACCGCGACGCGGCGAACATTCGCAATGTGGCCGAATGGGGCGGAGGCGGATTGATGGACATCGGATGCTACCCCATCACGACATCGCGCTTCATCTTTGGGGAAGAGCCGAAGCGGGTTGTGGGGCTTGTGGAACGCGATCCAGAGATGAAAACGGACCGGCTGTCGTCGGCCATCCTCGATTTTCCTTCGGGGCAGGCTGTGTTTACTTGCGGCACGCAGCTGGTGCCGTACCAACGGATGCAGTTCTTTGGGACCAGCGGGCGCATCGAGATCGAAATCCCGTTCAACGCACCGAACGACCGGCCGTGCCGCATCTTCGTTGACGACGGCCGCGATTTCTTTGGAAGCGGAGTGACGGTCGAAGCGTTTCCGACGTGTGACCAGTATCGGATTCAGGGCGAAGCGTTTTCACGGGCGATTCGGGAGAATACGGAAGTTGCAGTGCCGCTGGAGAATGCCATTCAGAATATGGCGGTGATTGAGGCCATCTTCCGCTCGGCGGATTCCGGGAATTGGGAAAGGCCGTAGCACCGCGGCTTGACGGAGCCGCGGGTGTTCGCTACCGTGAGAGTTTCCAGGCTCCTTCATGAGAATTCTCTTTGTGGCATCCGAGGGCTTGCCGTACTCCAAGACCGGCGGACTCGCCGACGTGGTCGAGGCGCTGCCAAAGGCCCTGGTTGCCCTGGGCCACGAGGTGGCAGTCGTCCTCCCGCGCTATCGCGGCACGAAGGCCACCGAGATCGTCCTGCCCAGCCTGACGATTCCCGTCGGCGAGCGTCTGCGCTTTCCGGCCATTGCCGACGGCGTTTCGCTCAGCGGCGTGCGCTACTTCTTCGTGGACGATCCAGAGTATTTCGACCGTGCGCAAATCTACGGCGATCCTGGCAAGGACTACCCGGATAATGCGGAGCGGTACGGCGAGCTTTGCCGCGCGGCCATTGAAATCGCCAAACACATCTGGCCCGCGGAGATTCTCCACTGCCACGATTGGCAGACCGCGCTCGTACCCGTTCTCCTGCGCTCGCAATACGCGCACGATCCCGTCGCCGGCAAACTCCCCGTCGTCCTCACGATTCACAACTTGGGCTATCAGGGCGTTTTCGGCAAGGACGTGATGAAGACGGCCGGGATACCTGCCGACCTGTTTCATCCTGGGGGCATCGAGTTTTTCGGCAAAGTGAATCTCCTGAAAGCCGGGATCGTCTATTCGGACTATCTGACGACGGTGAGTCCCAAGTACGCCGAAGAAATACAGACTCCGGAGTACGGCTTCGGGCTGGACGGCGTGGTGCGCGGGCGCGCCGACCGGCTGCGCGGTATTCTCAATGGCGTGGACTATTCCCTCTGGAGTCCCGAAGTGGATACCAAGATCGCGGTGAAGTATTCCGCGAAAGAAATGAGTGGCAAGCGAGTCTGCAAGCAAGAGCTGCTGCAACTTTTCGGGCTGGCGCCAGAAAACCTGGAGCGGCCGCTGATTGGGATTGTCTCGCGCCTTGCGGATCAAAAGGGCTTCGACCTGGTCGTGGAAAAGGCCGGGGAATTGATGAAGGAAGATGTGGCGCTGGCCGTGCTCGGCACCGGCGACGCGAAATACGAGAAGCTCTTCCGCGACATCGCCGCCAAGTTCCGCGGCAGGGTGGGCCTGAAGATCGCCTACGACGAAGTCCTCGCGCACAAGATCGAAGCTGGCGCGGACATTTTCCTTATGCCGTCGCGGTACGAGCCCTGCGGCCTGAATCAGATTTACAGCCTGCGCTATGGCACCGTGCCAGTGGTCCGCGCGACGGGCGGGCTCGACGACACCATCGAATCGTTCGATTTACAGCACGGCACGGGCACGGGGTTCAAATTTGCGGCGTACTCGGGCGAGGCGATGATGGACGCGATTCGCCAGGCGCTGCATTACTTTGCGGATGAGCGCATCTGGCGGCGCATCCAGCTCAACGGCATGGCCAAGGATTTTTCGTGGAAGGCTTCCTCGGCCGAGTATGCCAGGCTCTACAAGGCGGCGCGCACCGTTCGGGGCCCAGGGCAAACCATCCGAAACCAAAATCCGGTTGCAACATCTAATTGAAGTGGGACAATGGTTCGCGCCCCGCGCAACCCATAGAGAGAAGAGGACATGGCGGAAAACATTCAAGCGGTGAACGATGGAAATTTCGAGGCCGAGGTGATTACGGCGAGCAATACGCAGCCGGTGATCGTGGATTTCTGGGCGGAATGGTGCCGCCCGTGCCACCAACTCGCGCCCACAGTGGCCGAGGTCGCGCACGATTATGCGGGCAAAGTGAAAGTGACAAAACTCAACGTGGATGAGGCCATGAATTCGGCCGGCCGCTTCAATATTCGCGGCATTCCCACGCTGCTGCTCTTCAAGAACGGACAGGTGGTGGACCAGATTGTCGGCGCGGTGCCGAAGGATCAAATCACCAAAGTGCTCGACCGGCACCTCGCGTAATTCTTGCGGTGGATTCCATCCTGCCGCTCCCGCACCGCCGGCGACCGGCCTTTTGCGCTTCTGAAAGCCACGAAAGGTGAAGCTTGTGCGCGTTGCGGTGATCGGGGTGGGATTTGTGGGCCGGGCGCACATCGAGGCGCTGCGGCGTCTGGGGATTTCAATCGCGGGCATTCTCGGTAGTTCACCCGACAGGACGCAGGAAGCTTGTAAGAGCATCGGCATCGTTCGTGGCTATGCTTCGCTCGAAGAATTGTGCGGCGACGCTGCCGTCGAAGCTGTGCACATCTGTACGCCCAACTATTTGCATTTCGCGGAAGCGGAGGCGGCGCTCAAGGCCAAGAAACACGTGGTGTGCGAAAAGCCGCTGGCCACGAGCACGCAGGAAACATCTTCGCTTGTGGAGCTGGCGCGCCGCGAGGGGCGTGCCGGTGCGGTCGCGTACAATCTGCGCTACTACCCGCTATGCCAGGAGGCGCGCGCCCTGTTGCAGCGCGGAGCGATTGGCGAGCCGCGGCTGGTCCACGGCTCCTATTTGCAGGACTGGCTGCTATATCCCTCGGACTGGAACTGGCGGATCGAGCCGCAATTCGGCGGCCCCATGCGGACCGTGGCCGATATCGGTACGCACTGGCTGGACCTGGTTACTTGGATCACCGGGAAAAAATTGACGGAGCTTTGTGCAGACGTGGCTACTGTCCTTCCCACGCGGCAGCGCCCGCGCGGAAGGGTCGAGACGTTTCAGGTGCGCAAGGACGCTGCGTTCGACGAAGTCCGCATCACCACCGACGACTACGCGTCTATTCTCCTGCACTTCGAGGACAACCTGCGCGGCGTCGTGACCGTTTCGCAGATGAGCGCGGGGCGCAAGAACCGGGTGTGGTTTGAGGTGGACGGTTCGGAAGGCTCACTGGCCTGGAACGGCGAGCAGCCCAACGTGTTGTGGCTCGGCCACCGCAACGAAGCCAATCGCGAGCTGATCAAGGACCCGGCGCTACTCAGTCCGGAGGCACGCGGATTTGCGGCTTATCCCGGCGGCCACGCCGAAGGCTATCCGGATACGTTCGTGCGGTTTTTCGACGAGTTTTACTCTTTCGTTGCCGCGGGAAACCTCAATGCGCCACGCAAGTTTCCGACGTTCGAGAAGGGGCACGACGCGCTGGTCTGGTGCGAAGCCATCGCCGCCAGCGCGCGCGCGCGGCGCTGGGTTGCGGTCACGCAGCGGTGATCCTTGAACAGCCTTGAAACGCGTGTGGTTCGCTGCCACTGGGCGAAGAACGCCATCAACATTCCGTATCACGACGCGGAATGGGGTGTGCCCATGCACGACGACTGGAAACTCTTTGAGTTTTTGATCCTCGAAGGCGCGCAGGCGGGACTGAGTTGGGACACGGTTCTGCGCAAGCGCGAACGCTACCGCGAGGTTTTTGACGGGTTTGATCCGGAGAACGTGGCGCGGTACGACAAGCGTAAAATTCGCTCGCTCCTCGCCGATCCCGGCATCATCCGCAACCGGCTGAAGATTGCGGCCTCCATCGCCAATGCCCAAGCTTTTTTGCGCGTACAAGAAGAGTTCGGCTCGTTTGACGTGTACATCTGGCGGTTCGTCGGCAGCAAGCCGAAGCAGAACGCCTGGCGCACGCCGCGGCAGGTCCCCGCGCACACGAAAGAATCGGACGCCATGAGCAAAGACCTGCGCCAGCGCGGTTTCCGCTTCATCGGCACGACCATTTGCTACGCGCTGATGCAAGCCACGGGGATGGTCAACGACCATCTGGTTTCGTGTTTTCGGTTCGGAGAGATCCGGAAGATGCCGGGTTAACGCCCGGCGACCACACTCTGCCAATCGCTTGCGTTCCCAAACTACTCCGCGTAGCATAAATCTTCTGCCGTCTCCGTAGTCAACTTCCTAGAATCTACTGCTGCTGTCGCTCGGGCAGGGAAGGGTGCGGGCGGCCCGAAAGGCAGAGCATGAAATCGGTGGTCGTTGTCGGCGCGCAATGGGGAGATGAGGGCAAGGGCAAAGTCGTTGATTACCTTGCCGCATCTTTCGATTACATTGCGCGCTGTGCCGGCGGCCACAATGCGGGCCACACCGTAATCTTCAACGGCAAGAAGTTCATCCTGCAGCTCATTCCGTGCGGCATTTTGCGGCCCGGACGCCATGCGGTGATCGGCGCGGGCGTCGTGGTGGACCCCGCGGCGCTGGTTTGCGAGATCGAGACGCTGGCCAAGGCCGGATACGACGTCACCGGGCGGTTGCACATCAGCAACCGCGCGCACCTGATTTTTCCCTATCATCGCGAACTCGATAAAGCCGCCGAAGCGGCGCGCGGCACGAACAAGATCGGGACGACCTCGCGCGGAATCGGTCCGGCGTATGAAGACAAGATGGCGCGGCGCGGGCTGCGCATGTGCGATTTGCTCGATCCGCAGCTATTCCGCGAAAAGGCGAAGCGCGTCATCGCGGAGAAAAACACACTGGCCAGGGGCGCTTACGGCGCTCCGCTGGATTTTTCCGGCGTGATTGAAGAAACGCTTCTGCTCGGCGAGAAAATTCGCGGTTACATCACGGATGCGTCCGCGCTGCTGAACGATGCGCTCGACAAAGGGAAGTCGGTGCTCTTCGAGGGCGCGCAGGGCACCATGCTGGACATTGATCACGGCACGTATCCCTTCGTGACCTCCTCGAACGCGACCGCGGGCGGCGCTTCAACAGGCTTGGGCGTCGCGCCGACGAGGATTAAAGCGGTACTGAATATTTCCAAGGCGTACACCACGCGCGTTGGCAGCGGCCCGTTTCCCACGGAAATGCCCGACCTCGAAGCGAAGGACATTCGCGAACGCGGCCAGGAATTCGGCGCGGTGACGGGACGTCCGCGGCGCTGCGGCTGGCTGGACCTGATG
>JBGPGF010000189.1:0-5825 GCA_041483755.1 Terriglobia bacterium | reverse complement strand
GGCGGAGTTCCCGGCAGGCCGTCCCGCGGGCCGATGAACTCGCGCGTGGATTGCGGCAGCGCTGGCGCGGAAGGCGCGTGCTGAACTTCCGCGCGCACGTAACCCACCCACGGACCGTGCGACACCCATGCCGAAGCCCCCGTGACGGAATTGACGCCTTCCTGGTAGGGCCGCCCGTAGTCGTTGAAGATCGTTTGGCTGAAATCGTAGCCGTTCGTCAGCGGCTGCCCGGAAATCCCTGTCACGCGCGAGTACACGGATTCGAGTTGCGCGCGGGGACGCGCCGCGCTGCCTGCTTGCTCCAACTCGTCGCGGAACTCTGCTTCAAGATGCTGAACGAGCCTGCCCTCCACCTTTTCATTCGTCTCTTTCAATGTCACCTGCTCGGCTGCCTCGCTCACCAGCCGCGCGCATTCCCGCCGCGTCCAGGGCCTCAGTCCGGCGAAGGCGCTGTCTACCGCGCCCAGCGCGGCCAAGCGGTCCAGCGCGGGGTAAATCCAGCTATCGAGCGGCACATAGGGAGAGCCAAGATTCCTTGTCGATGAGCCTTCCTCGGGACGGAAGCGCTCGCTCAGCGACTCCCAGGTCCCTCCGCCGAGTTCCGGATCGTGATGCCGCCGGTAAATGTTCTGCGCCACCAGCTGGCCGATCATTCCTCCGATGACCACATCCGAGGAGAAATGTTTGCGGGCGCGCACGCGCGAAACGCTCACCGCGGAGGCCAGGCCGTAGGCGAGAAACTTGGTCAGCGGCCCGGGATACTCGTGCGCGATCACTCCCGCCACGGCCCAGGCCGCCGCCGCGTGTCCGGAGGGAAACGAAGTGCCACTCTGAAAAAACCGGCCGCTGCCGCCGCCCTGAAACGGCCGCTCGCGCCCCAGCGAATATTTCAGCGTCTCCACGGCCACCAGGCTGTTCAATGCGGCTTCGCCGGCCAGGAAGCCGGTTTCTTGCCAGTGCTCGTTGTGCGAATGGAGGCTCCAGAGCGCCATGCCGCCGGCCGTGCCGATCAGCGCGGCCACTCCCGCGTTCGAAACTCTGTTGTAGCGCGAGAGCGTCTTCGGATTCTGCGACGGATGCGCGCTCATATCCCGGTCGGTTACGAACAGGCCCGCCGTGAGCCCTCCCAGCGGCACCAGCCAGGTGGCGTCGGAAAAACGCACGCGCGCCGGGCTGGTCCACATCTCCCGCTGATCGTTCATGAACCGCTGCGCCAGCCTCATCGCATCACCTTCGGACTTCTTCGCCGGTGCAATCGCTGCGGGCCGTGTCTCAAGCGGCTCCGCGCTGAGCCCGGGGCGCTGCGTTTCGCTGGCCACCGCCGCCGACGATTCCCGCTGCTGCGCGCAGAAGCACGCCGGGCCCGCCAAACTTGCAAGGAGCGCTCCGATCAGCATTCGGGGTCTGTGATGTCCTTTCATTCTTCTTCACTTCAAAATAAACGCCGCCGACATAGCCCCTGCCTCCGCCATCTGCGCAATGGCTATGAAGTTTTTCCAATTGTTCCCGCCCAGAGTGGGCTTCTCCGGCACAACGATGGTGTCGCCGGGCATGATCGTGGTGGACAATATGCCCCCGGACCACAACCCGCCGGAACCGCCGCTCGCAACCATGCCGCTGGCTCGGACGACGAAGATGGCGTTCTTATCCGCGAGCCCGGTCGCGCCCCCTGCCCGGCTGAGGTACCATTTCACGCTCTTTCCCGGAGAAAACGTGATGGCATTCGAGTTGTAAACCTGTCCGCTGATCAGCACGAATCCCGGCTGCTTGGGTATCGCCAGGGAATCACCGGCGCGCAACTCGATGTCGTCCGCCGAATTTGCGAAGCCTTTTTGTTCCGGCCGAAGCCGCAGCACCAATCGTCCCGAAACCGGCGCTCTTCGCAAACCATCGAGCACCCGCTCGCGCTGTTGCATGGCCGCCTGCTGCAGCGCGGCCTCCTCGCTGCCCGAACTGGCCGCCGACGTCTTCACGGTGACCGTTTCCTGCTCGAGCCGCCGAATCATGTCCTGGCGGCTTTTTTCCTGCAGCTCACGCACAGTTCCCCGCTCAAAAACCGCGGCCTGCGGATAGGCCGTGGGCATCAGTCCGCCCGCGCGCCGCAACAACGAACTCAATCGCTCCCCGGACCGGATGCCGTACACGCCGGGATGGCGCACTTCTCCTCCCAAAGTGACCGACGCGCCAATGTCGTTCCAGCCCGGTATTTGACGGATCGTGAGCAAGTCGCCGGCGCGCAGCGCCGCGTTCTCGTTCCCGCTTCCACTCATCGCCGCCGCCAGCCGGATCTCCACCCGCTCACCGCCGCCGCTGGCGGCATATTGCGTTAGGTCGGCGCTCTCGGTGTCGGCGCTGCGTTTGATCCCGCCGGCAACGCGGATCAGGTCCGCCACGCGCATGTCGGTGGTCAGTGGATAGCGGCCCGGCTTGGCCACTTCCCCTTTCACATACACGGTTGGCGGATCCACTTTCGTCAGGTTGCGATGCACCAGCACGCGGTCGCGTGGCTGAAGCAGCAGGTTCTGCAGCGGGTCGCCGTCGAGCGCCCCGCGCAACTCCACGCTGACAATCTTCAATGTGCCGTCGGGCTGTGTCCGGAAGAGTTGCGTGGATTCCAGCGCGGCATCCTGCGTCACGCCTCCCGCCAGATAGATGGCGTCGCGGAGGTGCACCTCACCCGACGTGCGGTACCTCCCCGGCGTGCGCACCTCGCCGGAAACGATCACGGTCGGAGCGGCCTCGAAGTCGTATCGGCTGAAAACGCGCACCGTGTCGAGCGGTTGAAGCGTTGGCGCGGTTTCCGGATGGGCGAGCGCCGCCGAAAGGTCGAAGCTCTCCACGCTTGGACGGTAGTCCGGAAGATTCAGCCGCACGATCTCCACGTAGTGCGGCGCCGGTTCCGGCAAAAGGTCTCTGTACGAAGCGACTAAGTCCGTGAGCTTCATCCCCGCGCGGTAGGAGTATCGCCCGGGACGCAGCACATGGCCCTGCAGATACAGCGCATCCTCATTGTACGGAGCGATGGGAAAGATGTGGATTTCGTCTCCATCGTGAATCGTGAAGCTGCGAAGCTGTTGCGCCAGGCTGTCCGCGCCGCTCGCCGTGGAAAGATCCAAGCTGAGCATGGTGCGTTTTTCGTGGGCCTCGACGCGCTGCACCTCCACATGCCGTAACGCCGCTGTTTCGAGTATCCCGCCCGCGAGCTCCAGCGCATCGGCAAGCGATGTTTCCCCGAGCAGCTCGTAAATCGCCGGGCGGCGGACCATGCCGTCCACCGTAACCTGCCCGCCAACGGGCGGAACGAGCAGCGTGTCGCCGTTTTCCAGGCGCTGCAGCTCCGAGCGCACGCCATGCAAGAGCAGATCGTAAGCGTCCACCTCTTCCAAGAGCTGCTTGCCACGGTAGTGCTTGAGCGCGCGGAGAGATCCCCGCGTAGAGACTCCCCCGGCCGCGACGAGCGCGTTCAGCGGCGTCGAGAGCGAGCTGATGTCGTAGGCGCCGGCCTCCGCCACTTCACCGACCACATACACACGCACTGTGCGGAGACGGGACAGCGATACATCCGCCGAAACGTCGTGGAATTGCGTCCGCAACGACTGCTGCACGGCCTGCTGTACCTCGCCCAGCGTGTGGCCGCTGACGAGCAACGGCCCGGCTTCGGGAAGCGACACGCGGCCTTCGCGGTCTACTGTCCGGAACAAGCGTTGGGACATTCCGCCCCAGAGATTGATCGCCAGGCCGTCACCCGGGCCGACCACATAGTCCGGCCCGACAGGAAGGTCCATAGGAACCGCTTGGGGATCGCGCGTTCCGTCGCGGAAAACTTGCAGACCGAAACGTTCCAGCGGAAGCTGCCGAGGCCGCGCCTGTACGTACAGGTCAAACAAAGAAGGAATGTCCGAGAATGGATTCGGGCGGCGTACCATCGCCACTGGCTCGAATTCTTCCGCCATCCGCGGGCGGCGTGAGCCATTTGCTCCCCCTGTGCGATCCATCGGCGCCGTTCGGGTAGCTGTCGCTCCGCGTTCCGCCGGTGACAGGTCGAAGGGCAGATTGCCGCGTGTTGTGAGTCCGTCCATCGCTGGGCCGCTTCCGGTCAACGATTCGTTTGAGCCTTCGGCCAAGCGCCGACGGGGATTCGACGAAACCATTTCGACGCCGGGCTGCGAGCCGGCCAAATCATTCTGTTCAACCTCCCCGGCGCCGCCGCTCGCCCGCAAGGTTCGTCGGGCGTCGTGCGCGGGGGCAGCGGGGTACGGCGCTTCTCCAGCAGGTGTCTCGTCCGACCTGCCAACTTGCACCCGGCTCGCGTCGGAAGCCGATTGTTGCTCGCAGTTCTCGTCGCGGCGCGGATCGCAAGCTGCCGTGCGCTGAGTCTCCTGGCCGCTCTTCTGCGGGCGCGAAGATTCGCTGTTCTCCTGCTGCTCCGCTTGAACCATTCGCCGCGCGCGCTCCTTCAGCACGAGGTCCTGTTCCTTGGCGAATGCGGAGTTCGGATTGATCGTTGGCAGCAAATAGCCGTACCTCTGCAGAAGCCGCGTGGCAATGGAACGAAATACGACGTCGCCTTCGAGCCGGCTAAAGACCGCTTCATCGGTCAGGCTGCCGTCTTCCACGACCTGTCCGCTGTCGGTGGCTTCTTTTGCAACCCACCGTTTCAGTTCCACGAGCATCCCGGGATCGCTCTGCAGCGCCGCGCGAATTTGGCTCGCGGAAGCCGCCACGTGACTCAGGTTTTCTTTGGCAAGGTCGGACGGTTCGATGTACCGCCCGGACGAAGTCTGCTCCTGAGGCGCCGGTGGCTGAGAGTTTTGCCGAGCCGCGATCGGCATCCCGACTGCCATCGTCAGCAGGAGGTACAAGCCACTCCGGTAGATACTCTTAGTCTTGAACATCGCTTTCTTCCTCTCCCGGCCAGGCAGCCTCATAGACTTTCCCCCGCAACGCTCGCCCGCTTTCGTACCACGCTCAGGATGCCTTCCTCCGACGCTTCGATGTCGTTCGCGTGAATGTCCAGCGAAGCCCAGTAATAAACGCTGTAGTTGCGCTCCGGAGCCACCGCGATGATGCGCACTTCCGGATGCTCCCGCAGCACCGCGTCGCATATCTCCGGCCGGCTTCCAGGATTATCCTGCGCGATCACCACGAAGTCGGGCCGCGTCTCACGCACTCGTTCCGCGATCGCCGCGTCACTGGCCACTTCCCCGACTATCTCGATGTCCGCTTGGTCCGCAAAGGTAGCGAGGATCAGCTCCCGCAGAAGGCGCGGGCGGTTGGCAACAAGAACTCGAATCGCTTTCCCCATAGAACGCGCTACAGGCCCGCAAGTATTGTGGAATCAAGGGAAAACGAGAAGGCTCAAAGAGGGACCTATGTGGGGACCAATATAAGCCTATAGCAAAGTACCAAAAGTACCTAAGGCTAGTACCGCGCCGGAACCCAGAAAGCTGCCACCCCTGCCCTAGCCTCGCAGGGACAACTTGTCGGCGGCGCGGATTCGATCCGCCAGAGTCTCGCAGACCTCATCCATCTGCTCTTCCCCGAGGCGATTGAAAAACGGCAGGGCAATCGTCCGCGCGGCGCTCCATTCCGTCACGGCGAGATCCGTTCGCGGGCTCGCTGCACCCTTCGCGTTCGAGGTGTTGACCGCTCCGGGGTCACGCAAGACATAGATAGGCTGCAAGTGTATCGGCGCAAAATACCTGCCGCAGCCGATGCCGAGGGAAATCATCTCCTGCACAATCCAGTCGCGCTGGAATTGCGCAAATCGGTCACTCAGCCGGACGACATATACAAACCAGCTGATTCGGCGGCGCGGCGCATCC
>JBGPGF010000188.1:0-5910 GCA_041483755.1 Terriglobia bacterium | reverse complement strand
GTCGGCGATTTTGTCCGGGTGGCCTTCGGTCACCGATTCGGAGGTAAAAAGGAAGTTCTTCGCTGAATGACTCAAACGGCGCTCTCCTTCAGAGGTATGGAAGGGCACAGACCTAGCTGCTCAAACACTCTTCCGCCCGAAATCTATCTCACGTACCGTACCATTCCGCATATGCAGTGTCAACGCGTTGAATCCAAATACTTTACATGGAAATTGAATGGCGGAATTGGGAGGCTGAACGGCAGTTTCCGGGCGCTGAATGGAAAATCTTTACTCCTCTTCCTCATCGGCGGCTGGCGGCGGAGCGAGCCCGTCGCCCCGCTTCTTGGCCATCAGGTAGTTGCGGATAAACGGGTCGAGGTCGCCATCGAGGACGCGGTCCACGTCGCCCACCTCAAACTTCGTACGGTGGTCTTTAATCAACCGATAGGGCTGCATCACGTAAGACCGAATCTGGCTGCCAAAGCTGATGTCCAGCTTCGATTCGTCAAGCTTGTCGGCGTGGTCCCGGCGCTTTTTCACTTCCAGATCGTACAGGCGTGAACGCAGCATCTTCATGGCCAGCGCGCGGTTCTTGTGCTGGCTGCGTTCCACTTGGCACGCCACGACCACTCCCGTGGGTATATGCGTGATGCGCACCGCCGTTTCCACCTTGTTCACGTTCTGCCCGCCCGCGCCTCCCGAACGGAACGTATCGGTTCTCAGCTCCTCCGGCCGGATGTTCACCTCAATGCGGTCATCCACCTCGGGAATCACAAACACAGAAGCGAAAGATGTGTGCCGCCGCGCCGCTTGATCGAACGGGGAAATCCGCACCAGCCGGTGCACGCCGCTCTCGCCGGAAAGCAGGCCGTGGGCGTTTTCGCCTTCAATCTGCACGGTAGCGGACTTGATCCCCGCTTCTTCGCCCGGCGTCTGGTCCAGAACCGTGGCGCGGAATCCTCTCCGCTCCGCCCAGCGCAGATACATGCGCAGGAGAATCTCCGCCCAATCCTGCGACTCCGTCCCGCCCGCGCCGGGCTTGATGGTCATGATGGCATTGAGGTGATCGTTCTCCCCGGAAAGCAGCGTGCGCGTCTCCAGCTCGCCGACGTAGTTCTCCGCTCCGTCGAGCTCGCGCTCCAAATCCTTCAGCAGCCCGGCCTGCTGTTCGGCGCTCGATTCCTCGCGTACCAGCGAGATGTAAGTTTCGATGTCGCCGGTAAGCTGCGTCAGTTTGTCCTCGGCGGCAATCTGGTCCTCGGCGCGCTTGCGGTCGCGCAGCACGGCCTGCGCGGCTTCCTGATTGTTCCAGAAATCCGGACTGGCGACGCGCTCTTCGAGCGTCTTCAGGCGTTCGCGATATTGCGGAGCGTCAAAGATAACTCCGCACGAGCGTGATGCGCTCTTTGAGGGGTGCGAACCGGTATTCGAGGTCTTCGAGAATCATGCTGTCATTGTAAAACAGAATACGGAAACGTGACTCGTGAATCGTGGGGATGCTCGCCAAATCAGTTTGCGGCCGTTTCGCCCGGCTCCCGGCACTTCCAAATCGAGGCGGCGAGGAACCCCGCGGAAACCAGAACGCAAAGCCACGCGAACCAATCGCCGAAACGCGTGTACAGCGTCATGTCGGTTCGGAAATCGTAAGGCAGGTCGCCCGCCGTACGCGTGTCCGGCGTGAGCCGCGCCACGATGCGGCCATAGGGATCGAAGGATACGGTGTAGCCATTGTTCGTCGAACGCACCAGCCACCGGCGATTCTCCACGGCACGCACCCGTGCCATGCGGAGATGCTGCTCGGGCGCCGCGGACCGGCCGAACCATCCGTCATTCGAAAGATTGAAAAATACCTGCGCGCCGTTGGCGGCGAAGCGCCGCACTTCACCGGGGAAAATCGCTTCGTAACAGATGAACGTGCTAAAGCGCCCGCCGCCGGGAAGCGTGCCCACACTAGCCTGCGAACCAGCGTGGAAGCCGCCCACCTCGTCGGAAAGGCTGGTGACCAGCCGATGGATCAGCGGAAACGGTTCGTACTCGCCGAAGGGCACCAAGTGAATTTTGTCGTAGCCCCACACGCGCTGCCCCTGGCGATCCACCAAAATGGCGCTGTTGTATGCCCACTGGTGCATATCCATCGCGCCGGGCACGGGCTTCCACTCGATGACTCCGGCGAGAAATGGCCCGCCGAAACGTTGCGCTAAACTCGAGGCGCGCTTGGCAAATCGCACATCCTGGAAAGAAAACGGCGCGGGCTCTTCCGGCCAGACAACGACATCGGGCTTAAGCGGCGAAGACACGAGGCTCCAGCGTTCAATCTGGTCCAGCTCCGCCGCGTGGCGCTGAAACCAGTCCGCCTCGTAAGCGAGCGCCTCCGGAAAATTGGGCTGCACGACGCGCGCATAATGGGAACCGCGGGCCTGCGGAACCATGCGAGGCCCGAGCAGCATCACAAGAACAATCGCAGCGATGGCACCGCCGAGAATCGCGAAGCGCCGGCTGACAGCCGGTGTCTCCGCCACGTCCACCCAGGCAAGCAGCGCGTTAACCGCGGCCACCACAAAAGAAAGCCCATAGATGCCGGTGATCGCCGTCAACTGCACGAGCGCGAGATTCGCCGCAGCGGGATAGCCAAGCAAATTCCATGGGAAACCGATCGCCGGCAGATGCGTGCGCACAAACTCAAACGCAACCCACAAGAACGGCGCGGCGACGCACGCCCGCAAAACGCTCCGCCGCGCGATGCGATTCACGCACCAGGCAAAAAGCCCTGTGAGGGTTCCCCACGCGGCGGAGATCAGAAGCAGAACGCCGATTCCGCCGAGCCGCGAGAGGCCGCCGTGGACATGCAGAACCGTGCCCAGCCACGAAACGGAACACAGCACAAACACAAAGGCGTGGAGAAAGCCGCATGCAAAGGCGACGCGGGCGCGCGCGCCAAAAAGAACCACGATCAGCACGGAGAGCGAAACCCAGGAATAGATGCTGAGATACCAGCCCGTGAAGGAAAGCGCGAGGGCAGCGCCGGTGACGGCCGCGGCGAAAAGCCGGTATACCGCCGGGATTTTATCGCTTGGCTGAGGACGCAGCCACGAGAGCCAGCGCAATTCCATCATTAGTGCTTGACGATGGCTTTGAAGCCGGCGGCATCGAGGCCCTTCTTCGCCGCGTCCGCCGTTTTCTGATCCGCGAAGGGTCCCACTTGAACGCGATAATACTTGTCCGCCGCGGGCGACATCACAAACGCGGGAAATTTCTTTTGCTGGAGGCTCCCGGCCAGAGCCAGAGCGTCCGATTCCTTGGTCAGTGCCGCAACCTGAAGAGTGTACGCGCCGCCGGGAATCAGGGGAGCGTGAGAAGAAGTTTTCGCCGCGACCGGAGAAGCCTTCATCGGAACGGCGCCCTTGGCAACGGCCGTGATAGCCCTCGCGGCGGGAGCGCCCGGCGCACCGGAATTCAGATGGTCCTCCGTCTTCCTGGCCTCGCCCGCGTGATAAAACTCCCAATCCGAAGACGGAGGATTGGCATTGTCCACGGCGCCCGGCGAATTATCTTTATCGGCGGCGCGCTTGCTCGATGAATCGCCTCTTGGCGCAACCGCGCCATTCGGCATGGGGCGCGGCTCGGTGGACGCGCGCACCTGCCCTTCGAACTGGCTGCGTCCCATGACGTAGCCGAGCGTGAAGAACACGCCGGAAAAAATCAGCATCAAGCAGAACAGCCCGATGACGTGCCGTCCCGCCAGGACGCGTTCCCCGGCTCCGCCTCTTTTGTTTCCCGAAGCCATTCCTATTTTTGACGGCCCGACAGGGCCTCCACCCACTTGTTGATGATATCGATTGGCAGCGGAAAAACAATCGTTGTGTTCTTCTCGACACCAATCTCGGTAAGGGTCTGCAGGTAACGGAGCTGGATGGCCGAGGGCTGCGTTTCCAGAATTTTGGCCGCGTCGGCGAGTTTCTGCGACGCCTGGAATTCGCCGTCAGCGTGAATCACCTTGGCGCGGCGCTCGCGCTCGGCTTCGGCTTGCCGCGCGATGGCCCGCTGCATGGACTCCGGAATATCCACCTGCTTCACTTCCACCTTGGAGACTTTGATTCCCCACGGTTCGGTATCCTGGTCCAGAATGATTTGCAGCTTGGCATTCACCTTTTCGCGCTGCGAGAGGATTTCATCGAGCTCGAACTGTCCCACCAGGCTGCGCAGCGTGGTTTGTGCAAGCTGCGACGTCGCGTAGGCATAGTTCTGCACCTGCGATAGCGCGAGATTCGCATCCACCACTCGGAAGTAACACACCGCGTTTACCTTCACGGAAACGTTGTCCCGCGTGATGATGTCCTGCGGAGGAACGTCCAGCGTCTCCAGCCGCAGATTGATGCGTGTAAGCGTTTCGATGGGCCAGAAGACCAGGCGCAGACCCGCGCCCTTCGCCTCTGGCGCCATCCGCCCCAAACGAAGGATGACGCCGCGTTCCCACTCCTTCAGAATGTAGAGCGAATTCCAAAACCAGATTAATCCGATCCCCACAATGATCAGCAGGGGAAGATACCCAAGTTCTCCCATGACCCACCTCCTGTCGCCTACTTATCTCACGAACCTGCCCGAATGACCATTCCACAGTGAATCAAAATGACTGTGATTGCCCTCCGCTACGCCTTCGATTCGGCGGGCACTACATGCAGCGTCAGCCCATCCACGCGGGCCACGCGCACCGGCTGGCCCTTGCCGATCGGCTGCGGCGCGACCGCCCGCCAAATCTCGCCGCGGACGCGAATCATCCCGTCGGCGGATGTGCCCGCCCCGGCGCCCGGAATATCGGCAAGAACCACGCCGGTCATGCCGACCAGCTCTTCGCGGCCGGTCGAGACCTTCCATTTCCGCGAGCGCAGAACCAACCGCATCAGGACCACCGTGAGCGCGGCGAACGGCAGGGTTCCGGCGAGCGCGACGCCCATGCTCACACCGAAGCCCGTGAGCGGTGAATGAATCAGGAAAATGGCGCCGAGAAGCATGGAAACAATGCCGCCGATGGCGAGAATCCCATGACTCGTAAATTTTGCTTCCAGAATGAACAGCGCCAGCGCCAGGAATATCAGGAAAACCCCTGCAAAATTCACGGGAAGGATATGCATCGCGTAGAGGGCCAGCACGGCGCAAATGCCCCCAATGACGCCCGGCAAAATCATGCCGGGATGCGTAAATTCGGTGTACAGCCCAAGTACGCCGAGGATCAGCATCACAAAGAATACGTCCGGCTGAACGATGCGAGCGAGGAATTTCTGCCGCGCGGAGAGTTCGAAGGACGTGATGACGGGCTGTCGGAGCGCGAGCGTGACGCGCGTGCCGTCAAAGCGCGTAATCGTCCGGCTATCGAGCTGATGAAGAAGGTCCTCGCGGGAGGATGCCAGCAAATCAATGAGTTTTCCGTCGAGCGCCTCGTGCTCGGTGAAAGCCTTTGCGTCCGTTACGGCCGTTTCGGCGAGAGAAACATTACGCCCGCGCTGCGTGGCGTAGCTGCGCAGAAACGCGGTGGTGTCGTTCAAGATTTTCTTGCGCATCGTCTCATCAATCTGCATGGGAAATCCGCCGATGGCCATCACCGGCGACGCAGCACCCGTGTGCGTACCGGGCGCCATGACGGCCACGTCGGCGGCCAGCAGAATGAAGAAGCCAGCGGAAGCACCGCGTGATCCAGTGGGCGAGACGTACACAGCCACGGGCACCGAAGACGCCAGCATGTCCTTGATGATGTCCTGCATGGAGCTGCTTAGCCCGCCGGGAGTATCCATCGTGATAAGCACGAGCGCGGCATGCTGCCGAGCCGCTTCGTCCAGCCCCTCGTGGATGTACGTGGCAAGGATGGGCTGGACTTCACCGTCGATTCTCAATTCCAGGACGGTCGCAGGGGTCGGCGCGGCGGCAAACGATGCC
>JBGPGF010000187.1:0-5951 GCA_041483755.1 Terriglobia bacterium | reverse complement strand
GCTCGGCCACCAAAGAAAAAAGGCTCCGATGAGAAGCCCGCATGGAGATGGAAATAGTTTGGGAACCAACGGCATGCCGAGCCAGCACGAGGTTTCGCGATTGTAAGCGGAATCGCCGCAGGAAAGGAGTCACGCGATGTCAGTCTCTGCCCGGATCAGGAATCACTTGGATGAAAACCGAATACCCTACACGTTGTTAACCCATTCGCTGGCCTACACCGCCCAGGGCACGGCTGCGGCGATGCACGTTTCCGGCCAGGATGTTGCAAAGACAGTTGTGGTGAAGGCGGGGAGCGATTCTTACCTGGTCGTCTTGCCGGCCTCGGACCACGTGAGTCTCGACAAATTCAGTAAGATCATCGGGCAGCCGGCGCGCTTGGCGACCGAGGAGGAATTCTCGAAGCTCTTTCCCGACTGCGAGGTTGGTGCGATGCCGCCGCTCGGCGAGATTTATGGTATTCCGGTCTATGTGGACGTGTCCCTCACAGTCGACAAGGAAATCATCTTCAATGCGGGCACGCACGCCGATGCCATCCGCATCAATTTCACCGATTTTGTGCGGCTGGCTCAGCCCAAGGTGTGTTTGCTGGCCGCCAGGGCTCGGGCCGCTGAACAATAAGAAGAGCGTCACTCTCACATCCACAAGAGAGCGGGCGGCGTGGCTTGTCTCTCTGCTGAGCTCGCCAACTCAAAGTGGGAGTGTGAATGAAGCTGCCGGACGGCGGATGGTGCGTCCGACGCAGCGTCCCGCCGCTCTGGATGAGGTTTCGAGCTGGATTCTGAGGCATGCCGCCACGTGACATGCACTCTCGCGTCGTCAGCAGCTTGCGTAATTCAAATTGTTGCGTTTCGTTTATTTGCGCGATGGAACACAGCGCGGGCTGGCGAGGTAGGCTATTATGCTGAACGGGCAACAGGCAAGTCCCGGTGCGGCCAAACTTCCATCTCGTCCTGCTGATCCATTCCCACCAGCCGTGCGGCAATTTTAGCCACGTCCTGGAGCAGGCCTACCAGCGCTCCTATCTGCCGTTTGTGGAGCTGCTGGCGCGCCACCCCGGCATTCACTTGGGGCTGCACTATTCCGGGCCGCTTCTCGAGTGGATCGAGGAGCACCATCCTGAATTCTTCATCAAGCTGCGTGCACTGACTTCACAGGGCCAGGTGGAACTGGTCGGCGGCGGGTTTTACGAACCGATCCTTGTCTCCATACCGCCCGCCGACCAGCACGAACAGATCACGCGGCTCGCAGCCTACCTCGAGAAGCATTTCGGGCGCCGCCCAGCCGGGGCCTGGCTGGCCGAACGCGTGTGGGAGCCGCAACTGCCGTCGGTGCTGGCTGGGGCGGGAGTGGGCTACTCGCTGGTGGATGATATTCACTTCCTCTCGGCGGGCTTCGAGCCGGAGGAACTTTTCTGCGATTACGTCGCCGAAGACGGGGGGCAGATTGTGCGCGTTCTGCCGGGGCTGAAATCGCTGCGCTATTTCATTCCGTTCCGCCCCGTGGAAGAAGTGGTGAAATTTCTGCGCGACTCCGCCGCCGCGCATCCCGGCGGAATGGCCGCGATGGGAGACGATTGCGAAAAGTTCGGCGTCTGGCCGGGCACGTATGACCATTGTTACGCCGGCGGCTGGCTCGAGGATTTCTTCACGGCGCTGGAGAAGGAGTCTTCCTGGCTCCGCGTTTCTTCTCCCGGCGAATATCTGGGGGCGCATGTGCCGCGGGGGCGCGCGGACTTGCCCTCGGCGTCCTACAGCGAAATGACGGAGTGGGTTCTGCCGCCGCAGGTTCGCCAGCGTTTCCACGTCCTGCACCAGGAGTTTGGCCAGCGGCCGGATGTGCTCGCGTTTTTCCACGGTGGGCCGTGGCGGGCGTTCTTCCGCAAGTACGCGGAATCCAATTTGCTCAACAAGAAGATGCTGCGCGTTTCCGCGAAGCTCGCGGCGCTGCCCCCGCAGCCCCCGGGAACGCCCGCGGCGGCGGAGCTGACCCGGGCGCATCTGCACGTGCTTCGCGCACAATGCAATGATGCTTACTGGCACGGCGTTTTCGGCGGGATTTACGCGCCGCATTTGCGCACGGCGCTCTGGCGTGAACTGATTCGCGCCGAGGCCATCGTGGATCGGCACACGCCCCGAGGCATGGTGGCCCGCGTCACTTCCTCGGATTTCGACGCCGATGGCGCGGCGGAGCTTGTTTTCTCCGGACCGGAATACCAGGCCTTGCTGAAGCCGTCCGATGGCGCCACGCTGGCCGCGCTCGATTTCCGCCCCTCGGCGGCCACGCTCGTCAATTCCATGATGCGCCGTCAGGAGGCCTACCACGCGCAACTGCGCGAGGCCGCACCGGCATCCGCGTCCGGGGTGGCCTCGATTCACGAACAGGTGCGCGTCAAGGAGCCCGGCCTCGAAAAGTATCTGCGCTATGACCGCTGGCCTCGCCACGCGTTTCGCGTCATGCTTTTTGATTTGGCGCGCACGCACGCCGATTACGAAGCGCTGCGCCTCGATGAAGATGCATCCTTCGCCGCCGGTGAGTACACCGTCCGCCATGCGCGGCCGCATGACGCCGAGTTTGTCCGCGAGGATCGCCTCGCCGTCGCCGCCTCGAACGGCGGTTCCGCGCCGGTCATTTCCGTCGTGAAGCGCCTATCCTTTGGTCCGGCGCCAAACGGCTGCGAGATTCTCTTCGAGGTCAGTTTGAAGTTCAAGGAGGCGCTGGCGAAGCCGATTGCCGTGGGCATCGAGTCCGTCGTGAATCTTCTTGCGCCCACGGAGCCCGATCGCTTCTTTGACATTCCCGGCGGCCGCCAGATGCTGCGCTGGAGCGGAACCGTGCCCGGACCCATTTTGCGGATGGAGGACGGCTGGCAACGGATGCGTGTGACGCTGCACGCACCCACGGCAAAGGAGTTTTGGGTGGCCCCGATCGAAACCGTATCCGAGTCCGAAGAAGGGTTCGAGCGCGTCTATCAGGGCTCGCAGATTCTGGCCGTTTGGCAGCCGCCACTAACCGCAGCGCACACCTGGTCCGCGCGCCTCATCTGGCGGATCGAATCGTTCTAAATCTCCTCGGGTTACTCTTCGACGCAGCGGAAACTGGCGTAGATGTTGCGGTCGTGGACTGGCGCGCGGTGGCGGAAGGAACGCCGCAGCAGGCGCGCAGCCGTTCGCGGCGAGGCCCCCTTCAATACGTGATGCTTCCCATCAAAGCCGCTTGTCGAGTAGCCGGGATAGAAGGAAGACGGCGCAAAGCCCGGGAAGGGCGCGAAGACTGTGCGGGTCCACTCCCAGCCATTCCCGGCCAGGTCCTGCACGCCAAATGCGCTTGCGCCGTCCGGATGCGACCCTTCGGGTGCGGGGTCCCACTGGTGAAAGTCGAAGTTGCCGTGATGCGCGCCCGGCGGTTCCTGGCCCCAGGGATGGCTGCGCTCGATGCCTTCCGGGGTTCCGTAAGCCGCGCGATGGAATTGCGCTTCCGTGGGAAGCTGCCGGCCCAGCCAATGCACATAGGCGGATGCCTCCGCGTGGCTCACATAGACGGGCCAGTCCAGCGGCAGGCGAATCTCACCGAACATGGCGCGGTACATCCAGAGATTCCCTTCGCCCCTCCAGAATGGCGGATGCGAGATGCCTTGCTTTTCTTTCCATTCCCAGGCTTCCGGCGTCCAGAGCGAACGATGCTCGTACCCGCCGGACTCGATGAAGAGTAGGAAATTACCGTTCGTGACGTTGCCGCTTTGGATGGCGAATTCCCGCACGTCCGCTGCGTGCGCGGCAAATTCATTGTCCCAGCCGAATTGCTCGGTATCTCTATTCTGCATTCCCAGCGTGGCCGCGCCCGCGGGAATCTCGATCATCCGGGGCTTGCCACGCCGCAGCGGCGAAGCAGCGCCGATCGGCCCGCCGACTTTTTTCTCCGCAGGAAGCTGGTGCACCATGCAGGCAAGCGATTCCGCAAGCATCAGGCGATGTTCGATGGCCGCTTCGGCCATGAAAAGGAATTGCGGATGCCCCTCGGCGGGATGCGCGAGGGCCCGCTCGATGGCCGCGTCGAGCTCGTCGCGCACGCGCCGGCTGTAGCGTTCGACTTCTTCGCGCTGCGGCCAGTCGCGGGGCTGGTCCTCCGCCGCACTGCCGCCCACGGCATCCGCCGGAGAAGCGAAGAGCTTTTCGAAAGCGGGATGAGAGGGGCGCAAACCGAACGCGCGATTTCCTAAGAGATTCCAATCAAACGCCTCCACATGTCCTCGAAAGAAAATGAGCCGGGGCTGATCCGGGAAGGGCCTTTCGTAGATGGCTTCCGGCCGGAGAATTTGAAAAACTTCATCGGTGCGGAAGCGCGCCTCCGCGAAGCGCGACTGCAAATCGTGCCAAGTGCGGACGGCTGTGGCCAAAGCTCCCATGGAGTTATCCCTTCTTTTTTCGATGCGCGACGCGGTAGGAGGATGCGCCCGATTCCTGCCTCGGGAGATAGAGGGGAGCACCCCATCCTCTCCCCATGAGTAGGGCATGTCAATCGAAATGAATGCGAAAGTCACAGGGTTACGTCAGGCGCGGCATCTCATGAACGCCTTTGCCTCGCGCCGGCCCAGTTGCCCCGCGGAAACGCGGTCTGTTAGAGTCACAGGGCGAACGAGATGCCTTGCGCGCCAGCGCATGGACCGCTTCGCGGTCATACTTGAAAGAACCGGGGGAAGCGATGCCCATCAGCCAGGAATTGCTGGACATTTTGATCTGCCCGGAGTGCCGGACGCCGGTCAAGCTCACGCCGGACGGCACAGGGCTGAAATGCGCGGCGTGCCGCCGCGTCTATCCGATCAAGGACGATATCCCCGTGATGCTGCCCGAAGAAGCTACGAAGGCGGCCGAATAACTGCGATGGCTACCGCGCTATCCGATTCCGTGCCGCGTTTGGTGCGCTTGCTTCCGCGACTGCGCGGCAAACGCATCGGAGTCCTCGGCGACCTGATGCTGGACCGCTACCTGTGGGGGACGGCGTCGCGGCTCTCGCCCGAAGCGGCCGTTCCCGTCGTGGATTTCGTGGAGCAGAGCGAATGCCTGGGCGGCGCGGGCAATGTGGCCGCCAATCTTGCGGCGCTGGGCGCGCGCGTCGAGGCGTTTGGAGTGCTGGGCGAGGATGAACCCGGTGCTGCGCTGCGCCGCTGCTTGGTGGCCGCGGGGATCGGCGAACGCGGCGTCATCGGCGATGCGAAACGCGTGAGCACCGTGAAGACGCGCATCATCGCGCGCCACCAGCAGGTTGTGCGCGTGGACCACGAGCGCCGCGAGCCGCTGCGGCCGGAGACCGAAGAGCAGCTCATCCGCCGCTTGGTCGCCGTGCTGCGCCGCCTCGATGCGCTCGTCCTCTCCGACTACGACAAGGGCCTGATCACCGACGCGCTGGCCGACCGCGTTCTTAGCGCGTGCCACCGCTTGAAGATACCGGTGTTCGTCAAGCCGAAGACATCGCGGCTGTACGCCTATCGCGGGGCGCGCACCATTGTATGCAATGCCAAGGAAGCAGGGTTCTTTGTGACCCGCGCCCTCGGCGACGAAAAATCCGTCGAGGAGGCCGGCCGCGCGTTGCTCGCGCACTTTGGCTGCGCGGCGGTGGTCATTACGCGCGGAGAAAAAGGCTTAAGCGTCATCGAAGAGGGCTCGCCGCGGCATTTTCAAGTGCCGGCCACAAGTTTTGAAGTGACTTACGCGCGCGTGGGGCAGCCGGGCATCGAGCGGGACGCCACCGGCCGCCAGGTCTTCGACGTTACCGGCGCGGGTGACACGGTGCTGGCCACGCTCGCCCTGGGCGTGGCGGCCGGCGCAACGCTGCCGGACGCTGCGGTCCTGGCCAACGCGGCTGCGGGCGTTGTCGTGGGCAAACTCGGCACGGCTACCGTCACACCGCCGGAGCTTGCCGCCGCGATTCGCGATCTGCGCCGCTGAGGCTTCTC
>JBGPGF010000186.1:0-5967 GCA_041483755.1 Terriglobia bacterium | reverse complement strand
GCTTCCTGAGCTTTGGGTTGATCGGCCAGGAGGTAAATGGCTTCGGTCAACGGAGGCCAAACCGTGGCCATCGGCTCGCGCAAATTCTTGAGCGCCGCCACGCATTTGGCATGGTGCTGGTCATCGGCATCCACCAGGGCGACGAGAGGCCCGGCATCCACGAGGATCAAGAAAGGCTCCGGCGGCTCTTTAGGAGTTTCGTGAAGCGCCGGCCCGTCTGTTCGGAACGCTTGGGGTTTCCACCGTGTACGACGCCGAGCAGGTCCGCCATGACTTGATAGGGGGAAGTGACGGGTTCGTGCCGGTCCGCCCAGGCTGCGATGGCCTGGCGAACGACTTCGGAGGTGGAAAGCTGTTTGCGGCTGGCGATGCGAGCGATGCGCCGGCGAGTTTTCTCGTCGAGCCGCAGAGTCAGAGGGGAAGCCATGAGGCCACCTCGGCGATCATTCTAGCGTATTACGCTTTGTAATACAAGGCCCATGGTTGCCTATTCGCAGGGATGGAGATTGCCGGGGAAAGATTGGACGACGCAGCCCACCGCGGGCCTGCCTGCTACTCGGCGGCGCGAATTTGCGTTATCCTGCCCGCTGCATCAGGAAAAACATCAGGAGAATGCAATGGCTGAAACTCCTTCCACGATGGCGCCCTTGGGAATGAAGGCGCCGCATTTCCGGCTGCCCGATGCGGCCGGGAAGCTGGTCTCGCCCGATGATTTCAAGGACGCCCCCGCTTTGCTGGTGATGTTCATCTGCAACCACTGTCCGTTCGTGAAGCACATTCGCGCGAAGCTCGCGGAAGTGGGCCGCGAGTATCAGCAGCGCGGCGTGGCGGTCGTGGCCATCAACTCGAATGACGCGGAGGAATACCCGGAAGATTCACCCGCCAACATGGCCAAAGAGGCGCGCAATGCGGGCTACACCTTTCCTTATCTTTGCGACGAGACCCAAGAGGCCGCCAAGGCTTATCGCGCGGCTTGCACGCCGGATTTCTACCTGTTTGATCGCGCCCGCAAGCTGGTTTACCGCGGGCAGTTTGACGACAGCCGCCCCGGAAACGGGCGCCCTGTCGCCGGCAACGATCTTCGCGCGGCGATGGACGGCGTCCTGGCCGGCCGCCCCGCGCCGGCCGGTCAGAAACCCAGCATCGGCTGCAACATCAAATGGAAGGCAGGCAATGAGCCCGCGTACTTCTTTCACAAAGCGGTGTAGCGCATGTTTGTCACAAAAATGAAGGGAGAGCGGCGGGCGGGTGGGAAAAGTGCACAGAATGAATTCATCCCGCAAAGATCGCGGGATGGGGCGGCGGTCTGTGCTACTGGGACTTACGCGGCGCCGAAGGACGTAGCGGCTTTGCGGAGGCGGGCGACGACGCGCTCGCGGCCCAGGGCGACCATGGTATCGAAGAGCGGCGGAGCGACGGCCTGGCCGACAATGGCCACGCGCGTGGCGTTGATGAGCAGGCCGGCCTTCACGCCTTCGGCTTCCGCGAGGGCGCGTAACGCGTGGTCGCAGGGGTCGTGGCTCCATTCGGGGAGCGCGGCCAGCGTGTCCGCGAGCTGCGCGAACATGCGCGGGAACCGCTGATCCTTCCAG
The DNA here is from genome assembly GCA_041483755.1 of Terriglobia bacterium. Lineage (GTDB taxonomy): Bacteria > Acidobacteriota > Terriglobia > Acidiferrales > UBA7541 > Acidiferrum. Next base: position 4,375 of record JBGPGF010000186.1, on the reverse strand, counting down.
AATTTTTCCTTGGCCGCGGGATCGCAGGGAAAATCGTCGCTGAAAAAGGCGCGCGACCAGGTGGAAAAATCCGGCAACAGGCGGATGCGGGGGCGAAGCAGGTCCACGGTGCGCGCGAACCATTCGTGGCCCGCGCCGGAGGCCCACTCCTCCCGCCAGAGTTTGCTGCGCTTCAGTTCCGCCGCGACCTCGGGCAACAAATCTTCGATCGGCAGCTTTTGCAGATACTGCGTGTTGAACCATTCGAGCTTGGGGCGGTCGAAGACGCCATTGGTGCGGCTGACGGCCTCGAGCGAAAACTTCTCGATCAAATCCCGAGTGCGCAGAAACTCTTCATCGCCGCCCGCCGACCATCCCAGCAGCGAAAGAAAATTGCGGAACGCCTCGGGGAGAAAACCTTCCGTACGGTACATATTGACGTCCGTCGCGCCGTGGCGCTTCGAGAGGCGCGTGCGGTCCGCGCCGAGAATGAGCGGAAGGTGCGCGAAAATGGGCGGCTCGGCGCCCAGCGCGCGGTAAAGCAGCACCTGCTTGGGCGTGTTGGAGAGATGGTCGGCGCCGCGAATGACGTGCGTGATGCGCATGTCCGCGTCGTCCACGACGACGCAGAGCTGATACGTGGGCAGGCCCGCGGTTTCGGCCCCGCGCGGCGAGCGCAATAACACGAAATCCTCGATCTCCTCGCCGGCGACTTCGCGTGCGCCGAAAACAGCATCTTGAAATTCGACCTTGCCGCCGAGCGGCGCCTTAAAGCGGATGGCCGGCTTGGTCTCCGGCGAGGAAGGCTTGCCCGCCGCGGCGGGCAGGCCATCGCGGCAGGGACAGCGCACGACGCGGCGAACCGTTCCGGCCGCAGCGCCTTCTTCGGCGGCATCGCCGCCCACGTAGCGTTCGGCCGGGCAATAACACAGAAACGCGTGGCCAGCGGCAAGGCACTTTTGCGCGGCATCTTGATAGAGCGCGCCGCGCTGCGACTGATAAAACGGGCCCTCGTCCCAATCCACGCCGAGCCAGCGCAGGCCGTCGAGGATGCCTTCGACGAGCTCCGGCTTGTTGCGCTCGGCGTCGGTGTCCTCGATGCGGAGAATCATCGTGCCATGCTGACGCCGGGCGAAGAGCCAGTTAAAGAGCGCGGTGCGCGCGCCACCGACGTGAAGGTAGCCGGTGGGAGATGGCGCGAAACGGACGCGCGGTGCGGCGGATTGTGGATGGGCCGAGTTAGTCATCGCAGATGAATCTCGCAAGCAGCAGCGGATTGGTCAGTTTAGCCCACGCACGCAGCATCTTCCAAACTTCATTGGCGGATGGATTGGGGGCTAGCGCATGGCGTGGACAATTCCGCGGCCGGACTGCGGCTTGTTGGTAAGCAGGGAGATGAACTTTTTCCAGTGGCGGAAACTGGGCGTGTATTTGACGTCCAGGCGGCTGAAACCGGCGGATTGCAACATGCGCTTCAGGCATTCCAGCGTGGGTTTGGCGCACAGCTCCGGCACGTTCGGATCGCAATTTTCGTCGCCCTGGAAGAACGGTATCAGCGGATATTTTTCGTGCATAAAGGGAAGCAGGAGGTGGGTTTCGCAGATCATCAGCTTGCGCGTGATGCTTGCGATCCGCTCCAGGCCAGCGAGAGGATTCCGCAGATGATAGAAGACTCCCAGAAACAAGACCAGGTCGAACATCCCGATGTTTTCGGGCGATAGATCATGGACGTCGATGCGCTTGTGCTCTACCTTCGAATTCAGAATTTCTCGGGCGGCGAGGAATGAGTCCATGCCGTAGGTGTCCCAGGCAAAGGTATCAATCGCCAGGACGCGATCGGCGCCGCGTTTTTCGCATTCAAACGCGAAGAAACCGTCCCAGGAGCCGATGTCCAGGACCGACCATCCGCGGAGGTCCTGGGGGATCTGCAGCAACCTGAGCCTTCTCTGAAACCGCCGGTCTATGTGCGGCTTCCGAGTGACGACGCCGTGCCCCAGATGGATGGGATGGTTCCATGTCAGACCCGCGATGCGCTGGCGGATAGCCTCTGCTGAGTCGTAAGCCATGTTTTCGGAACGAGCGGCGAGTCTAGCACAGGGCGAAAGGAATCAAAGAACGCTCTCAACCGCACAGATATGGACAGGTCCAGACGCAACCCGTCCGGGGAGGGCAGCCTGCTGCCTCTTTCGCCCACCAGTACTCCGGTACGCTTGCTTCGGGAAACTGGCGTGTCTATATTGCAAAGTACTTGGATTTCGCAAGAATCTGAGGGAAACGTGCGCACGCATGGTACCGCTCGACCCGAGCGGGGTACGTGTGAGTTTGTTTTCAAGGAGAGTTTCGCGGCCATTCGGCATCCGGCGGCTCGCCGGTCCCGAACGGTAAGCGAAAGCAGGCAGTGACAACGGAAAGCCTTATCGCGCTGAGCTTGCTGGCCGCCGCATCGCTGGTGGCCGGCTTCTTCGTGTACGTACACAGCCTAAAGCGCCAAACCTACTTGTTGTTTTGGGCGGCGGGCTGGGGCTTTTTCGCGCTCCATTACCTGGTGCGGTTTCTGGATACGTGGATGGAAGGCACATCCATGCAGGCGGGTCTGGAGACATGGCTCTATACCGTGTCGGGCATTCTGTTTTTCCTCGGCGCGCAGGTTTACGCACAACGCCGCCCGCTGATTGTGCCCGCGGCCATCGCGGCAGGAGTTGCATTGATCTGGGCGCTCGCCAACCGGCTGGGTTGGACCGGGGTTCCCGCCGGAGTTGCCACCGCGCTGGTTTTTCTGGCCGCCGCGACGGAGTTCTACCAGGAGAGCCGCAGGCAAGAGACGCTCGCCGACCGGCTGCTGGCCGTATCTTTTGGCTCGTGGGCGGCGCTGCAATTCGCACTGGTGCTGTTCCGAGACCGGCCTTCCCTGCAGGGATCCGTGGCGTGGGGCGTGACGGCGATACCGGGCGCATTCGTGGCCGTGGTCATGGTGATGGCCATCTACGAAGAGGAGAAGCGCCGCGTCGAGCGGAACATGCTCGCGCTAACAAACCTGAACCTGGCCACATCGAGTTTCGTCGGCGGCGAGATACAGCGCATGCTGTCGCAGGCGCTCGATCGTGTTCTTGGCGTCGTGCGAATCCCAGCGGGCGCGCTGTTCCTGCACCACGGCGACCCGCATGGCCCCACATCGGTGGTGGCCGCGGGGCTGCGCGAGGATTTTTGCAGCATCTCGCAGCAAGAGGGCCTGGACGACCATCTGGTGAACCTGGTTGCGCGGCTTGGCGGGCTGGTGGTTTTCCGCGAGTTGACCAAGGACGCTTCGTGGGCGGCGCTGGAAAAAGAGGAATCTTTCCGGCGGTTCCGCAAGCTGGTAATCGGCCAGGGGCTGCGGACGGTGGTGGCGATCAGTTTACAGGCCAAGGAACAAGCTTTCGGCGTGCTTCTTCTCGGCACGCCGGACAACCGCCGCTTTGCGGCCGCGGAACTGCGTTTACTGCTGGCCCTTGGGCACCAGATCGGGATGGCGGTGGAGAACAGCTACCTGATTCAGCAAACCTCGCGGCGCTCCGAAGAGCTGCACGTGCTCAACGAGATTGGCCGCGCGCTCAGTTCCACGCTCAACAAAGAAGATCTCCTTGGCAGGATCTGGGAAGAATTGCGGCGGCTGTTCGACTTCGAGAATTTCTACATCGCGGTGCCCGATCCTTACCGTGATGAGATCCATTTCGATTTGGAAATTATCGACGGGACACGCATAGCGCAGCGCTCCCGGCCCGCGGGCAATTTCCTGACGGAATACATCATTCGCACGCGCCAGCCCGTGCTCATCCGGGAGAACTACGTGGCCGAGGTGCGCGAGCTCGGCGTGGAGCCTCTGCGCACGCGCGGGTGTTTCTGCGGCGTGCCGCTGGTGGCTTATGACCACGTCATCGGCACGATGGCCGTGTATTCGGATCAGGAGCGCATCTTCGACGAAGGGCATCTCGAGCTGCTGCGCGTGCTGGCCAGCGAAGCGGGCATCGCGCTCGAAAACGCGCGCCTGTTCAGCGAGGAGCAGAAGAAGTCGCGCCAGCTCACGCTGCTCAACAACATTTCGCGGCACGCCATCTCCACGCTGAACCCGGACGAGATGCTGGCGAAGGTGGCCGCGGAGATGGAAGGCGCGCTCACCTACGATCATCTGGGCATCGGCCTGCTCGACTACGCGAGCAAGGAAATTGTGATTCAGGCCGAAGGCGGCAAGCGCCAGGGCGCGCGCGACCGCCGCATTCCGCTCGACGCCGGCCTGCTCGGGCAAGTGGCGCGCACCGGGCAGATGGCCACGCTGCGCGAGGCCACCGCCAACGGCCTGCGCACCGTGCTCGAAGATTCCGCCTCCTCCATCGCGCTGCCGATTGTTTACGCCGACCAG
>JBGPGF010000185.1:0-5990 GCA_041483755.1 Terriglobia bacterium | reverse complement strand
CGCCGCCTTGGCCGATTCCAGCGCCTTCCGCACGTCCGAATCATCCAGGGTTGCCAGCAATTGCCCCTCTTTCACGTTATTGCCTTCATCGAAGAAGACGCCGGTCACTCGCCCGGTAATCTTCGCCGCGACGGTGGCCCTGCGCCGAGGTGTGACGTAGCCGCTCGCGTTGAGCAGAGCCGTGCCCCGCTCGTCGCCTGCCGACCGCGCTGCGGCCACCTCAACGACGGGCTTTTGATTCTTGAAGACGACGACAAGTCCTGCCGCCACGAGCAGAAGGACACCCAGGACGGCTGAGAATATTCCCAGCCGCTTGCCGGCATTCCCGGCACTGCGCGAGTGCTCGTCAATCTTGAGCGACCCGAGATCGGGTGCGGCAGCTTTGGAAGTTGTCGTCATACCGGCAGATGTGCCTGCGAACCGGCGCCGTAGAGTGATGCTTCGCGGTTGACCGTTTCGCGGTCAAGCAAAACAATGACCCCACCGGCAAAGATGGCCAGGGCCCGAGCACTCACTTCATTATACGCAAGAGGGGACGATCCATTTCAGCGCGCCCGGCGAAGCAAGATTGTACCATTCATTGGATTCCCTGGACCCGGCTAAGGGTGCGCCGCTGACCGGCTGGAGGGCTCAGCGGGCTGGTTGGAGCAGTCGCCCGGGGCTACGCATCGCGGAGGATCACTTCGCCCTGGCCGACCATCTGGTCGTTGAGCCACAGGCGATAGCGATACGAGGCGGCCCTTGTGCCTGGCCGCGGCGGGCCGCTCAGCAGGCGCATTCCGGCGGGCGCCTGGAAAACATTCGAGGAAAACGGGCAGCGATTGGGATCGAACTCGACGCGCAAATTGCCGGCATCGGAAATCCAGGACACTTGGTCGCCGGGATCCAGGACGACTGCCTGCGGAATCAAACCTACCAGGACGGGACGCTCAGCCATGCACCCTCGCAGAATCTTCGCGTCGAACAATAGCATATCCACCGTGGCAGTTCACGTCACGAACGCGGGAATCCTGGCTTGACCCGTTCCTCACCGCCCCGTACACTGAAATTGCGTTCACGTGGCGCCGGCCTCCGGGCAGGATTTGCGCCTTCGCTTGGCGCAAATCAAGCGTCTTTGGACCCAAGGATACCTGCCGGATGGCTTCTCGCGCTTTGTCCATTGCCCTGCCCAATGGGGCCAGTATTTCCCTGATCTATTCCGCGCCATTCTTTTTGATCCACGTGGCGGCCATCGCTGCTTTTTGGATGCCGTTCCACTGGTCGTACCTGGCCGTATGTCTCGGACTCTTCTGGGGCCGCATGTTTTTTGTGAGCGCAGGGTATCACCGCTATTTCTCGCACCGCTCGTTCAAGACCAGCCGCGCATTTCAGTTCTTGTTGGCGCTTATGGCGACGACGTCGGCGCAAAAAGGTGTGCTGTGGTGGGCCGCGCATCACCGCCATCACCATCGCTTTTCGGACATGGAAAAAGACCTGCATTCGCCCACGCTGTTCGGCTTTTTCTGGTCGCATATCGGCTGGATCATCTCCGACCGCTACAACGAGACCCGCACGGACTACATCGGTGATTTCGCGAAATTCCCAGAGCTACGCTGGCTGAACCGCTATCACCTGGTTCCGCCGGTCACTCTCGCCGTGGTGCTGTATCTCATTGGCGGCTGGGGATTGTTTCTGTGGGGCTTCTGTCTGAGCACGGCGCTGCTCTGGCACGGCACCTTTACGATCAATTCGCTTTCGCACTTGTTCGGTTCCCAGCGCTACGCCACTACCGATACCAGCCGGAATAATTTCGCGCTCGCGCTGCTTACGCTCGGCGAGGGCTGGCACAACAATCATCACCATTACATGGCCGCCGCGCGGCAAGGATTCTTCTGGTGGGAAGTGGACATCACCTATTACACGCTGAAAGCCCTCTCGTGGTGCGGCCTCGTTTGGGACCTGCGCCAGCCGCCCGCGCACTTGCTCACGGACGAGCAAGAGCTCGCCGCATAGCTTACCTCGATCGCGGGCGGACGGACTCTGCCGTGCGGTGATACGATGCCTGCGATACGCGACCGGCCAATTTGCCGGTTGCGGTGGGTTACACGAATCGGCGAAAATTGATCGTTCTTGCTCTCGATGGCTGGCCGCCGTCTTTAGAGCACAGCGAGGCGTAACATGGCACAGCATGCCGGCGAACTTGTTCCTCCACATCGTTTAATGCTGACTCCGGGTCCGTCCTCGGTGGACCCTCGCGTCTATCGCGCCTTGGCCGCGCCGCTGGTCGGACATCTGGATCCCTGGTTCAAAGAGTTGATGGAGGACACGCAAGGACTCCTGCGGCAGGTCTTCCGAACAGAGAATCGTGTCACCTTTCCGCTCTCGGCTTCGGGATCGGGCGGCATCGAGGCTTCGGTCGTCAACCCCCTCGAAGAGGGCGACGAGGCTCTCGTGTGCGTGAACGGCCTTTTCTCCGAGCGCATGGCTTTGATCGCCGAACGTACCGCCGCCAAAGTGACGCGAGTCGAAGCGCCCTACGGTCAGCCGGTGGACCCGGAGGATGTGCGCCGGGCCGGGAAAGGTCGGAAGATCAAGTTGGTGGGTTTGACGCACGGCGAGACGTCTTCCGGTGTGCTCTCCAATCTCGACCACTTCCGCAAAGTCGCGGACGAACTTGGTGCCCTGCTGGTTGTGGATACGGTAGCGACGCTGGGCGGCGTGCCGCTTGACGTGGACCGGCAGCGGATTGATATCTGCTTCAGCGGCTCACAAAAAGCTATAAGTGCGCCTCCGGGGATGTCCCCGATCACTGTGAATTCTCGCGCCGAGGAGGTTTTCCGGACCCGCAAATCGAAGGTACAGAGCTGGTATTTTGACTTGTCTTCCGCGATGAATTACTGGGGCAAGGACCGGCTTTACCATCACACGCCGCCGATCACGCTGATCTACGGGCTGTATGAAGCGATGCGCATTGTTCTGGAGGAAGGGCTCGAAGCGCGCTGGGAGAGGCATCGGCACAATCAGCAAGCTCTGCTCGCCGGGCTGGAAGCGATGGGGCTGGAATTGCTCGTAAAAAACCCAGCAGACCGCCTGCCTACCGTGATTGCGGTGATGATTCCGGACGGGCTGGACGACGACAAGGTGCGCGGCCAGCTGCTCGAGGAGTTTGGGATCGAAATCGCCGGAGGGCTGGGTCCGCTGAAGCATAAGATCTGGCGCATTGGACTCATGGGTTTCTCCAGCCAGAAGCCGCATGTTTTGTTATTCCTCGGAGCCTTTGAAAAAGTGTTGCTCGATCAGGGGCGGCGCGTGCCGGCAGGCGCCGGGGTTGCCGCGGCGATCCGCAGCTACGTGCAGATGGAAACGCCAGCCTCTGTCGCGCGTTAGTGGGTTACCGGAAAAGTCTGAAGGGGATAGAGCACCGTGTCGTCGAAACCATTGCTGGCAAACTCCGGGGCGATGAGCCAATTCGTCGGCGCTTTCGATGTGGAATCAAAGCTGACGGGGGCGCGTCTTTCGCTGTCGCTTCTCTCACATGTGGAACGGAATCGCCACCCGTCATAGCGACACAATTGATACGAAATTCCTGGTGGACGGGGAAAGCGTGATCCTCGGCCTCGCTCACACCGCATTCGTCGCATTCCGCGGCAAGGCCGGGCGCGACCTGTCCGACCGCGAGGCAAGCTTCCTCTCCGCGGAGTATTTGCGCGAGCGGCTCGAAGAGGAGGACGAACGTATCTTGTACGACGTTTCGCAAGAGAATGTGGCCCGCTTAATCAAACAGCTCGGCCTCCGCTAAAAACTGGCCCCGCGGCAATCCGCTCCCCAGGTCCGAAACCGCGCAAGCCGTCGCACAGTCGCTATTTGCTGTTTGAGTACGCGGAAGCGCGCTCATTGGACGCTTGCGGAACGCTGTGTTAGATTGCGAAATTGACCCTTTGCGGCGATTGCGACTGTGACAATACACGCACCCAACGACCCGATTAAGACTCCGGCTCAGCACAGGGTGCACCGGATCGAAGTTCAGTGGACCACTGTCACCTATAAGACGGTTGCCATCTATGTGGTATTGACGGCCACGATTCTCCTTGCCGGTTTCTACCTCGTCGTTCCAGACTGGTATTCGAGCGCGCTCCGCAGGGTGTCAAGCGCGGTCGGTGCGGGCGATCCGGAAGCGGCTCCGCTCAGCCAAACGCAAGCGCGCTTTGTGAATCTGGACGGCAAGGTTCAGGTGAAGAAAGTGAATTCGGTGCAATGGGTGGACGCCGATTTCCGCACAACGCTCGACAAGGGCGACCAGATCCGGACCTCCGCCGACGGCGCGGCGCGCATCACGTTTGCCGACCAGACTACGTACACGGTGAAATCCGACACATTCATTACCGTGGAAGAGAATTCCATGGGCAGCGAACGGCCCTCCAGCTCCGTCGTCCGCATCAACACCGGAGCGGTGAACATTAACACTCCGAATTGGTCGTCCCCGGATTCCAAGGCCGCCGTCAGCGTCGAAGACACCATCGCCCAACTGCGCTCCAACAGCCGCGCAGCCATCAAGGCAGATCCAGAAAAGAAGGAAAGCGAGATCGTGGTCTCCAGCGGCAGCGCGGAAGTCAAGCACGGTCAGGAAAGAATTGAGCTCACGCAGTGGGAAAAAGTGGCCATCCCCGCAAGCGGCGGCCCAGGCACGCTCCAGAAATCCACCGTACTGGCGCCGCCGGACCTCGTCGAACCTATCAATCTCACGCCCATCACCTCGGAGAATCCCAAGGCCGCGGCGGTCCACTTTGAGTGGAAGCCGATTCCGGAAGCTGTAAACTATACTCTGCGCATCAGCACGAACGCGATGTTCACAAATACCGTGAAGGAAGTGAAGGTCACGGGCACCGGAACCGAAGTCAGCGGACTGGATGCCGGAGATTATTTCTGGAGCGTCACCGCCACCGACGGCAAGAAGCAAACCAGCGAGGCGGGCGAAATCTTCAAGTTCACCCTTGTCGCGCAGGGCAAAGCTCAGGACATGGTGCTCGATATCGCGGGCACGCAGCTTCATGGCCGCGTCGCCGAAATCATCGGCCGTACGGAACCCGGCGCCGCCCTCATCATCAACGGCCAGCCGGTGGCGGCCATCGCACCAGACGGTAGTTTTCGGCACTTCACCGAGCCGCTCGATCCGGGACAGCACACCATTGTCATTATTGGATCGAATCGGCGCGGGGGCACGGCGATGAAGCAAATATCAATTGTCATGCCGAAATAAGGACCCGGCGCGGAGGCCATCGCGCCGGTTCAAGGCCCGCGGTTCACAACAGCGGGCGGCGGAGAAAGCTCTCCGCGGGGAACTGAGGGGACATGAAGACGAACGGCTACAACCTGCGGTCAATCTTCAGCCTATTTTCATCCGACCTAGCGATTGACCTGGGGACCGCAAACACGCTGGTATTTGCCAGCGGCAAGGGCATCGTCGTAAACGAGCCGTCCATCGTCGCCATCAACAAGACAAACGGCGAGGTGGTGGCCGTTGGCCGCGAAGCGAAGGAAATGCTCGGGCGCACGCCGGGCAACGTTGTGGCCATCAAGCCGATGAAGGACGGCGTCATCGCCGACTTCAAGGTCACGGAAAAGATGCTGACGTACTTCATCCAGAAGGCGCACAATCGCCGCGTCCTAGTGCATCCGCGAATCGTCATCGGCGTGCCCAGCGAAATCACGCCGGTGGAAAAGCGCGCCGTGCAGGACTCCGCTTATCGCGCGCGCGCCAGCGAAGTCTTTCTGGTGGAGCAAGCGATGGCCGCGGCCATTGGCGCGGGCCTGCCGATCGAAGAACCTTCGGGCAACATGGTGGTGGATATCGGCGGCGGCACCACCGATATCGCTGTGATCTCGATGAGCGGTATCGTCTATTCGCGTTCCGTGCGCGTGGCCGGCAACGAAATGGACGAGGCCGTGATGCAGTACCTGAAACGCAAATACAACATGCTCGTCGGCGAGCGCACCGCCGAGCAGATTAAGAT
>JBGPGF010000184.1:0-6118 GCA_041483755.1 Terriglobia bacterium | reverse complement strand
GTCTTTGAGGGGCGTGATGATTTTCCCGCGCGCCGTGTAGTCTTCCGGATTCGCCGTGAAAACCAGCAGCACGTCCAGCGGCAGGCGCAGCGGGTAGCCCTTAATCTGGATGTCGCCTTCCTGCATGATGTTGAAGAGGCCGACCTGGATTTTGCCGGCCAGGTCCGGCAGCTCGTTGATGGCAAAGATGCCGCGGTTGGCGCGGGGCAACAGGCCGTAGTGAATGTTCAATTCGTCGGAGAGATCGCGGCCGCCGCGCGCGGCCTTGATGGGATCCACATCGCCGAGGATGTCGGCGATGGTGACGTCCGGAGTCGCCAGCTTTTCGACGTAGCGCTGCTCGCGCGGGAGCCACGCAATCGGCGTGTTGTCGCCTTCTGCGGCGATTCGCTCGCGGCATCCGCGGCAGATTGGGCGCATGGGATGGTCGTTGATCTCGCAGCCGGCGACGACGGGGATTTCTTCATTCAAGAAATTCATGAGCCCGCGGAGGATGCGGCTTTTGGCCTGGCCGCGCAGGCCGAGCAAGATGAAATTGTGCCGGGAGAGCAGGGCATTGACGATTTGCGGAACGACGGTGTCCTCGTAGCCGTGAATGCCGGGGAAGAGCGGCTGCTTCGCCTCCAGCATGCGCAGAAGGTTCGCACGCATCTCTTCTTTCACCGAGCCTGCGAGGTGTTGCGCGGAAAACGCTGGAGAGGCGCGCAGTTCACCCAGGGTTCGTGGCTTCGGCGAAGTGCGGGTTGAGCTGCTTGCGGTCATGGGGACCCCAGTCGGCGCGCCATTGGTCCGGCGCGTCCTGTCATTATAGAGGATTCGTGGCGCGGACCGCGTGTTTCGCGGCACGGCGCTCGAGTCAATTCAATCCGTGGCCGTTTCCGCCGGCCCGGCCTCGCAGATGCACCGTCTTTTTAAGGTGCGGCGCCCAGTCAACGAGGAACTTCACCAGCCGCCGCTGCCGCTCCGGCTCGGAGCGCAGTTCGAGCATCTGCTGCTTCCACATCAGGTCCATCGGCAAGGATGCCGCCACGTGATACGACAAGGATGCCGTCTTGCGCTCGTCCGCGTCGCGCGGGTAGTCGCCGAACACCAGCGTGTAGCACGCCTCGTACAGCTTGCTCAAATTATGCTCGAGCGCCGGGTCGGAGGGCGCGTCTTCGTCTTCCAGATACTCAACCTGGCCCTCTGCCAGGGGGCCCTCTGCGAACAATTCGACGACGCGGAAAGGCGCCCGGCCAAGTGTTTGAATGTCCGATCGCCCGTCTTCGTAGCGTTTCACGACCGCGGTAATTTCCGCCGTGCAGCCCACGCGCACGACACCGTTCGGCAGCGCCAGCAGAACGCCGAACTCGGACTTTTCTTCGAGGCAGTTTTTGACCATGTGGCGGTAACGCGGCTCGAAGATGTGCAAGGGAAGGGCGGCGCCCGGAAGAAGAACGACGTTCAGGGGAACGAGCGGGATGCGTTCCGGCCGCGATGGGGCCATAGCCGATGATACCAGAGCGCCGGAGAGTGTGCGCCGGGACGCGCTCCGGGTGCGCAGCTGAGTTTTTCCGCAGCACTGAGACTTCCCTCCCGAGGTGTGGGAAGCTAAGTGATGCTGGACGCGCGCGAGCGCACGAGGACAGGACTCTCCCCTCGTTGATCAGGCTGGCCAAAAACCTCTCGAATCTTCCGGGCGAGCGCTTTGGGACGATAGGGTTTCTGAACGAAGGCGACGGCGGAATCGAGGACACCTTGCCGGGCGATGGCATCGTCCGTGTAGCCCGAGGTGAAGATGATTTTAATGCCTGGATAAAGCGCCGTCATCCGCTTGGCCAATTCCGGCCCGGTCATCTCCGGCATCACCACATCGGTCAGCAGAAGATGAATCGCTCCGTCGAACTCCAACGACTTATGCAACGCCTCCGCGCCGGAGGCCGCTTCGAGAACGGTATAGCCGACGCTCTCGAGATATTCCCGGGCCATTTCGCGGAGAGATGCGGAGTCTTCCGCCAGCAAGATCGTTTCGCAACCACGGAGGACCGTCACCTCCGGCTCTTTCTGCTCCAGAGGCTGAGCGGATTGTTCGACGCGCGGGAGATACACCTTGAAGACGGTCCCCTTGCTAAGCTCGCTGTACACCCAGACGTATCCGCCGCTTTGTTTTACAATTCCATAGACGGTAGCCAAACCTAAACCGGTGCCTTTGCCGAGTTCCTTGGTCGTGAAAAACGGGTCGAAGATTCGCGACTGCGTGGCGCGGTCCATTCCGCAACCTGTATCTTCAATCGCCAGCATGACGTATTGACCGGGAACGACCTGCCGATGCTCGTCCTTATAGGATTCGTCCAACTCAATGTTGCGTGCCTCAATTGTCAGGCGGCCCCCTTGGGGCATTGCATCGCGCGCGTTTACGGCGAGATTCAGGAGAACCTGCTCAAGTTGACCTGGGTCGGCCTTGACATGCCCGAGTGAAGGTTGCACCGAAACTTTTAGCTCGATGTTTTCGCCGATAAGGCGATGGAGCATCGCCCGAACTTTCTCCACGACCTCTTCCAGAGCGAGCACTCGCGGCCGGATCATTTCTTGCCGGCTGAACGCGAGGAGTTGCCGAGTCAGATCCGCGGCGGAGGCGCCTGCTTTTCTGATCATCTCGACTTTCTTGACGGCCGGGTGTTCGGGCGGAAGGGCATCCAGAAGCACGTCCGAGCAACCCAGGATGACAGCGAGCAAATTGTTGAAATCGTGGGCCACGCCGCCGGCCAGGTTGCCAATCGCCTCCATGCGCTGCGCGATACGCAGTTGCTCCTCCAACTTCTTGCGCGCCGTGATGTCCACAATCGTGGCCGAAACCAGTGTCCCATTCTCGGTAACGAGCGGACCCAGGCTGATTTCCACGGGGAACTCTGTCCCATCTTTTCGGCACGCGAGCAACTCCCTTCCAGAACCGATCGGCCGCGCGTGTGGGTCCTTCATGTAGCCGGACCGCTGCTCCTGATGCGAATGCCGAAGGCGATCGGGAATGAGCGCCTCAACGGTTTGTCCGATCAGTTCTTCCCGTTCGTAGCCGAACAGACGAAGCGCCTGCGGATTCGAGTCAACGACCCTTCCTAATTCATCTGAAATCAAAATGCCCATGGGCGCCGTCTCCGAGAGGAGCCGGTAACGCGCTTCGGAGTGTTCCAGGGCCTGTTGCACCCGAGCGTTCCGTGCCATCTCGGCGCGGAGGTCACTCTGCATTTTGTGCCGCTCGACGGCGTGGCGAAGAACTCTTCGCAGTTGGTGCCCGTCTACCTGACCCTTGATGAGGTAGTCATGCGCGCCCTCTCTTATCGCCGCAATCCCCAACTCTTCATCTTGGAGCCCGGTAATGACAACGACGCTCGCGTCCTGTGCCAGAGCCATGATTCGCCGCAAGGTCTGCAGGCCGGTCGCATCGGGGAGTCCCAAGTCGAGCAGGATGACCAGGTTTCCAGATCCCGGCGCGAGGGAGCGCATAGCGTCCCCAAGAGTGGACACATGTTTGACCGAAAAAACACTGCTCTCATCGTGTTCCAGCATTCCTTGGACGAGGCGAGCGTCACCCGGATTGTCTTCAACGAGCAGAACGTGAATCTCGTCCCTGGTCATTCGTCATAGCCCCGGTGAACTAAGGCACGGCGCTAACGCCTTGCGCTTCTTGTCCTGGTACAGGAGGACATCCGCCTTCGCCAGCAGGTCCTCGACAGAGAATTGCCTGTTTGCGCCACACGGCACGATGCCGATGCTGAACGATAGTGGATACCTTCGATGGGGTTGCGAGTTGACTGCTTCAAGCTCTTGTTTGAGGTGTGCCCGCAAGGCGGCTTCGCTCGACTCCGGCGTTGGTCTTACCATCGTGAACCTGGAGTCCCCGATCCTTCCGGCAATCTTCCCGTCGCGGGGATTGTCTTCGGTTAGCAGGACATGAATATTTTCTTTCCGCATTCTTCACATCTTCGAGGGCAGCTTAACGATGCTCAGCCAGAAATTCTCGATGGATTTCACCACGGTGACAAATTTCTCCAAATCGAGAGGCTTTGTGACATAGCAATTGGCGTGCGCGTTGTAACTCTTCAGGATGTCTTCTTCCGCATGGGAGCTGGTGAGAATCACCACCGGGATGCTTCGGAGATCAGGATCCGCCTTGATCTCGGCCAGAACCTCGCGGCCGTCCTTCCGGGGCAGGTTCAGGTCCAGCAGGATGAGGTCGGGCCGGCTTGCCTGCGCATGACTCCCCTGTTTGCGCAGGAAGGCCAGCGCCTGTTGGCCGTCCGGCACGGTGGAGAGCTGGTTGAGTAGTTTCCCTTCGTGGAGCGCCTCCCGGATCAGCCTGACGTCGCCGGGGTTGTCCTCCACGAGCAGGATGTCAACCGGCCGCGCTGGCTCTGAATCCGCTTGCATGAGTCACACCTTTCATCGGCAGGCTGAAATAAAAAGTTGAACCTTTCCCGGGTTCGGATTCCACCCAGATTCGCCCGCCATGCCGTTCGACGATTTTCTTGGTAATGGCCAGTCCCATGCCCGTACCCGGGAACTCCGCGCGAGTATGGAGACGCTGGAAGAGCAAAAAGATTCGCTCGGCATGTTGGAGGTCGATCCCAATGCCGTTATCGCGCACCGAGAATCGCCATTCGCCCTTTATCTGTTGCGCGGAGACGTGCACGCGAGGCGGCTCGGCGCCGTGAAATTTGAGGGCGTTTCCCACCAAGTTCTGTAGCACCTGCAATAATTGCGTTTCGTCTCCCCGTACCGTGGGTAAGGGATCGTGGGTCACCTGGCCGCTGCTCTCTTCCAGTGTTTTCTGCAGGTTCGCCAGCACGGTTTGCAGGACCTTTTCGCAGTCGGCGGCGGTGAACTCTTTGTCCCGCGTGCCAACACGGGAAAAAGCCAGGAGGTCGTTCACGAGCACCTGCATGCGGTGCGCTCCGTCCACCGCATATCCGATGAACTCGTCCGCGTCGGCGCCGAGTTTGCCTTTGTAACGCTGCCCCAGGAGTTGCGTGAAGCTCGCCACCATGCGCAGCGGCTCCTGGAGGTCATGCGACGCGACATAGGCGAACTGCTGGAGTTCCGCGTTCGAGCGCGCCAGCTCTTCCGCGCGGCACGCCAGTTCCTCTTCTGCCCTCTTGCGTTCCTCAATTTCTTTCCCCAGCTGTTGGTTAACCAGCTCCACATTCCCCTTCTCCCTTAAATCGTCGAGAATGTTCAATACGGCGCGCTGGGTCTCCTGTAGGCGGGCCTTCTCTTCCGAAAAGTCGCCTAGAATGTTCACCATGGCCCCCTGAGCCGCCTCGAGCTGCGTTTTCTCGCACGCAAAATCGTCCAGAATGTTCAACACGGCGCGCTGGGCTCCTTCCATTCGTGCCTGTTCGGCGTCGTAGTCCTCCAAGATGTTAAGCATGGCGCGTTGCCCGCTCTCCAGGGTGGTCTTTTCCGCCGCGAAATCCTCCAAGATGTTGAGCAGAGCGCGCTGGCCGTTCTCGGCCGAGGACCGCTCGAGAGCCAGGTCCGGCGGGCGTGCAAGGGCCAGGAGTCCAGGGTTTGGCGGCGTCTCGTATTCGCTCGGGGCTGATTTCGGCGTGCTCATGGTTGTCAGGCTGACGCGGCTCGCTCCGTGATCCGCCGATTGAGGTCCGCGATCTCTTTCTTGAGCTCAATCATCTTCAGTTCGCGGCCGACCGTGAGTTTTTGAAACCCCTCCAACTCCGCCAGCCGCTCGAGATCTCGCGTGCGCTGATCCGCCAATTCCACCTCGGCCTTCTTGAGAGGGGTAACGTCGCGCGCGGCGGCGAAGACGCCGAGGACCTTGCCGTTGACGTCTTTGTAGACGGAGGCGTTGTACAGCACGTGGGAGAGCCGCCCGTCGGTGTGCCGGATGGTCAGCGGATAGTCGGTGACGAAGCCCTTGGCGAAGGCCTGCTGGTAGCCTTCGCGGGCCTTTTCGGGCTCCGTGAAATAGTTCGAAAAGTCTGTCCCAATGAGCCTTTCCCGTGCCGCGCCGGTGACCTTCGCCGTGGCTTCGTTGACATCGGTGACTTTTCCCTCCGGGCTGATGGTGACCAAGGGGTCCAAACTGGCCTCGATCAAACTCCGCGCGTATTGCGAGGCCTGTTTT
>JBGPGF010000183.1:0-6199 GCA_041483755.1 Terriglobia bacterium | reverse complement strand
GAGCGCTGGGAGTCGGTCCGTGGCGCTTTTGCCGCCCGGCCAGGCAGCCAGGTTGACAAGCTTCGCGTCTTACTGGTAGATGATGTAATGACCACTGGGGCGACCTTGGATGCCTGTGCCAGGGCGCTACGGGAGGCGGGGGCGGTATCCGTCGCCTGCCTGACGGTGGCCCGGGCGGTGCGCGACTTTGTTCCAGCCGCCGCAGGGCCAGGAAGCGGCCCGGAAGCCTCCGTGGACGAAGATTGGTAACCCGAGGGTCGCGCGATGAGCGCCATGCGGCTAAATACGTCCGAGTCCCGGGGGATCAAGCCCCCCGTTGCCGGCGGTGAGGCTGTGCCCGGGGCCGCCAGTCCCGCGGGCAGTAGAAGCCACAACCCGGTGCCTGCCCGGCGTGCTTCGCTGATGCAGGAGCCGGTCCTCGTCCTGAACGCCACCTACGAACCCATAAACGTCACCGCCGTGCGGCGCGCCATGGTGCTGCTGCTGAAGGGCGTGGCGCAGGCGGAAGAGTCGCACCCGAACGAAGTGCACTCTTCGACGCGGTCGCATCGGGTTCCGTCGGTGATCCGGCTGCTGGCTTACCGGCACATCCCGCAGCAGAGCCGCGCGCTTTCGCGGAAGAACATCCTGTTGCGCGACCGCAACACGTGCCAGTTCTGCGGAGACATCTTCCCGTGCTCGGAGTTGACGCTGGACCATGTGATGCCGAGGTCGCGCGGCGGCCGTTCGTCGTGGGAAAATCTGGTGGCGTGCTGCTACCGCTGCAACAATACGAAGGGTGACCGCACGCCGGAAGAAGCCGGTTTGAAGCTGGCGCGGCGGCCGCGCCCGTTCACGCTGCACACTTCGCGGCAGCTTATGCGGCTGATCGGGCATCGCGACGAGCGCTGGCGCAAGTACCTTTTCTACTGAGCACTTACGGAGGCTCGCGGGGGCTTCCACGGGGCCTGCGGAGCGGACGGCAGAAACTTGCAACTTTTGGGCCCGTTCCCGCGTCTAAATTAACAAACCACTACGAACACACCCCGGGAAGCAGTCAGAGTTCGCTCTGGCTGCTTCTCTCCTTTTATGGCGTCTCATTTTGGAATTCTTTCTGTCATTTTCACGAATAGTTATTGCCGCATGACGACGCGCAAGCCGCGCCGCCAGTTTTCCGCCAAGCCCACGCGATGCAGCTCGATTTCCGGAGATAGGTAGTGCAGCAGCGCGTCCGTGGACGGATGAAATCGCAACGCGGGCGCGACGAGATAGACCAGGGGCGGCGCGGGCTGTAGCTCGACTCCGGAGAAATAACCGTAGCGCAAGAAATCGCCCTGCGCGTGATGACGGCGCACGCGCAGCCAATAGTCCGCGGCCTGGAGCGGCAAGTGAATGTGCTCGGTGGCTTTCAATTCGACGACGGCGAGGCGGCCCGCGCGCGTGACGCCGAGAAGGTCAATCACTCCGTGGTCGCCGCGCGCCCCGGCGAAGACTTGCGCGTAGACGCAGCGGGGATCCAGAGACGGGTCCACGGAGCCGATCTCCGCGCGAACGAGCGACTCGAGCCAGCGCTCGGCCTGCGCGCGATAGAGCGTGTGACGCGTGTCCGTGGCCAGCGGATGGCGGTAAAGTTCGAGGTCGTGAAGAAGTTTCTTGAGGCGGGGCCGCGACGCGGCAGTTAGCTCCTGACGCGGGTCGCCCGCGCCGAAGAATACGCGGCCTTGCTCCCAGCGCGCGAAGGACAAGCCGCGGTAACGCAACCAAACCTCGCGCGCTTCCGGAAGGGGATGCGGCGTAATGGCTTTCGGCGCCTGCGCGAGGATATCCGTGAGAGCCGGCTGCGCCTGCGCCAAAAGCGATTCCGCTTCGCGGTACGGCGTCAGCCAGGTGGCGAGATTGCCCGCCCTTCGCGGGTCCACGCGCGCGAGGGTCTCCCGCACCGGGTCGTGCTCGTAAAGCTCGATGACGAGCCGGGAATCCAAGGCACCCATGCGGTGCGCCACGGCGGAGCACGCCTTCGCCGGCAGGATCAGCCGCAAGCCGGCGACGAAGCCGCGGCGATTCACCTGCCGGACGCGCTCGAGCCAAAGTAGGGCAAACGTCAAGGACTGTTCCTCGGTGCCAGGCGGGAGATCCTCCGGCACGCCGAGAATCGCCCAGCGCGCGCTGCCGCCGCGCAGCACGCCGCGCGCATAGTTTTTTGAAAGCGAGTGTTCAAGATCGGGAGCACTGGTGAGCGATTCCAGGGTTTCGTCCGGAAACTGAGCGGCGAGGATGCCGCGGAGCCGGGCGCAAAACTCTTCACGGCTGATGGCGCGCGGGGAGCGTGCAAACTCGGCACGAACGAATTCGAGGCGATCCGGTTTCTTGCGGCCGAACCTCTGAACGGAGAGCACGAGGCGTTCCGGCGAATTTTCCGCTATGGCGAGGACGCGGCGCGTGAGGTTGTGCTGCTCGCTCCACAGATGCAGGAGAGGACTCGCAGCGGCGCCGCGAACTTCCCAGGACAGCCCGGAAAGCGGGGCCAGGCGCGTGCCGCCCTCGCGGACCTCGACCGAGCCCGCGGCGGCAAACTCGCGGAGACACCGTTCGATCTCTTCGCCCAACCCCACGCGCGGGATTATAAGAGATTATCGTGCCCAGGGAGGAAACTTCTGCGCGCGTCAGGCGAATCGCAAGCCGGTGACGCGCACGGTGGGGGCGCGCAGGTTCCACTCTTCCGGAAGGCGCTCGAAGGAGATATCGAAGGTGCGGTGTTCACCCGGAATCAAGCGCGGCGAGGCGATGGTGAGGATGCGGCGCGTCTCCCGCAGAACCACCTGATGGAGGGAGTCGTGAAACTCAACGGTAATTTCGAGCTCGGCCAGTGGGCGGTCCCCGGTATTGGCGGCCTCGACGGAGAGAGTCGTGACTTCGTGATGAAGAAAGTTTTCGGCTTTGGAAATGGAGAAATCGCCGAACGAAATCTTGGAGGCATAAGCCTGCTCGGCGGCGCCGAAGGGAAGAGCGGGCCGCGCGTCCGCGCTCCCCGGCGTGGAGCGGCGCCCCAAAGGCGCGTAAACCACGGCGAGGATGAACAGAATTGCCCCGCCAGCGGCGATCCACGGCATCTTGGATCGGCGGTGTTCTTCAGCGGGCAGTGAGAAATCGGTCATCGCCTTGGAGATTCTGCCACGATTTGTGGCCGTGCGCGCATCAACGCCCGTAGGTTAACCGGACGGCGAGCGGCTCGGGGAGGCCCGCCGCGCGCATGCGTTGCTGCACATCGGCAACATTGTACGGCACGCGCCAGAATTCCACGACCTGATGGCCGAGATCGGCAATGGCAAACGCGGTGCGCGCATCGCCGTCGCGCGGCTGTCCGATCGAGCCGGGATTGAGAAGATAGCGCCGCGAGGATTCAATCTGCAGAGCGGTGAATGGCTCGGCGCCACGCGGACGGAGATACAGAACCTCAAGACGCGAATCCAAATAGGAAAAGCCGCCCTGATGGTGAGTGTGGCCGAAAAAGGTGACCGGGCCCGAGGAGTCCAGCAACCCCTCGAGAGCTTGCGCCGGCGTGAACACGTAATCGTCTTCGTCCTGGAATGCTCCGTGGACAAGCACCAAACCATCGGCTTCGAAGGGACCCTGAGGGAGCGCGCGCAGAAACTCCATGTTTTCCGGCGTGAGCTGTGCGCGCGTCCATTCCGAGGCTACGCGGGCCACGGGATTGAAGTCGCCGGTGGAAACCAAGCCGGCGACAACCTTGTCGTGGTTGCCGCGGATGGTTTGGGCGCCGAGTTCCCGGATTTTGGCGATCACCTCGTTGGGATCGGGGCCATAACCCACCACGTCGCCGAGGCAGACGGCGCGGTCCCAGCGGCCGCTGGCCGCCTCGAGCGCGGCATCCAGAGCAGTCCGATTGGCGTGAATATCGCTGAGGACGAGAATGCGCATTCCGTTGTGCCTCGAAGAGCGCCGCTGATTATAGATGAAGCCGTAGGGCGTTGCACCACACTCTCGCGGATGGCGGAACAAAAACTGTCTCCCCGTGACGGGTGTGAGAGCTCGGGCGCCGAATGGCACGTGGATTTAGAAAAACTTTAGAATTTCTTGTCTGAATGGAGGCAGCTCTCCTCAGGGTCGTCGTACTTTCTGTCGCGAATTTGTGAATTCGTGGAAAATCCCATCGGGGCTGGGAAACATTCCTGCCCCGTACTTCGTCTATACAGGAGGCAGCCGCATGACCGAGCTGGCTGGAAAACCGAAACAAAAAGCCCCGCGGTAGCAGCCGCGGGGCCGTGACACACAAGCCTTTCCGGAAGGGTCCAGGAAGAAGTGGTGTCCTCGCGGGGAGACTACGCGCGCCCGGCTCTGCGTGTCAACTCTGTTTTTCCAGCGGAAGCCCGTTCCCACGGCTGTTTTGTTTCCGACCGAAAGGAGTGTTGACACGTATGAAAGGCAATTCTTTTGTCCGTTGCGTCGCGCTACTGGCCATGGTGGCTCTCGCAGTTCCGGCGTTTGCCAAACCTGTTACAAAAACGATCCAGCTTTCGCAGAATGCCAAGATCGGGAAGTCCGAACTGAAGGCGGGTGAATACCGTCTCCTGATCGACGGTACCAAAGTATCCGTTCAAAGAGGAAAGGACCAAGTAGCGGAAGCCGAGGCGCGGTGGGAGGAGCGCGAGGCGAAGTCTCCGTACAGTGCGGTGGTCATGAACTCCGATGGCCGCGTACAGGAAGTGCGCTTTGCGGGCGAGAAGCGCGTTTTGGTCCTTAGCGACTAATCCGGTTCTCGCGTTCTTCGCGGCACCTCAACTGTTTAGGCTGAGGGGATGGCTGGAATCCGGCCATCCTCTCGGCCGGCACAGCTCTCTTGTCCACAACCGCCCGCTGTCTGCCGGCTGCTTACATACTATTGTGTGACCGCGAAGCGGCCAACTCACCGGACCAGCATGCAATCGCCGTAGCTGTAGAAACGGTAGCCTGATTCCACCGCGTGACGATATGCAGCTAGTACCCGCTCCCGGCCAGCAAAGGCGCAGACCAGCGCCAACAAGGTCGAGCGCGGCAGGTGAAAATTGGTCAGAAGGGCGTTCACCACTTGAAACGGGAATCCCGGCGTGATGAAGATTCGCGCTTCTCCCGGTCCAGCGCATAGAAGCGAGCCAGGTTCGGAAGCGGACGCCCGAACAGCCGCATCTTCGAGCGCGCGAACGACCGTCGTTCCCACGGCCAGAACCGGCCGCCCAGCGGCGCGAGCAGCGCGGATGCGTTCGGCTGTGTCCGCAGGGATCTCATACGCCTCGGGTAGCATGACATGACCTTCCAGCGTTTCGCTGTGGATGGGCTGAAAGGTGCCGAGTCCAACGTTGAGTGTTAACTCGCATATCTGCGCCCCGCGCGCTCGGATCTTCTCCAGAATTTCTGGCGTGAAATGCAGGCCCGCCGTCGGAGCGGCGACGGCACCGAAGCGCTTCGCAAAAACGGTCTGGTAGCGTTCGCGGTCTGCGGATTCGTCTTCGCGATCGATGTAGGGAGGCAGTGGCACGTGGCCTAGTCTCTCGATCGATCCCAACACTCCCCGGCCGTCGTTCGAGGAAAACCTCAGCGTCCGCAGACCGTAGTCACCGCGCGCGAGAACTTCCGCCTCCAATTCGCCTTCGCCGAATCGAACGCGCTCGCCAACGCGCATCTTGCGCCCCGGCCGGACAAGCGCCTCCCACACATCCTCGGCGGCTTCCCGTGTCAGCAGCACCTCAATCCGTGAGCGAAGGTGTTCGGCTCGCGTGGCCCTGCTCGGCGGCTGGGAGCGCACGCCCAGCCGCCTGCCGAAAAGCCGCGCCGGAATAACGCGAGCGTTGTTGACAACCAAAAGCTCGTCGCCACGCAGCAGGCCGGGCAAGGCAGCGAATTGCTGGTCCTCGTTAGGGCCGCTGGCTCGGTCCAGAAGTAATAGGCGCGAGGCGGAGCGATCCTCGAGTGGATGCTGGGCGATCTGGCCACGCGGAAGATCGTAGTCGAGTTCCTCCAAGCGCATAACAGGGCAGTTTAGCAAGATTCCCCGCTAGCAAAGACGTAGGCTACACTGGTGGCGGGGCGCACGAACAAGAACCCCTCGCCTCAGCTTCTGCATGGAAACATAATTCGGGCTTACTGCATCTAAAAGAGAGACGGTGCCTTGATGAAAATCCTTCGCACAGCGTTTCTGTTAGTCGCACTGAGTGTTTTGCTGGTG
>JBGPGF010000182.1:0-6245 GCA_041483755.1 Terriglobia bacterium | reverse complement strand
GCTCGTTGAACTTCAGAAGCGCGGCTTCAACCGCCTGTACCAGGACGGGCGCGTGCATGAATTCTCTTCACCGGAAACACTGCTGGACGTGGACTTCGCGAAACCCGTCCACGTCTTGGTGGATCGTCTTTCGGTTTCCGCGGAGTCCCGCTCGCGGCTGGTGGATTCCATTGAAATCTCTTACCGGGAGGGACAGGGCGAGGCGATCCTCGAATTTGTCGCCGATGGTGATGGCATTCCATCTGAACGGCTTGTCTTCAACGAACGTTTTGAATGCAAAACATGCGGGATTCTTTACCAAGAGCCTGAGCCGCGCCTCTTTTCCTTCAACAATCCGTATGGCGCCTGCCCGCGCTGCCAGGGATTTGGCAACACAATTGATTTCGACATGAACCTCGTCGTGCCGGATCCCAGCAAGTCCATCGATGACGGCGCGATTGAGCCCTGGACCAAGCCGCGCTACCGCACGTTGTTCGCCGAGGCGAAGCGCTGGGCGCGCTCGCAGGGCATTCCAACCGGCGTGCCCTGGCGGCAACTGAGCGCGGAGCAGCGGCGGCTGGTTTTGGAAGGCGAACCCGGCGGCGACTTCGGCGGCATCAAGGGCATGTTCGAATGGCTGGAGCGGAAAAAATACAAGCTGCACGTGCGCGTCTTCCTGAGCCGCTACCGCGGGTACGCCACGTGCCCGGAATGCGGCGGGACGCGGCTGCGCGCCGAAGCCCGCGCCGTGCGGGTCGCGGAGCGCTCCATCACGGAAGTCTGCAAGCTTACGGTGAAGCAGGCGCGCGCGTTTTTCAGCGTGCTGGAGCTAAGCGAAGCGCAAGCCAAGGTTGCCGAGAGGATTCTGGAGGAGATTCGCACCCGGCTGCAGTATCTCGACGAAGTCGGCCTCGACTACCTAAGTCTCGACCGGCTCACTTCCACGCTTTCCGGAGGCGAGTCGCAGCGCATTCAGCTGGCCACCTCGCTGGGGTCGCATCTGGTCGGGGCGCTCTACGTTCTCGACGAGCCGTCCATCGGACTGCATCCGCGCGACACGCAGCGGCTGATTGACATCCTGAAGGCGCTACGCGACCTCGGCAATACCGTTCTTGTCGTCGAGCACGATCCTCAGACGATCGCCGCGGCGGACTGCATTCTGGACCTGGGACCCGGCGCGGGTGAGCTTGGCGGGAGGCTGCTGTTTGCGGGCAATTACGAAGCGCTGCTTGGCGAGCACAAATCACTCACGGGCCGCTATCTAAGCGGCGAGCTGCGCATCCCGATTCCCACGAGCCGCCGCAAGCCCGCGGGCAAGTTCCTGCGATTGTATGGCTCGAACCTCCACAACCTGCAGAATGTGGACCTGATGGTGCCGCTCCAGACGCTCACCGTGGTCACGGGCGTCTCCGGCTCCGGGAAGTCCACCGTTGTGCACGACGTCTTGTATCGCGCGCTGCAAGCCAGGAAGAACGGCGGCAGCGTGAAGGAATTCTGCGAGAAGCTCGAAGGCGACCAGCATGTGCAGGAGCTCGTGATCGTGGACCAATCGCCCATCGGGCGCACGCCGCGCTCCAACCCGGCAACCTATCTGAAAGCGTTCGACACCATCCGCGAAGTGTTTGCGGAAACCCCCGACGCGAAGCG
The DNA here is from genome assembly GCA_041483755.1 of Terriglobia bacterium. Taxonomy (GTDB): domain Bacteria; phylum Acidobacteriota; class Terriglobia; order Acidiferrales; family UBA7541; genus Acidiferrum. The sequence continues at coordinate 4,619 of JBGPGF010000182.1, read as the reverse complement.
GCGCGGCTACCGCGCGGGCCATTTTTCGTTCAACGTTTCCGGCGGAAGGTGTGAAACGTGCCAGGGCGACGGCACGGTCACGGTCGAGATGCAATTTCTTGCCGACGTCGAGCTGGTGTGCGAGGAGTGCCGCGGGACGCGATTCAAGAGCGGCGTGCTCGAGGTCCGCTACCACGGCAAGAATATCCATGAACTCCTGCAAATGACCGTGCGCGAGGCGCTGGCATTTTTCATCCGGGTGCCAAAGGTGATTGCGAAGCTGCGCATCTTGAATGAAATCGGCCTCGGCTATCTCCGGCTCGGGCAGTCCGCCACCACCTTATCGGGAGGCGAGGCGCAGCGGCTGAAGCTTGCCGCGCACCTTGCGCGCACCGAAAATGCCGGGATTCTTTATATTCTGGACGAGCCGACGACGGGGCTGCATTTCGACGACATCCAAAAGCTGCTCTCCGCGTTTCGGAAATTGCTGGAGAGCGGAGCCTCGCTGCTGGTGATCGAGCATAATCTCGATGTCATCAAATCCGCGGACTGGCTGATTGATCTCGGCCCCGGAGGCGGCGACCAGGGCGGCCGAATCATCGCCACGGGCACGCCCGAGCAGGTGGCACGGAATCAGCAGTCGCATACGGGCCGCTTTTTGGGACGCGTGCTGCAGAACAACAGTCACAATGGAGGGCAGAACGGAAGCACCAACGGTCAGGCAAAGCGCATGGCGAATGGCGCATCCAAACCAGAAGCCGCATCCAAACCAACTGCAAGGATCGGCAACGGTTCACGGACGGAATCATGAGACGCGCCTGGCTTGCCCTTTTCTCGATCGCTCTCACCTGGGGGTTTGCCGCAGCCGACCAGGTGCCTCGACAAGAGAGTCTGCAAAAACAACCGCGAACCGGGGCGCTCCAGAAAATTTCGAATCCCCTGAATGATCTTCTCAACGAAGCGCGGAGCGCCCTGGACCGCAAGGATTACGAGGCCGCAATCGCGCCGCTGAAGAAAGTACTTGCCGAGGAGCCGGGGTCTGCGTACGCGCATTTTCAGCTTGGCTACGCTTATGCCGGTCTGAAGCGTTTTGAAGATGCGCGGGACGAATATCGCCGCGCCGCCGAGCTCGATCCCGATCTTGCCGAGGCGCACCTGAATCTCGGTCTATTGCTCCTGGATCGGGATCCATCCGCCGCCGTCGCACCACTCCGCAAAGCCGTCGAGCTCTTGCCTGCGCAGAGCCGTCCGCATTACCTTTTGGGCCGCGCGCTGGAGGGCTCTGGGGACTTGGCCGGCGCCACGGCGGCCCTGCGCGGCGCCGAGCAACTTGACCCGCGCCACGTGGACACATTAGTTGCGCTTGCCCGGGTCCTATTGATGGACAATCACGCTTCCGAGGCAGAAGGGAAGTATCAGGCGGCTCTGGCGATTCAGCCGGACTCCGCGCCCGCCTGCCTGGGTCTCGCCCACAGCCTGGAGGCGCAGCAAAAACCCCAGGCGGTGGATGCGTTTCGGAAATATCTCGCCATGCAGCCCGATGATCGCGTGGCGCGCTGGCGCACCGCGCGGCTGCTCTTTGACGCCAAGCAATACGACGCCGCGCTGGCGGAGCTCGACACACTCGACGCGGCGGGTGCGCAAATCGATTCCCTTCGGCTGCGCGCCGATATTCAAACCGCACTCTTGCATTGGGATGACGTGATTGCCGCGCTGAAGCGCGCAGCGGAACTGTCTCCGCGCGACGCGCGGCTCCGCGCGGGAATCGGCCAGGGATTTCTCGAGAAGCGTGACTTTGTTGCCGCCGAGACGGAACTGAAGGCGGCTCTGCGGCTGGATGGCAATTATCTTCCGGCCTGGCAGAACCTCAGCACGGCCCTTTACCTCGCGGGGAATTGTACCGCCGCGCTTGCCGCGTTCGACGAGGTCGCGCGCCGCACCACTCCGACCGAGGGTGTGTGGTTTGCTCGCGCCACCTGCTACGATAAAATGAACAGGAGGCCTGAGGCGCTCGATGCCTACAAGATATTTCTGCAACTGGACAAGAACCGGCATGAGAACCAGTGTTGGCAGGCGGAGCAGCGGATCAAGACCCTGCAACGGATTCTCGGCGGTAAACACTGACGCGATGCAATGGCGGCGGACACTTGCGGCTGTTTGTTTCACTCTCTTCGCTCTGTCGGGCGGATTCCGGGCTGCTGCGGCTGCGGGGGACAAGGTCGCCGCGCTCCAGGCGCTATTTGACCGGGCGACGTACTCGGTGGAGAAGGCCAAGCTCCTCGGCAAACTGGGCGATGCCCAGTTTGCCGAAGCTCACCGCGCCGGCGAGCGCAATGACTACCAGACCGTTGGGCTCTTGATGGAAAAATACCGGGACAACGTTCGAGCGGCCCTGGTGGCCCTGGAAGTGGAACATTCCGACGCTGAAAAACGTCCGGCCGGTTACCGCAATCTGGAAATCCAGGTGCGGCACAGCCTTCGCGACCTGGAGGAGACACTCCTCCTGGCCCCGCCCGAATACCGCCCGCCGCTGAGTCTGGTGCGCACGGACCTGGAGGAGATGCATGAGGAATTGCTCCGGGCTCTGTTTCCGCGCCGGCCGGGCGAAAAGCCCATTCCCAAGCCTGGCAAGCCGCAGAAGCCGAATTAGCAGGGAGCTGCCATGAAAAATCTGGCGAAATTCTTGCTTTCCGCCGCTCTCATCGCGTGGGCGTTGCCTGCGGTGGTCTGCGCCCAGGTGAAAAAGGACTATCTGTCCCAGTTGGAGGCGGATAAGATCCGCGACGCGGAAACGACCAACGAGCGCATCACTCTTTTTCTCCTGTATGCCGATGACCGCCTGAAAAAATTCCAGTACGAGCTGGATCACCCGTCGCCGAGACACCATGCCGAGATTCTGAATAGCCTGATGAACGCTTACGGTGGATGCGTGGACGACGCCGCGGACCTGATCCAGATCGGCAAGGAGAAGCAAGACAACATACGGAAGGGAATTGATCTGATGGCGGCGCGCGCCAAGGAGTTTCTGGTAGTCCTTGAAAAGATCTCCGCGGAAGGCGCCGATCGGGAGATCTACAAGGACAACCTCGACGACGCCATCGCAGGTACGCGCGACGCTCTCAACGAAGCGGAAAAGGCCAAGAAAGAAGTGGCGCCGCCGCCCGTGCGGCGCAAGGGCGGTTGGTGACCGTGCGAGAGCGTGGCTCGATACCCGGTGGTGCGGCGATTCTCCAGCGCCTCTTCACGCGGCTGGGCTGCGAAGGACGTCCGCCGCGGTTTCGCGCCGAGTTCTATCCCTATGCCAGCCTGGTGCTGACGATTCGCCGCCGCGAAGATACTGTGCTGGTGCGGTTTTCGGACCTGTTGCGGCGGGCGCCGCTCGCGGTTCTCGAAGCCGCCGCCGCCTTGCTCCTCGCGCGGCTCTACCGCCGCAAAGCGCCGCGGACATTCATTTCGCCTTATCTGGAATATGCGCGGTCTCATCGCACGCGGCAGCGGCTGACTCATATGAGGCGGCGGCGCGTGGCGCCCTCCGCTGCGAATCCGCGCGGTGATGTGCATGACCTCGCAACGCTATTCGATCAGCTCAACCAACTCTATTTTGGCGGCAAGCTTGGGCGGCCCCATCTCGGCTGGAGCACGCACCGCTGGCGGCGGCAATTCGGCTGTTACGACCCGGGCCCCAATCAAATTCTTGTCAACCGGCGGCTGGACCGCCCGTGGGTTCCGCGCTACGCGGTCGCATACGTTCTCTATCACGAGATGCTGCACGTGAAGCATCCCACGCGGCGTTCGGGATGCAGCCTGCTCTCCCATTCCCCGGAGTTTCGCGAAGAAGAAAAGCGTTTTGCGGAGTATGCGCGCGCGCGGCGCTTTCTCAACCGCTCAGCGTGATTCGTGGCTGGACTTGTCCGCCGCTTCCTGCAGCTTCTGAATGCGGCGGCGCACCTTTTCCGCATCTTCCGCGTGCGGGTAAAGCTCCAGATAACGCGTATAGGATTTGATGGCTTCGGTCTTTAGGCCCTTCTTTTCTTGCGCCTCGCCCAGCAGCCGGTATGGCAGCGCGTATTTCGGCTGTGCTTTGGTGGCGTCCGTAAATCGGTCCATGGCCGCGTCCAAATTGCCCTTGTGCATATAGTACGTGCCGACCTCGATGTCTTTTTCGGCGCGCAGCGGGTCGAACGCCGGGTCAGCCGGCGGTGCACTGGCCGGCTTCTTGTACCGTGAATCGGGATCGTGCTGCTTTGAGGAAGATTCCTGCGGCGCCGAAGGTGAATCCTGCGCGCCGGTGGCAGGTCCGGCGATGAGCAGAGTGGCCGCCGTAAGGCAGGGAACCCAGCGGGCAGGAAAAAGCCGAGTCACAGTGTGCACCTCACTCTTCTTCGATTCGCTCTAGTATGATGGAAGATGCCCGGCAATTGTAGTGTTCCGCGCGGAACCTCATGGACCTTCGCGAAAAAGCCGCCAGCCTTCCGGAACTTCCCGGCGTCTATCTCTTTAAGGATGCCGCCGGGAAGGTTCTCTATGTCGGCAAGGCCCGCGCCCTTCGCAATCGCGTGCGTTCGTACTTTTTGGAATCGCGCTGGTCGGATGCCAAGACCGGCTCGCTGGTTCGCGAGATTGCGGAGTTGGAGACCATT
>JBGPGF010000181.1:0-6256 GCA_041483755.1 Terriglobia bacterium | reverse complement strand
TGCCCCCCTGAAAACCGGGAAAATCGGCGGCATGGGAGCTCAGGTCGAGTGTCTTCTTCGTGTCCTCCAGGCTCAAGCCCTTAGCGGATGCTGCCTGCACACCAGAAACGACATCCTTCATGTAGGAAATCAGCTTTCCGATCTGACCCTTCCCCTGCTGGACGCCCCCGTGGCCGCAGATAGCTTGCGTCCAGTCCAGTTTCTGCATGGCTTCCAGTGTCGCGATCCACTCAATGGGATAAGAGTCGCGGGTAAAGGGAATGCCGTTGGTCAGAAGATCGCCGGTCACGAGCACTTGCTCCTTGGGCAGAAATACAACCACGTCGCCGCGGGTATGGCCCTTCCCAAGGTAGTAGATGTGGATGGCGCGGCTGGGCTTGTGGAGGATGAGGCTGCGCTCGAATGTAATCGTCGGCAGAGTGACCTGCATCTGCTTCAACTCTTCCAGATACGTTCGCTGGGTGGCCAGTTGCGCCTGTAAATCCTTCCGGGATTGATCCGTCAACGGTTTCCCGCTCGAATCCTGCCCGCTCTCAAGCTGCTTTTCTATCCCTTGGATGGCCTCGGGAACGTCTTTCGTCAGGGCTTGCTGCACGCTGGGGATGCCCTTGTGGATCATGTCTTCCCGGGTGTTGTGCTGAGCGAGGTATTCGACGTTCTTGCCGAACGCCGACAGATAGGCCTGGTTGCCCTGAACGTGGTCGCCATGCCAATGCGTGTTCACCACATAGCGCACGGGCTTGTCCGTAATCTTGCGAATCTCCGCGATCAGCTCGCGGGCCCAGCTGGGCCGCAGATGCGTGTCCACGATCAGCACATCCTCGTCATTGACGATGATGGCGGCGTTCGACATAACGCCAGGCTTGCCGATCGCGGCATACACCCCATCCGCGACCTTCACGATGTCAAACGACTGCGCCGCGGAAAACGGCGCAACAACAAAACAGAGAATAAGTCCGCCAACCACCGCGAGCAACCGTCTAGGAACCACAGGAACCTCCGCTTGGAACGGGTCAGCAAGCGACATGGCGCGGCCAGTTTCCAGCGTGTGAATTTATAACACAGGCAGGGGACTTGCCCAAGCCGAGAAGGGGAGAGACATCGGATCAGTTTGATTTTCTGGATCGCGGTCCTGCAATCCCCGGTAGGCAGTTTCAGAAGCGGGAGTGTTGGCGCTGGGGATTCTCCGGAGGGCTCGCTCCGGCTCCAAGCTCCAAAAACCGTGCCTGGACATTGCGTCTGGAAGGGGCCAATAGTATCTTCTCGGTCGGCGGGAACATCCAGGCGAATTGCCGGTTAAGGGGGGGGCATCATGATTTTCGGTATGACGACATTAACCTTCGTGCACGTCCTTTTGAGCTTGATTGGTATCTTCTCGGGATTCGTCGTGGCCTTCGGCCTGCTCGCCGCGAAGCGTCTCGACCGGTGCACCGCGGTGTTTCTGACGACCACGGTGCTCACCAGCGTGACCGGCTTCCTTTTTCCGGTCCACCGTTTCTTGCCATCCCATGTGTTTGGCATCGTATCGTTAATCGTGCTGGGGCTTGCGATTCTGGCGCGCTACGGGCGACACCTGGCCGGTGCGTGGCGGGGGACCTACGTGGTTACCGCCATGATTGCCCTCTATTTGAATGTCTTCGTCTTGATCGTGCAGGCTTTCCAAAAGGTGCCGACGCTGAAGGCGATGGCCCCGACGCAGTCCGAACCGCCCTTTTTGGTCGCGCAAGTCGTGTGTCTGGCGCTTTTCATCGCGCTGTCCATCTTCGCGGCGGCCAAATTCCGCAACGAGACGGTTCGCACCGCTTGAGAAATCGCGTTGCACCGATCTTGCCGGTCGCCAAATGTAAGCGGGATGGACCACGCCATCCTTCAAGAGCGCAACGCAAAGAATGCGCCTGAGCGCTTCGCCGCGCAGAAACCCTGAAATAAAATCGCCAACAAAGAAGCCCCCGGCGGAGTTGCGGCTGCGCCAGCGCAGAGCTATCCTTCGAGACCGAGGCAAATCTACGCAGGGGAAGCGCATCGGATGGAAGTAGAGGGCCCAAGAATGCGTGATGCCAGCCGAACGCTGCTGCCTATACTCATCGCTGCCTTGCTGGCCGCCGGGGCTGCGGCTGGGAGCGCCAACCTCGCACAGGACTCTCCGTCACAGGGCGCCGATTCCGCCGTCCGCCTGCCGCGTGGCAAGAAGCTCATCCTGCGCGACGGCACCTTCCAACTGGTGCGCAGCTACGAGCGCAACGGCGACCGCGTGCGCTACTACAGCGCCGAGCGCGGCGCTTGGGAAGAGCTACCCACGGCTCTGGTGGACTGGGACGCCACCGCAAAGGCAGAGGCCGCACAGAAGAGCGAAGAGGAAGCGCTCAGCAAGAAAATCAGCGTCGAAGAAGAAGCCCGGCGGGCCGAGATGCCGCTCGACGTTGACGTCAGCCTGCCGGTAGCACCGGGCGTCTTTCTGCCGCCCGCCGAGGGCATGTTCGTCGTGGACGGCCGCGCGGTAACGCAGCTCGATCAGGTGGAAACAGACATCAAGACGGACAAGAAGCAGCGCCTCAAGCAGGTCATCGTCCCGATACCCATTGTGTCCGGCAAGCAAAATCTGGAGATTCCCGGCGCGCAGGCCAAAGTCCGCGTTCGGACGTTGCACCCCGAGTTCTATCTTCGTGAAGCGCCTCCCGACCCGGACCGCACCACTCCCATTCGCAAGAGCACCCGGCCAGGGGAAGGCTCGGCGCCCGAGATCGAATTGATACGCGCCGCCGTCAAGGGCAACAAGCGGCAGGTAGCGTCCATCCGCAGCCTGTTCGGACGGGAGCTCGGAACCGAGGGCGCCACAGTCTCAATCCAGCGATGGGACGTTGCGTCCAACCTTTTTCGGTTCACGCTCAGCCAGCCGCTCGAACCCGGCGAATACGTGCTCGCCGAAATTACGAGCGAGGGGATGAACCTCTACGTCTGGGATTTCGGAGTGGACCGGGCGCCCGCTCAGGATTCGGCGATCAAACCCCCGGCCAATTCATCCAAACCTCGCTAGGTACGATCCCCCTGCACGGGAAAAGATTCTTTCTGAACCGAAATAAAGCTGAGGTTGAGCTATTTGCGGAGCGCCTCGGCATCCGACGCGAGAAAGATTTCGCTCAGGAGCGCCAGCACTTCCGATATTCGGAACGGCTTCTGCAGGCTGCGCGACTGTCCTGAAACCCCGTTGCCCCCGTTGGGGTCCAGCAGATCGCCGGTCATCAGCACGATCGCCGGCTTCCTTCCATGTGAAACGTCCAGAATGCGTTGCGCAGTTTCTCTTCCGCTCACGCCGCCGGCGGCCAGATTGACGTCGCAAAGAATGGCGTCGTATTCGCACCTTTGGGCGAGGGCCAGTGCTTCCTCGCAATTAGCCGCGGCGTCCACGTGCAAGCGCTGCGCCGAAAGCCCCTCTTGCAAGAGCTGGCGAATGCCCTCTTCGTCATCCACCACAAGAACCGCGCGGCCCTCGTGAATCCCCGCGGCGGGATTGCCGACGCCGCGGCCCTCCGCAAGGCCGGCCGTCATCTGGCTGGGCTCGTTTTCTCCCGCAATCGGAAGAGACACGGTGAACACGGAACCCACATCGGAAAGCGATTCGGCTTCGATCGTGCCCTGGTGCTCGCGGATGATTGCCATGGACATGCTTAGGCCCAGCCCGCTGCCGCCCGTGGGGCGCCGCGTCGTATAAAACGGATCGAACAGCTTCGGCAGCGCCTCGGAGCGGATCCCGATTCCGTCATCCTGAACGGTCACCGCGATTCGCTCATCCCTTCGAGCCACGCGAATCTCGATGCGGCCCGCCTCGCGGACCTCGCGGATGGCGTGCTCCGCATTGCCTATCAGATTCAAGAATACCTGGATCAACTGGTTGGCATCGCCCACCACGCGAGGCAAGGCGGGGTCGGCGCGGAAATCCACGATCACGTTGTTGCGCCGCAGGGAATGCTCGTGCAACTGGAGCGTGCGCTCGATAAGCGTATTGACGTCCAGCGGCCTCTTCTGCGTCGTCGCTGGACGTGAGAATTCCAGCAGGTTCTGAACGATGCGCGCGGCGCGGCGCGCCTGGCGGTGCGTGAGTTCGAGCTGCCGCTGCGTGGTGGCGTCGCCAGCCAGCCGGTCGCGCAGCAACTCGGTGATTCCCAGAACCGCGGTCAGCGGGTTGTTCAGCTCATGAGCCACCCCGGCGAGCATCTGGCCCATGGCCGCAAGTTTTTCCGATTGGATCAGTTGCTCCTCGAGTCGCTTCAGTTGCGTGATGTCGCGCCCCGAAACGATTACGCCATCTATCTTTCCCGTTTCGTTGAACAGCGGGTTGAAGTGCGAGAGGACCCTCCGCCAATCCCCTTGCTGGTGGCGGACACGGGCTTCGAGCGAAGCGGAGGACTGCTGGCCGCTCATAATCTCCGCGAAGATCTTCCGCAGAGGAGTCAAGTCTTCGGGATGGACATGGGAGCCAAACTCCGCTGCATTGTCCTCATTCAGTTCGATTCCCAGAACCTCCTTGAACCGCGGGCTGACAAACGTGAATTGGCCGGCGGTATCTATCACCAGGATGAGGTCGGGCAAGCTGTCCACAAGGCGGCGGGCGAATTCCTGCTGTTTGTGCAACCGCCGCTCCATCTCCCGGCGCTCCGTGATATCCATCAGCGCGCCCTGGTAGCGCAAAACCTGGCCCGCCGCATCGTGCACGACAGCCACCGTGTTCAGGCAGGACACCGGCGTGCCGTCTTTCCGCAAGAGCGTGATTTCGCGGTCATGGAGCACGTAGAGGTTGTTGGCTTCCTGGCGGAGCAGCTCTTCCCCCGGCGGGTCGGCGAAGACCTCCGGCACTCTGCGGCTTAAAAGTTCATCCTTCGAGGCGTACCCGAGCATGCGCACCAGCGCGGGATTGACGTCCACGATCTGCCCCTGGGGCGTCGTGATGTAGATGCCCTCCTGCAGGGACTCGAACAGTTCCGTAAAGCGCGCTTCGTTTTCCCGCTGCGCCGTGATGTTCCGGGCAAGAATGGTGACGCCGCTGACCTGGCCGCCGCGCAGCATGGCGTGCGCGATGCAATCGAAGAAGTACGGGGCCGGGCGGTCCTTGATCCGCACCGGGATGCTCCCGGCCCAGTGCCGGCGCTCCAGAAAACGCGGCAGGCCGCGCTCGACGGCTTTGCGTCCTTCCGCGCCGTCCTCCAGAAAATCCACCAGCTTGCGGCCTATGATCTGCTGAAAAGGCACGCCCACAAGTTCCGCGAAGCTCCGGTTGGCGGCGCAGATGCTCCCTTCCAGGTCAACCGCCAGCAGCAAATCGTCGAAGGAATCAATCAATTCACGATAGCCCTGCTGCGATTCGGCAATCATGGAGAAGAGTTGATCGAGCTGGTGGTCGCTGGGGGGACCTGCGTCGCGATGCTCGATGCCGCGAACCAGCCCGCGCAGCTCGGCAATCTCCTGCGTCCTTCTCCAGGAGTAAATCCCGAACAGGGCCACGAGCACCACCAGCCCTATGGGCAGCGCCTCCAGCCGGCTCGTCATCTGGCGAACGGAATCCCACGAGGTCCACGCAAAAACGACCGCCAGGATCAACAGAAGAGCAAACGTCAGCCGCCAAAGCTCATTCTGGCGTTTCTCGAATCGTTCGAGCCGCGAAGTGACGCTCACCCGCGGGGCCGAAGCGCGCTCCCCAGGCTCGCGCGAGTCTGGCCGATGCTGGCTGGAATCAGGCATGTGTGGAGGAGGGCCTCATCCCCCGCTCAGACGGCACCCCGGCAACGTTGGCCGCTTCGCGGTCACGCAATACTATGATTACCCAATTTTAGGGAGGCCCCCGGCGTTGGGCAATAGGCATGGGGGAACGGCGTGCCGGAAGGATACCCCGTTCCTTCCAAACCGCCCGTAGGCTGATTGGATGACGTTGTCGACTCCTTCGACCGAGTAGACTTGGTAGCTGTAAGACGACCAACGCTCGACTTTTCTTCGTTTCTTCCTCAGTATCCCGCATTCCGTTCGAGCACGTTTTCCACACTCCGTTCGAACGTCCATCAACTATACTATTGACATTCAGTAATTCTCCTGCTACCGTAAGCCGTGCCATCGGGCTTTCCATCTCGCCCTGAGGTACGAGGGGAGCCCCGAAGGGGTCGTTCCGCGCCAATCCCCAACGGACACCGGCAACTGCTCGCTGGTCACTCTCCTGCATCCCCTTTCCCTTCATTCATTTACGGACTCTTGTGTATTCATCCGGTCCCAC
>JBGPGF010000180.1:0-6269 GCA_041483755.1 Terriglobia bacterium | reverse complement strand
GGCACGGTGGTGAAAGCGGTGATTGTGCGCATGCGGAAAGAAGCGCGGCGCAGGGATGGCACGTACGTCCGGTTCGACGACAACGCGGCCGTGCTGATCAACGACGCGGGCGAGCCCGTGGGAACGCGCGTGTTCGGCCCGGTGGCGCGGGAACTGCGCGAGAAGAAATTCGCCAAGATCGTTTCGCTCGCTCCGGAGGTTTGGTAGGCCATGACCTTGAGACACGAGCGAGCCTTCCGTCACACGATCAGCATCCGCAAGGGCGACCAGGTGCGGGTGATTGCCGGACGCGACCGCGGCAAGACCGGCCGGGTGCTCTCGGTCAACGCCAAGAAAAACACCATCGTGGTGGAGCACGCGAACATCATCAAGCGCCACACGCGGCCGAACCCGGGAAAGAACATCAAGGGCGGAATCGTGGAGAAGGAAGGCCCGATGCGCGTGTCCAACGTCATGGTCGTTTGCCCGGGATGCGGGAAGCATACGAGGATCGGCCATGCCGCGCTGCCCGACGGAACGAAAGCGCGTTCGTGCCGCCGCTGCGGCGCGACGCTGGACAAGTAAGGCGAGGCGAAACGAGAAATGAAGAGCCGCATGCAAGAACGCTACCGCAACGATGCCGTGCCGGCGATGATGAAGCGCTTTGGCTGGAAGAATCCGATGGCCGTACCCAAGCTGCAGAAGATCACCGTGAACATCGGGCTCGGGGAAGCCAGCCAGAACGCGAAACTGCTGGACGCCGCCGCCGGAGAGCTGGGGCAGATCACCGGGCAAAGGGCGATGCTCACGCGGGCGAAGAAGTCCATCGCCAACTTCAAGATTCGCAAGGGCATGCCCATCGGCTGCGCGGTGACGCTGCGCGGGGACCGCATGTACGAATTTCTCGACCGGCTGTGCAACGTGGTGCTGCCGCGCGTGCGCGACTTCAAGGGCCTTCCGCCCACGGCCTTTGACGGCCGCGGAAATTACACGTTGGGCCTCAAGGACCAGCTCGTGTTTCCCGAGATTGATTACACGCGCGTGGACAAGATCAAGGGCATGAACATCACGCTGACGACCAGCGCGAAGAACGACGAGCAAGGCCGCGAGCTGCTGAAGCTGCTCGGCGTGCCCTTGCGCCCGTAAGAGACATCGAGGAGCAACAACGAATGGCACGCACCGCAAAAATCGCCAAGTCGAAGAAGAAGCCGAAGTTCAAGGTTCAAGCGCGCAACCGCTGCCGTCTGTGCGGACGCGCCCGCGGCTTCATCCGCAAATTCGAGCTGTGCAGCATCTGCTTCCGCGGAATGGCGCTCCGAGGAGAAATCCCGGGCGTAGTGAAAGCGAGCTGGTAAGGACTCAACGATGCAAACCGATCCCATTGCCGATTTTCTGACGTGCATTCGCAACGCGGCCGCCGCCAAGCACCAGCGCGTGGACGTGCCCGCGTCGAAGCTGAAAACCGAGATCGCCCGTATTTTGAAGGAAGAGGGCTACATCTCGACCTACAAGCTGGTGGACGAAAACAAGACGCGGAAGACGCTGCGCGTTTTCCTGAAGTACACGCCGGATCGCACCAGCGTTATCACCGGGCTGAAGCGCATTTCCAAGCCGGGCGCGCGGCGCTACGTTTCGGTCATGGAAATCCGGCAGGTCGTCGGCGGGCTGGGAATCAGCATCATGACCACGCCGCAGGGGCTTTTGAGCGGGCGCTCGGCGCGCAAGGCGCGCTTGGGCGGCGAAGTGCTCTGCGAAGTCTGGTAGGACTCTGGCGGGACGAGGACGAAACGATGTCACGGATCGGTCGCAAACCAATTCCAGTGCCGAGCGGCGTGAAAGTCGCCGTGCTGGCCGGCCGCGTGGAAGTGCAGGGACCCAAGGGCAAGCTCTCGGTCCCGCTTCCGGCGGGGATTCAGATGGAGCAGAAGGACGGCGTGCTGACGGCCACGCGCGCCACGGAAGAGCATCGCGCGCTGCACGGCCTGGCGCGGGCGCTGGTGGCCAATGCGGTTCATGGCGTCCTGGAGGGATTTAAGAAGGAACTCGACATCGTCGGCGTTGGCTACCGCGCGGAATTGAAGGGCAAGGCCGTGAACTTCGCGCTGGGTTATTCGCATCCGATCGTGTTTCCGATTCCCGAAGGAATCGCTATCACGGTGGAGAAGCAGACGCACATGGTGGTAAGCGGCGCGGACAAGGGGCAAGTCGGCCAGGTGGCGGCCGACCTCCGGGCGCTGCGGCCGCCGGACCCCTATAAACAGAAGGGCATCCGCATCGCGGGCCAGCGTTTGAAGAAGAAGGCCGGCAAGGCTGGAGCGAAGGCCGGAGCGGCGTAAGGAGAGACGACGGTGGCAACGGCACGAGTACGGAAGTTATCGCGCGATTTGCACCGCCGGCGGGTTCACGAGCGGGTGCGCATGAAGGTGGAAGGCACGCCGGAACGCCCGCGGCTGTCCGTGTATCGTTCGCTGGGGCACATCTATACGCAGGTGATTGACGACCGTTCGGGCAAGACGCTGGTTTCCGCGAGCTCGCTGGACAAGGAAATGAAGAAGCAGCTCAAGGGCGGCGGAAACATTGCGGCGGCAAAAATCGTGGGCAAAGAGATTGCGGTGCGCGCCAAAGCCGCGGGCGTTGCAAAGGTAGTTTTCGATCGGGGCGGATACAAGTACCACGGCCGCGTGAAGGCGCTGGCGGAAGCGGCCCGGGAAGCGGGGTTACAATTCTAAGCCTATGTCGAAACAACTTCTGAGGGATAGCTTGGCGGTACGGCGGCTGCTGGAAGTGAATCCGTCGGATTTGAAGGACGACGTGGTGGCGATCAACCGCGTCACGAAAGTCGTGAAGGGCGGCAAGAACCTGAGTTTTTCGGCGCTGGTCGTGGTGGGCGATCACCACGGACATGCCGGCTTTGGCATGGGCAAGGCGCGCGAAGTGCCCATGGCCATCAAGAAGGGGATTGAACAGGCCAAGAAAAACCTGATCAAGCTCAACTTGAAAGGCACGACGATTCCGCACCAGGTGCTGGGCCGGTACGGCTCCGCGCAGGTGTTGCTGAAGCCTGCCGCGGAAGGCACCGGCGTGATCGCCGGCGGACCCGTGCGCAAGGTGATGCAGGTGGCGGGGATTCACAACGTGCTGACGAAGTCGCTGGGCACTTCGAACCCGCACAACGTGATCAAGGCGACGTTTGCCGCGCTGCTGAGCTTGAAGGACGTGAGACAAGTTGCCGAGATGCGTTCGAAGTCCGTGGAAGATATCACGGGGAAGCCAAAAGCGGTGGGTGAAAACTGATGGCCGGTGAGAAGAAGACGTCCGCAAAAAAGCCCGTGGGCACGGTGAAAGTCAAATGGGTGGTCAGTTTCATCGGTTGCACCAACGACATGCGGCAGACGATTCGCGGTTTGGGTCTGCGGCGGCTGCAGCAGGTGGTCGAGCGTGAGGACTCGCCGTCGGTACGCGGCATGATCCACAAGGTTCGGCACCTGGTCGAAGTAGTGAGTTAGGGAGCGCGTGATGGTCAGCAAGAGTTCGGGAGATCGGAAAAAATTCGGCCTGTCCACATTGAAGCCGCCGAAGGGCTCGCGCAAGCGCAAGGTGCGCGTGGGCCGCGGCATCGGGTCGAAGCTCGGGAAGACGTGCGGGGCCGGCAACAAAGGCCAGAAGTCGCGCGCGGGTTACTCGCGCCGGCGTGGATTTGAAGGCGGCCAGATGCCGCTGCACCGCCGCATTCCCAAGCGCGGCTTTCACAATCCGTTTGGCGTTTCCGTATCCATCGTCAATGTCGAGCAGCTCAACGTGTTTGACGCCGGCGAGACCGTCACACCGGAAATGCTGCGCGCGCTTGGTTTTGTCCGCCGCGCGACCGATCCGATCAAGATTCTCGGCGACGGCGAGATGAAGAACAAGCTGACCGTGCAGGCGCACGCGTTCAGCGCGTCCGCCAAGCAGAAAATAACGGCTGCCGGCGGGGCGTTTGAAGTGATTGCACAAGTTGGAGTTCAGGCAGGGGCATGAATCGTTTCTTCCAGGCGCTGGCGAATCTCTTCCGCATCGAGGATTTGCGGAAGCGGCTTGTGTTCACACTGGCGCTGCTTGCGGTTTACCGCATCGGCGCGCAGATTCCCACGCCGGGAATCGATCCCCACGTCCTGGACGCGCTGTTCCAGGCGAGCAAAGGCTCCGTGCTCGATTTCTTCAACCTTTTCAGCGGCGGTAATTTCCGCCGGCTGACGATTTTCGCGCTGGGGATCATGCCGTACATCACGGCGTCCATCATCCTGCAGTTGATGACCGTGGTCTTTCCGTACCTCGAGCGGCTGCAAAAAGAAGGCGAGCTCGGCCGGCGGAAAATCACGCAATACACGCGCTACTTGACGGTCGCGCTCAGCGTGATTCAGTCGTTTACCATCGCCTCCACGCTGCAGGCGCAAAATATTCAGGGCCAGCCGCTGGTGTATCACCCGGGCCCGGGCTTTATTCTGATGACGATCATCACGCTGACGACGGGCTCGGCGTTCATCATGTGGCTGGGGGAGCAAATCAGCGAGCGCGGCGTCGGCAACGGGATGTCGCTGATCATTTTCGTCGGCATCGTGGTGACTTTGCCGAATGGAATTATGGACCTGTGGGAAAAATTCAGAACCGGGGCGTGGGGCGCGGGAACTCCGGCGCTGCTGATTCTGCTTGTGGCCGTGATGACCGCGGCCATTGCCTTCGTCGTGTTTGTCGAGGGAGCCCAGAGGCGCATTCCGGTGCAGTACGCAAAGCGGGTGGTGGGCCGCCGGGTGATGGGCGGGCAGATGGCCTATCTGCCGCTGCGCGTGAATTCGGGCGGCGTGATTCCGCCGATTTTCGCCAGCTCGCTGCTGGCGTTTCCGGCCACGATCGCGCTGATTTTTGCGCATAAGTACCTTTTCATCGACAAGTTCAGCGACCTGATGAAGTATGGCGGGCTGTTTTACACGTTCATTTACGTTGCGATGATTATTTTGTTCGCGTTCTTTTACGTGGGGATAGTTTTCAACCCGACGGAGCTCGCGGACAACATGCGGAAGAACGGCGGGTTTATCCCGGGAATACGGCCGGGCCGCAACACCTCCGAGCACATCAGCCGGATTCTGAAACGGCTGACGCTGATCGGCGGCGTGTATCTGGCGCTGGTTTGCCTGCTGCCACAATGGATGATCAGCGGGCTCCCGCTGCAGCACTTGTGGGCTGTGGGCCCGTGGATCGACGCGCACTTCCCGCGCGTGATTTTGGAAGGTTTGCGAGTGCAGTTCTACTTCGGCGGTACATCCCTCCTGATCGTCGTCGGAGTGGCGATGGACACGGTGCAACAGCTGGAGGCGCAACTCGTGATGCGCAATTATGACGGCTTTGCACCGAAAGGCGGCCGTCTCCGTGGGCGCCGCTAGTGGAGGGTGTCAAAGTGGAGCCTGTGACGATGGCCCCGGCGCGTTTAGGCCGTGCAGTGATTTTCGTCGGTCCTCCGGGCGCTGGGAAGGGCACGCAGGCGAAAGAGGTCGCTCGACAGTTCGCCGCGCCGCATCTGTCCACCGGCGATATGCTCCGGGAGCACATCAGCCGGGAAACGCCGCTGGGCCGCGAAGCGCAGCCGCACATGGCTCACGGCGACTTGGCTCCCGATGCGGTCGTGCTGGGGATGGTGGAAGAGCGGATCAACCGGCCCGATTGCCGGGGGGGCTTTGTGTTCGATGGTTTTCCGCGGACCGAGCCGCAGGCGGAACGCCTGGAAGAATTGCTCGAGCAGCATGGGCTCGGAAAGCCGATTGTGATCCACGTGGTCGTGGACACCGCGTTGCTGATGCGGCGGCTGACGGGGCGGCGGATGTGCAAGACCGGCGGCGAGATTTACAATATTTACGAATGTCCGCCGAAAACGCCCGGCCGCTGCGACAACCATGGTGGAGAGCTTGTACAGCGCCCGGATGACCGAGAAGAAGTGATCGCCCTGCGGCTAAAGGGGTACGAAGAGCAGACGGCTCCGGTCGTCGCATATTACCGGGAGCGGGGCGTGCTGAATGTTGTGGATGGCGCGGGCGATGTCGCGGCCGTAACCCGGCGGGTCATGGAGATTTTGCGCGACGCGCGGTGAGTTGACAGCGAAGCGGTCACCGTTGGAAACGATGGCAATACACCTGCGAAGCTCGGAAGAGCTGGAGAAAATGCACCGCGCGGGCCTGGTTGTCTGGGACGTGCTGACGGCGCTGCGGGAATATGTGAGGCCCGGACTGACGACGATGGACCTCGAAAAATTCGCGGAGGAG
>JBGPGF010000179.1:0-6279 GCA_041483755.1 Terriglobia bacterium | reverse complement strand
ATCTCCAGCTACCGTGCCGCAAACGAGGCTCTGGTACACGGCGGCGTTGATGTCATCATCCGAACAACTCCCGTACCTATTGACTATCACCAGGAACCTGATCTTGATTCGCTCGCAACCCTATCGGGCGTCTTCAAGAACGACCCGGAGGTCCACCTCGTCGGCCTGGAAAAACCGATCATTGACCGGTTGGCGCGAAATCCGTCTTACCTCGAGACTCCTCTCTACCGTGAAACCTATCCAAACCAGGAAGGCGGCATCCTGACCATCGGCACGGAGGCGATGATCGTCACGGGCAGGGGGCGATCCGTCCAGGAAAAGGAGGAAGTCCGGCAACTCAGTGATGGGCTCGATGAAAAACGCGCCCAAATTCAGGACGAAATCAACATCGAACTCGACCTTTTGGGCAAGCGGCTGGACCCGCATGTCGGGAAGGAAAAGGAATGGCTAAACTCAATCGTTCACCCGGCCGTCCGCGAAAGACTGACGAAGAATTGGAAGGAGTTGTATACCGAAGGTGCTTTGGGCGTGCTCATACTCGTCGTGCTTTTTTGGCTCCCCTTGCGCTCGAGGCGTTTCCTGAACGGGCTCGGCGGCGCAGCCAAATACCTGGTGACGGGGGGAATGCTTCTCAGCGCTTGCGCCACTTTTGGCTTTGTCTTGTGGGTGATCGAGCGGCGCTTCAGCCTCGACTTCCAGAACCCGCTCTCCGCTGCGCGGTCCTTGCTTGTCTATTTCGCGCATGGGATGAAGGCGGAAAACCTCATGACAGAGGATGGTCAGCTCGTCGCACTCGTCGCGCTGGCGGTGATCGCCAGCCTCGTGCACTGGCTCCACGCGGAGGCCCTTTCCGACACGGTGAACCGCTGGGCGGACCGCCTTCGCGTGCGGCTGCACCGCTGGGCCGGCGTGCTTTCCCCTGCCGCCGCTCCCCGTGTAATTCTGAACTGGAACGAAAGAGCCGAGGAAAGAGTTGGCGCATGGATCAAGGAAAACCCGTCCGCCGCAAGCAAGTTCATTGTCGTCGCGCCGCGGCGTCCAGACACGTCGGCCCTGCCGAATCTTGCTGCGGACGTCTGGCGGCCCGGCGACCCAAAATCCACCGAATGCCTCCATGGAGCGCACACCGTCGACGCCAGCAGTGTGCTGATCTGCTCCGCGTGGCGGCGCACGGACCTTTCCGACCGCCGCACCAGCGTTGATCCGGAGCTGGCGGACAGTTACACGATTCGCGCGATCCAGGCCATCCGCGCGCTGTGCGCCAGGAACAAAACGCCGCGAAGTGTCCTCATCGAAGCGGAAATCCTACTGGAAAAGAATCTCCGTGAAGCCGAGCTTGCCGGCGGCCAGCACACAAAGATCATCCTCGCCCCATTTGTATCGCCTGGAAACGCCAAGAACGCCCCGCCGTGGGCGTCCACAACCGCTGCCGTCGCAAATTAGCTTTCGGGATGGGCCAGCGCATCAGCCTGATTCCATACTGGATTCGTAGGGAAAGCTCGCCATTTCCGGAGTCCCCGCCAAGCGCGCCGGTCGCCAGACTGGCCTGCCTCTTCCCTTTTCCTCTAGCCAAACCCGCCCCTCGGGGTGTAAAGTAATATATCTGCGGTGTCGGTCCCCCCCGCTTGGAGGTGCGCTTGCCTAGTTTGGCGCACTACATGAAACAATACGATCACGAGCATTCTTCCGCGTGGAATAGACTGTTCCACGGCGTCGGCATTCCCCTGATCTTCGCCGGGCTCATTTGCCTGATCCTGATGAAGTGGTTTCTCGGCGTGGGACTGTTCTTGGGTGGATGGGTTTTTCTCTTTCTCGGCCACTGGATTGAAGGGAACAACCCTGCATTTTTTCAGGGGCCGGTCTATCTGCTCGTGGGGCCGGTTTGGGTTGCGAAGGAAGCCTGGCAGTTTCTGACGCGCAGGCATCCGGCAGGAACTCAAGAACCGACGAAAACGCCGCAGCCTTGAAGGGATTCGCTTCGCGATGGCCGTTGAGGAAGATCCGAAGGCACCGATGGACGAAGAAGATGGCAACGCGCTAAGGGAGGAAGGCGCTATGGGCACACCGGAAGCGGCGCACTCGAACCCTGATTTGCGGAAGCGGCGCAGCACGCGGATTGTGCAGGCTGTCCCTCTCCAGGTGACCGGTGTGGATGCCCTCGGCCGGCCGTTTCAGGAGCGCACTTCGACCTTGGTCATCAATTGTCACGGCGCGCGCTACCAGTCGAAGCACTACGTCCTGAAGAATATGTGGGTCACGCTGGAGGTTCCTCATCCGGACCCCAACCAGCCCCCCCGCAATGTCCGGGGTCGCGTCGCCTGGATTCAGCGCCCGCGCACCGTTCGCCAACTATTCCAGGTGGCCGTTGAGCTCGAACTAGCCGGGAACGCCTGGGGCATCGCATTTCCCCCGGAAGACTGGTTCACGTTCCCAGACGCAGTCCACGGGGAGATACTCCTCGGCACGGTGCCGGCAGACACTGAAGTGGGTGCACCTGAGGCCGAATCCGTCCCACGCGAAGAGGCGCAACCTGCCGAAGGGCCTCCGCTCGTCAACAAGAATGTCCACGTGCTGCCTGCCCCGACGAACACGGACACATCGCTGCAACTCGCCCGGCAAGTGACTCGCCTTCTCACCGAAGCGAAGCAACAGATTCAGGCCGCGGCGGGCGAAGCCGCAGCGCACGCAGTCGCCACCGAAATGGGCACGGCAATGGAGAACATCGAGGCCAGGATCGCCGCGGCGCGCGCGGGCCTGGCCGCGGAGGCGGCGCGCGCCGCCGAGAAGCTGCGCCAGGAATCCGACGCGCGCGCCCGCGCTCTGCAAACTGCCGCGGCCGAAGCGCTCCAGCAGGAGTTGCCGCGCTCGATAGCCCCCCAGCTTGAGCAGATCTCCCGCGAATGGACCGAACGGATTGTCCGCGAAAGCGCTGCCCAGCGCGCTGCTCAAGATCAGCAGGCGCAGCAGGTTTCTGAGACGCTGCGAGCCGCCTCCAAGGCTGCCGAAGAATCCGCCGGGAAAGTGCGCGCTGCCGCGAAAGATACCGAAACAAATCTTGCGGCGCGCTCGGAAGCAGCCCGCGCCGGCCTGGAAGTGGCGGCCCACCAGCACGAATTGGACGCCGCTGCCCACCGCGAATCCCTGGCCCATAAAGCGGAAGAACATCGCCAGCAGATCGCCGCAGCGGTCTCCGCGGTGGAGACGAGCTGGCAGGAACGCCTCGCCGAAAGCCTGTTCAGCGCGCAGGCGCAGTTGCACTCCGCGATGGAAAGCGAAATCGCCGACGGAGAGCAAGCCGCACGCTCGCTCGATGAGCAAACTCGCGCAGCGCAGGCCCAGCTTCAGGAAGAGGCCAGTCGGCAGGCCGTTGCCCTCCAGGAAGCCGGAGCTGCAGCCATCCACGAATCCGAAGCCCGCATGGGTGTGCTCCGCGAAGCTGTGAACGCCGATGCCGCCCGGCTCCAGGACGCTCTTTCCGCGGCTGCTTCTTCGGCCTCCCAGCTCGAGCAGTTTTCTTCCCAGCTTGACGCTCTCCGGCAGGAGGCGCACACCAATTTCGATGCGCAGATTCGTAATCTGAAGTATCAGCTGACGGAAGAGCAGCGGCACCTTTCTGAATCCCTCTTCGAAGAACTGCAGGGCCGCATTCGTTCCACGTTCGATGGGACGGCAAGCGCCGCCGCCGGACGCTTCGAGGAACAGATCCGCGAACTGGCCCAGCCCCACGTCACCGGCGCCGAAGAAGCCGTGCAGCGTCTCGCGGGTGGGCGGTCGCTCTTCGACGCCGCCATCTCGATGCAGCGCGAGAAAATTCGCGCTGCGACCGAGGAGGCGTTTGCGGAAGCGCTCGCGCAGTTCCGCGGCCAACTCGGCACGGTCGAGAAATCACTGGACGATGCGGCCCAAGAAATTGTCGCGCGCCAGGCGGCCGACCTGGACACGAAAGTGACGGAGCTCAAGCACACAACCATCGAAGAGCTCTTCAAGTCCGCCGAATGGTATGAGAAAAAGGGCCAGACGCAGCTCCAGCACCTGGTCGAGAGAGGCATGGACCAAGCCGCCACGCAGTTGCGGGAAAGGGCCGGTGAGTTTTCGAGTGTCTTCGCTTCGGAGCTGGATCACCACAGCCGCAATTTCGTCGAGCATGCCCAGCGCCAGATGGAAGAGGTCGTCCGCGATGCTTTCGAAAAGACTCGCTTGCTCTTTGCCGAAGCCGCCGAGACGACGACAGCCGCCTTCACCGACGAAATTCAGCGCCAAGCGCGCCAGGAACTGGATGGTTTTACCGGGGAGGTCCTCAAATCGCTCGACGATTCCCGCGAGCAGGCGGAGACGATTCGCAACGAATTCAGCCGGCAATTGACTGCCGAGCAGGAAGCTTTCCTGCGGCGCTTCCAATCGTCCATGATCGCCGTCGTCGAGTCCTCTGTCAGCGCGGCCCAGGGCCAGGTCCAGGCAGGCATGCAGCCCCTGCTCGACTCCTGGCGCGGTATGACCAACGCGCAGCAAGCACAAATGAGCGAGACGTACCGGGACATGGGAGACCGCTCGGTCGAGCAGTACCGCGAGCGCCTGGAAAATGTTTCCAACTCCTGGATGGTTGCCACGGTCACCACACTCGATCACCAATCTCGCGAGGTCCTCGAAAACGTCGCCAGTGCCGCCGAGGAAAAGCTTCGCGAAACCTGCGTTCAGGTTTTTGCCGGGGTGGCCGAGACCCTCCGCGCGCGCCTCCAGGAGATCGCCGCCAGCTTCAACGCCGCCAAAGCAGCCGGCACCGGCCGCTGACCCGCCCGTGCCCATCGCTGCTCCCGCTCGCGATTCGGCATCGGACCATTCTGGTGTGGCCCAGAAGTTTCCCACACCGTGACTCCTGGCGTATCAGTCGGAATTCACTTGTCGGGTGAGCGCGTTAGACGTCTGAGTGGCCCGGTATTCGGGCCAGTTTTCCGATAACCCCGTTTCTGAACCACCACGGCAAACGTCCGATATGCTAAATAAGCATCCGAGTGAATTCGTGCCGGACTTCGGACGGCGATCTCCGGTTACTGGGCCATGCGGCCGTCCTTGGCTCCCTATTCCAAGGCCAGTGGTGGGCCAAGCAGTTCCATGCCGTACGCACGGTAAACCTGCGCATCATTGAGGTAATCACCGTCATTGCGGCGCTTCGCATTATCCCGAAAGAACGCCTCCATCTTGTTGGCAGGCGCGAAGGCGATCAGTAGTTTGCCAGGGACGTCACCAACGAATGCCCAGCCGTGAGGCACCTCGCGCGGGGCCAGAATGGAATCGCCGGATTTAAACCGAAAACGCTCTGACCCGACCTCAATGACGTATTCACCTTCGATGGCGTAGAACCACTCGTCCTCATTGTGGTGCAAATGACGCGGCGGGCCGCCCTTCTTTCGGTTCGTATGCTCCATGATAAAGAGACCGCCGCTGCTCTCCTGGGTTGAGACCTTGAAATCGGTTGAGCTAACACCGATGGTGTGGTGCTCTCCAAACCGGTCCTCACCACCGGGAACGCGAACACCCTTTGCCTGCGTTGTCGTCTTGCTGGACTGCCCCATTAGAGCTAACGGAAAGGCAGCCATTGCAGCGCCAAGAAGAGTACGCCGTCCAATATCTCGCATATCAATGATCTCCTTCTCGACAAACCCTTGAGGCGGTTGCCGAGCGCCTTTATTGTGCTGAAGAATACTCCGCGTGAGCACTCGAAGTTGTCTTACCTGTTCCCAACTTCCCCTGGCATCACCAATCCGCAATTGCTTGCCGGGGAATGTGTTTATCGCGGATATGAATTCCGCGGTGGCCCTTACTAATTTCACTTGGACTTGCAGTCGGGTTATCGGACATATCCGGTTTGCGTTTTTCATCGGGCACTACGACCGGTTCACCATTGTCTCCTCTTCCGTGGCAGCCTGTTTGTTCATTTCTTGGGCTGTTCTTGCCTGCTCGCGTTCTCGGCATGCCCCAGGTGCGCACAGGCTATTTGCTGCTCCGGCGTGATCTGGGTGGGCGTTTCACCGGCTGGCACGGAATTGCATCGCATCGTATCTTCGAATCCGGGCGCTGAGAACACGAAAGTCAGGCTGATCGGTTCGGTGCCGATATTCTTCAAACTCACCCAGGTATTGGCCGGAATAAACACAAGCCCCCCGGCATGGAGATCGCGTTCCTGATCGCCGAGCCAAACGTGAGCCGTTCCGCTGTGGACCAGCACTATTTCATCTTGGACCAAATGCCTGTGCTTCGGTAAGGTCGCTCCCGGAGCAACCT
>JBGPGF010000178.1:0-6429 GCA_041483755.1 Terriglobia bacterium | reverse complement strand
CGTCGAAGAGAGATTCCTCGCTTCGCTCGGAATGACGACGCGAGACTTTTTATCCGCAGCCTGCTAGGACTTCACTTCTTCGGGGCGAGCACTCGGAATTTTCGGGTCAGGCAATTCAGAACGGTGGCGGGAAGCTGAAAGACTTGTCTTTGGTTTCAATCCACACACTGACGACCTTTGTGCGGCGGCTTTTTTCGAGGTCTTCGCGTGAAGGCCAAGGCGCGAAGGGGCTCACTTCCACCGTGACGATGACCCCGCTGCCGCCGTGCGGAGAGGATGCTCTGGTGATTCGGTAGCTCTTCACCGGCCCGTAATAGCCGTTCGGACCCCAATCCGCCAGAAAATCCTGCATCGGGTAGCTGGCCCCCGGTTGCCAGAGTTTGTAGGCCTGCGCCGTGTCCCCTGCCACCAGCGCATCGAAGAATCTGTTGGCGGCCCGCGTCTCCGGCAGAAAGCGGAAGTTATACCAAAGCAGAACGGCAAGCAGCATTACGAGGACGGCCCCTAGCCAGGCGAAAACGGGCCTTCTCTTCGGTTTGTCTGGCTGTGCATCGAGCAATGACATGACGAATCGTTGTGCCTGCCCGCGCCCATCGCCGGGAACTAGCTGGTTGCGGAAAGTGTCAGTGGCACAGCCAATCCTGGCTGTGCGCGAACGATGGGGCCATGTAGAATCAGTTGGCTACAAAATCCCGTGGCACCCAGATCGCTCTGCTTCTGACTTTTCCCGCATTCGGCTAGCGCCCCGGCACTTCTCGGAGCATACGCGGGAGGCGCACACTGCCTCCTTGCTTAAAGACACCAAGCACCGTAACAAAGTTCCCCGGTCGGAGTAAATCCCTCACGAAGTTTCCAGGGCGCCGCCGGAGCCGGCCGGAAGTTCGATGGCGTACTTCGTGCGCGCCTTTTCGCGGTGCTGCTCGAGCGCCAGCTCGATGAGCCGGTCGAGTAGCTCGCGGAACGGTATGCCGCTGGCTTCCCAGAGCTTGGGGTACATGCTGATCGAAGTGAAGCCGGGGATGGTGTTCACTTCGTTGAGATAGATATTGTTCTTGTTTTTTTCCAGGAAGAAATCCACGCGCGCCATGCCGGAGAGCTCCAGCGTGCGGAAAGCCTTGACAGCCAGCTCCTGGAATTTCTTCACCTGTGTGGTCTTCAACTCCGCGGGGATCAGCAAAGCGGTGCCTTCTTCCAGGTATTTTGCGGCGTAGTCGTAGAATTCGCGATGCGGCACGATTTCGCCGGGGACCGAGGCGCGCGGCTCGGCGTTGCCCAGTACGGAGACTTCGATCTCGCGGCCCACGACGGCGCGCTCGACCATGATTTTCATGGCGAATTCGGCGGCCAGATCGAGGGCGGGAGCAAGTTCCTTGCGCGAATGCACCTTGGTCATGCCCAGGGAAGAGCCCAGCGTCGCCGGCTTGATGAACACAGGATAGCGAAATGTCTTTTCCACGATGCGATGAACGCCCAAGGGGTCGTGCTCCCATTCGGCGCGCGATATGGCCAGCCACGGCACGACGGGGATTTTTGCAGCCTGGCAAAGGCGCTTGGCCACGTCTTTGTCCATGCCAATGGCCGAACCGAGAACGCCTGCGCCGACAAACGGGAGGCCCGCCAGTTCAAGAAGGCCCTGAATCGTGCCGTCCTCGCCGAACGTGCCGTGGAGAACGGGGAACACCACGTCAATGCGCTGGCCGCCGCCGGCGCTGCGGTCCAGCGGTATCAGAGCTGCGTCGGTCGGGTCGGTGGCCATCATCACGCGCTGGCCGCTGCGCAATACCTCGGGCAACATCTTCTGCGCGCTGGAGCCGACGAGCCAGTGGCCGTCTTTCGTGATGCCGATGGGCACGGCTTCGTACTTGTCCGGATCGAGCCCGCGAATCACCGAAGACGCCGAAGCCAGCGATACTTCGTGTTCGCCGGAGCGCCCGCCGAACAGCACGCCCACGCGCAATCTCTTCTTGTCCGTCATCACAAGATCTTCTTTCCGAGGCCCGATAGAATCAGCTCGACGCCGAGAAGCGCCGTGCGATTGTGTTCGTCAATCACCGGATTGATCTCCACGACTTCGAGCGAAACCATTGCGTCGCTGTCCGCGAGCATTTCCATCGCCAGGTGTGCTTCGCGGTAGGTGACGCCGCCGCGCACCGGCGTGCCCACGCCCGGCGCGTCCGCGGGGTCCACAAAATCCATGTCCAGGCTGACGGCGATGCCGCCGGTGTCGTCGCCGGCATATTTCAGCGCTTCGCTCATCACTTCACGCATGCCGCGCTCGTCAACGTCGCGCATCGTAAACACATGCACGCCGGATTTCTTGATCAGTTTCTTTTCCTGCGCGTCCAGCTCGCGCACGCCCACCAGCACAACATTCCGTGGCTCGACCTTGGGCCGGAAGCCCAGGAGATCGACCAACTCCGGCGCGCCGTAGCCCATCACGGAAGCCAGCGGCATCCCGTGAACGTTGCCCGAGGGCGAACTTTCCGGCGTGTTCATGTCGCCGTGCGCATCGAGCCAGATGTACCCCGCCTGCTTTTTATCTTTGCGATAGTGCGCCGCGATGCCGGACATCACGCCGATCGCAATCGAGTGGTCCCCGCCGAGAACGATGGGCAAGAAACCTTCCTCCAGCGACTTCTGCACCGTCGCGGAAAGGTCTTTGCAAATCTCGGCAATTTCGTTGAGGTACTTGGCGCGTTTTTCGCCGTAGGGCTGCTCTTCCGGCTGGCGCACCGGCATGTTGCCGATGTCTTCCACGTGATGGCCGAGCGATTTCAGCCGCGCCTGCAGACCGGCGACGCGCAGGGCCGATGGGCCCATGTCCACGCCGCGGCGGCTCTGGCCCAGGTCCATCGGAATCCCGATGATGCGGATTTTTTGTGGCATTTCTTGCCCGCTGGAAGCTCTTTAAGGGTACACGCGGTAAATCATCCGGGGGAAGGGAATCACTTCGCGGATGTGCTCGGTTCCGCAAATCCAAGCGACCGTGCGTTCCAGCCCCAGGCCGAAGCCCGCGTGCGGCACGCTGCCGTAACGTCGCAGGTCGAGGTACCACTTGAGGGACTCTTGCGGCACATCGTGCTCAGCCATGCGTTTCACGAGCAAGTCGTAGTCGTGAACGCGCTGGCTTCCGCCGATGATTTCCCCGTAGCCTTCCGGGGCCAGCATGTCGAAAGCCAGCGCCAGGTCGGGCCGCTGCGGGTCCGGCTGCATGTAGAAAGCCTTGATGGCCGCGGGATAGCGATGGACCAGCACTGGACGGTCGTATTCGCTCGAAAGAATCGTTTCCTCGTCGCCGCCGAAGTCATCGCCGAACTTGGCGGGGTTGCCGCGCTTGTTCAGCACCGCCACGGCTTCCTCGTAGGCGATGCGCGGGAACGGCGGCTTCACGTTCGCGAGCTTCGAGGTATCGCGCTTCAGCGTTTCGAGTTCGCGCGCGCGATTCTTCAGGACGGCTTGCACGACGTGGCTGACCAGGCCTTCGCCGAGCGTCATCATGTCGCCCAGGTCCGCGTAAGCTGCTTCCGGTTCGAGCATCCAGAACTCGGTTAGGTGGCGGCGGGTTTTGGATTTTTCGGCGCGGAACGTGGGCCCAAACGTGTACACCTTGCCGAGCGCCATGGCTGTGGCTTCGATGTAGAGCTGGCCGGACTGCGTCAGGTAAGCTTTTTCGTCGTCAAAATAATTCACCTCGAAGAGCGTTGTGGTGCCTTCGCACGCCGCGGGTGTGAAAATTGGAGCGTCGGTTAGCGTGTAGCCCTGGCCGTCCATGAATTCGCGTCCCGCGCGAATCGCTTCCGCGCGGATGCGCAGAATCGCCGCTTGGCGCGGCGTTCGAATCCACAGGTGGCGATGGTCCAGCAGAAAATCCACGCCATGTTCCTTGAGCTGGATGGGGAATGGAGTCTCTTCGGAAACTTTTTGCACGACTTCAATTTTGGTGACGCCGATTTCATAGCCGCCCGGCGCGCGCTGTTCCGCGCGAATCTTGCCGGTCACGATCACGCTCGATTCCTGCGTCAGCCCGCGCAACGTTTCGAACGCTTCCGGCTGTTCCTTCAGCGCCACCACACCCTGAATAATTCCCGTGCCGTCGCGAAAAATCGGAAACAGCAGCTTGCCCGATTCGCGCTGGTTGTAAAGCCACCCTTGGAGGGTCACTTCCTGGCCTTCGAACTGTCCCGCTTGCTCGATCGTTATGACGCTCATCCGTTATCCTCAAACGCCTCTTCGAGTTGATCCATCGCGCGGCGAGCAGCTTCGAGCTGCGCAGAGATCGACGTAGCCTCCGCCCCGGTCTGTTCTTTCAGTTCGAACACCAGCGGCAATGGCTGCGTGGGAGCCGAGGCATACAGCCTCGCGGCTGCTGCCCAATCAATTGTCCCTGTGAAAGGTGGCAGATGTTCGTCTTTTTCGCCGTGATTGTCGTGGACGTGCGAAGTCGCGACCAGATCGCGCAGCGGTTCGAATGTTTTCGCGATGCGATCCCCAGCAGCGCCGTCCATCAAGTTGGCGTGGCCGATGTCGAAGCAGAAGCGCAGCGTCGTGAGGCGCGTCTCGTCCACGAACGTTCGAAGGTATGCGGGGTCGCCCATCTCGCTCAGCGTGTTTTCGAGAGCAATCGTCACGCCCACGTGTTTGGCGTGGAGACTCAGATGCTCGAGCGAGCTGAAAGCGGCGTCGCGCCTACGCGGATCGGCGATTTCGCGAGTGCCGCCCATGTGCATCACCATCGTTCGAAACGGCAGGTCCTCGGCCACGTCGATGGCGCGTCTGTATTCGTCCATTGCGTCCACGCGGCGCACGCGCTCCGTTTCGCAGAGCGAAAGCGGCGAGCCGCCTTCGCGTCCCGGACCCATGTCGCGGCTCGTCGGCGCGTGCAAGGAAGCGAGCGTGAGTTTGTGGTCCGCCAGCGCGCCGGCGATTTCCTTCACCGCGTCGCGCGAGTGGAAATCAAAATGGCTGCGCGAGCAGAAAATCTCGACGCCGCCGAAGCCCGCACCGGCTGCCTGGCCGAGCATCTCCGGCGTCAGATGATGCGAAACAAAAAGATAGGTGGAAAGGATTCGCTGCATGGTTGTCAGAGTATCAGAGCGGCCGCTACGGTTCGCTCAGAAACTCGACATCTGGCGGGCCGGGGAGGAGGCCGGCTTTGGTGCCGCGCTCGATCAGTTCGCAGACGGCCTGGCGGCCGCGTTCGCCGTAGCCCAGCGTCCAGTTATTGACGTACATGCCGACGAATTTGTCGGCGACGTCCGATTCCATGTCGCGCGCGAACTGCAGAGCGTAGTTCAAGGCTTCTTCGCGGTGATCGAGCGCGTATTGCACGCTCTGGCGAATGATGCGCGCAATCTCGCGGCTCATTTCCGCGCCGAGGGAGCGCCGGACGGCATTGCCGCCGAGCGGCAGCGGCAGGCTGGTCTGCTCCTGCCACCAGACGCCGAGGTCCATGACACGGTGCAGGCCAAGCTGGGGAAACAGGAGCTGGCCTTCGTGAATGAGCAGGCCCGCTTCGACCGCTTCGTTGCGCACGGCGTCGAGAATCTTGTCGAAGGCCATCTCCACAGGCTCGAAATTCGGCTCGAAGAGTTTCAGCGTGAGGTAGGCGGTGGTTTTCAGCCCCGGAACGCCGACGCGTTTGCCGGCAAGTTCCGCGGGCTTCATGGGCTTGGAGGCGACGACGATCGGGCCGTAGCCTTCGCCAAAGCTGGCGCCACAATCGAGCAGTATGTATTTGTCGCGCAGGCCGGGGTAGGCGGCGAAGCTGATGGCCGTAACGTCGTAGGTTTCCTTCAGCGCCGCTTCGTTCAGCGTCTGGATGTCGGAGAGGACGTGTGTGAACTTCAGGCCCGGCGTGGGCAGCTTGTGGGTGGCCAGGGCGTAAAACATGAAGGCGTCGTCGGAATCCGGCGAATGCGCCAGCTTGATTTCGACCGCTTCTTTCGCCGTTTTGGAAGATGCCGCTTGCCTGGCTGCCATGGGCTTGGTTGTCCTGTAATGGCCGGCCATGTCCCCCCGCAGAGATGCCTCCACGCTGGGAGGCGCGCAAAGGAAACGGGAGGGAAAGAACGTTCGCGACGCGGGAACGTGCGTAGCGTTTGGCCGGGCTATATTCGACGAAAAGCAGCGTAGCATATCCCGGCGCAGGTGACAATTCGGGGGAATGACTTTGGCGGTGCTCCGAGCAGACATTCATAGGCCGTAACAGCCGTGTGGCTTCCTAACTCCCTGCCGATAAACTCCAAGGCCAATTCCAGTCGCAGCTCGCAAGTGGAGGAAATGACATCCTTGGAGACGAGTTGGGCAGCGCCGGAACCAACCCAGTCTTTCAGCGCGTCAGCTAGGCTGGTATAAACGGCTTCGACCAGCGCAGCGGGCGTTGGAAGACTCGAGGGCGAAGCCAACGAAACGGCCGAGCCGAACAGAATG
>JBGPGF010000177.1:0-6432 GCA_041483755.1 Terriglobia bacterium | reverse complement strand
CTTTTATAATCAGTTCGATCCGCACTCTTTGTTCAAAACACCCGGGTGGCGGGGGGCTGCCTACCAGAGTAGCCCGTCCCGCCTCCCCTGCTTGCCACGAGTCACGACCCACTCGTCACTCATCACCAGCCACTAACTCCTTTCCCTGCCACACTTACGAAATTCACTCTTTCAATTGCACAAAAACTGTGCAAATAACCCCTGCATTTGCCACACTTGCAGACACCCATCCCGCAAGTCCTTTAGAATGCACAGATGCACAAGACATAGGGGGGTGGGGGCACCCTTCCATAGCCGCCTCCCTCGCGCTAGCCGGCTACGATCCGCCAGGCCCGCAGAACTTCGCCGACCGTCCAGGCTTGAGCTATGCACCCCCGAGGCGTGAAAGGCGCATCCCCATCAAAGATTTCGCTCAAGGTTCCCAGGCCATGCGAGGCGACTTGATTTCCCAGCGGCTCGAGAAAACTCATGGCTTCTTGCCGGTTTCCATAGACCCGCAGGTGCGCCAGCACAAACGGTCCCATGAGCCAGCCCCAGACTGTCCCCTGGTGGTACGCGGCGTCACGCTGCAAGGGGCTGCCGCCGTAGCTCCCCTGATAGCCTGGCTCACCCTGCGCCAGGCTGCGCAGCCCGTGCGAAGTCACGAGGCGGCGCGCGCAGACATCCACGACTGCTTTCTGCTGCTCGATCGTGAGGGGACTCTTCGGCAACGACACGGCGAAAATCTGATTGGGCCGCAACGCTGCGTCGTTGCCGATTCCCGGGGCGTCGATCACGTCGTAGCAATAGCCCGCCTCCGCGTTCCAGAACTTGGCGAAACTCTGCTTCGCTTTGGCCGCCATCGTTGCATGCGGCTCGCCGGATTTTCCGAACACTCTCGCAACGGCTGCCATGGTCTCGAGCGCGTTGTACCAAAGCGCATTGACCTCGACCGGCTTGCCAATTCGCGGCGTTACAACCCAATCGCCTACCTTCGCGTCCATCCAGGTCAGTTGGACGCCGGGCTCGCCTGCGTAGAGGAGGCCGTCGGTGGGATCTACATGAATCTGATACCGCGTTCCCTCTTTGTGAAATTCGATCATGTCCTCCAGCACAGGGAAGAGTTTTTCGAGGGTCGCCTTGTCTTGTGTAACGCCGAAATACTGCCGGACCGCCTCGAGAAACCATAGCGCGGCATCCACGGTGTTGTATTCGGGCTGCCCGCCGGCGTCCGGGAAATTGTTCGGCAGCATGCCGTGGTCGACGTACCGCGCAAATGCCAGCAATATCTTGCGCGCCACATCGGCGCGACCCGTGGTGAGCGTAAGGCCAGGCAGAGCAATCATCGTGTCGCGGCCCCAATCGCCAAACCAGTGATAGCCGGCAATGATGGAGCGGCCGTCAGCCTCTTCCGGCAAGCTGCGCTTCACGACGAATTGATCGGCAGCCAAGACGAGCTGCCGCACCCACGGCGAAGCTGCCGATGACGTCCGAGCATCGGACACCATCCAATTCGCAACGAGCTTGCTTTCGTGTTCGGCCCGTTCGCCCCGCGCCTGCGCGCCATCGAGTTCCGCCTCAGCTTCCGTCGTGAGCACAAAGGTCACGCTTTGGCCCGCACTCAGCGTCGCGCGGAAGAGCGCGGCGAAGAGGTGGTCTTCACGATCGTCCAGCCCGCGGAACTTTTCCGCGGGCATGAAATAGTCGCGATACCATTCGTGGCGCGGCTCGCATGCCGCTCCGTCGCTGAGCAGAAAGAATGGCGCCGCCCCTTCGAAGGCCGTGATCCGAGCACCGCGCTCCACGGCCTCCACTTTCATCTGCCAGTCGCCTGCGTGCGTACTCGAATGAAAGTCTCGGTAATTCACCAGGGCTTTCAGTTCAAGCTCGAGCGCTCGACTCCCCCGCGGAAGGGTGTATTGCACGTAGGTCGTGTTTTCCCCCTGCCGCATCCAGATCCGCTTTTCAAGCAGCGCATCTCCAAATGCCAAGGACCACACCGGCGTCGTCCCCTCCAGCCGGAAGTTTTCGATGTGCTTGCAGCCCTTGGGCTCGACGGCGCCACTTGTCCAACGGTGCGTGGCCAAAGCATAGTCCGCGCCGTCATAACGAGCCGTCTCGTCCAGGCTGGCAACCAGTTGCGTGCGTCCCACGGGCGGGTTGAGCGCGGCAACTAAGAGGCCGTGATATCGCCGGGTCAAGTTCCCGCTGACCGTTCCCGAAGCGAAGCCGCCAATGCCGTTCGTGACGAGCCACTCCTGCTGTTCGGCGACGCCCAAGTCGCCGCAAACTTCCCGAGCAAACTCGATGGTGGCTCTCTCCCGTGCGGGCATCTTTTCCGGGTCCTGCTGCGGTTTCAGCTTTCTCATGGTGGTCGCCATAGTATTCATCCTCCCGCGTTGGGAGTCACGTATCCCAAGCCAGGTGTTTCTTACTTCGGCTGGCCCGCACCGGGAATGTTCAGAAAAGTTCGAACCGTCGAATACGGCAGCCCCGGCGTGCGGCGAGTAATCGTAGGTCTTGATCGGATCACCGGGAAGGCTAACGAACCTTGATGAAGTAATAGAGGAGTGGTCCCTGTACTTCCTTGAACCAGTGCGGGATTCCGTTGGGAATGATCAGCACGTCCCCGGGAACGAGCGGGCGCGTTTCGCCGGCGGTGATTTCGCGGCCGCGAATCTCGCCGGGCGCGACGGTCTTGCCGTCCACCATCGTTCCGCCGGTGACGATCGTTGCCGAACCCTTCAAGACGTAGATGATGTCGGTATCTTTGGTATGCACCTCAACCATGCCGGGCGCCTCCCGCCGGCTGGCGTGCACCATATAGTTGCGCCCGCCGCTCCCATCAACGAGAACCGCACGCTTCGCAAACGCAGCTTCGACATCCTGCTTGGGAAAGAACGTGACGGGGAGCGCGGACATTGCCACATAATCGCCGCCCTGAAGGCGGTAGGTGCCGATGACCTGCCGGGTCGGGACGTGCTCGACGAGCAGGTGGTCGCAAACGGCATCGAATTCGTCCTTGTCTTGGCCGTTTGTGTACGCGGATTCCAGCCCCTCGCCCAGTTCAAGATTGAAAACCAAGAAACGGAGACGATATACAGCCTCCAAGTCCTCTGTGCTCTTGACGAAACGTAGCGCATAAGTACCGCAGCTGACGCCGCGGTTTACCTGGCTGGGCTCGCTGCTCGCCTTGGGAGTGATGGCTGGGGCCATCCTCAGCCACCTGACGCTGCTGGGAATCGAGGTGCAGGGTGACAAGGGCTTGCTCTTCGCTCTGGCGGTCATCGTTTTTGTTGCCTGCGGCACCAATCTTTTCCTGCATCGCGCTGAGATTCCAGTCATTGGAAGGAGATTGTCATGAGTTTGCCGGCGCTTATCGAAGCTGCCCAGGACGTTTTGACTCAGGGACTGAACCTGCTTTACGACCTCGACCAGCGTTCCTATGCGCGCGTGGCAAATCACCCGTTTGATGCATCTTTGGGGCAGCACTACCGGCACGTTCTGGATCACTTCTTCTGCCTGATCAAGGGCCTGCCGGCGGGAGAGATTAACTATGACGAGCGGGCCCGAAGCTACCGGCTGGAAAGCGAGCTGACCTACGCTAGCGTTGCGACCTGCGATGTGCTGCGCGTGCTCAAGCGGATTCCGGAGGAGAGCCTGAACAAGGAATGTCAAGTGACCTACAGCGTGGGATACGGCCACTCCGCGCCGTCGTCTCTGGGTTCCAACATCGGGCGTGAGCTGGCATTCTGCGTCGGTCATGCCGTCCACCACTACGCCATCATCCGCCTGCTGTGCGACAGCATGGGACTCGCGGTGCCCGCGGAATTTGGCGTCGCTCCATCCACGCTCAAGCATATGGCAGCGATGGCGGCGGACTGAGGCTCATTTCGAGTATCCAGTTCCAGCCCACGGCGGGGATGTACTGGCCCTCGCGACCGCCATCTTCTTGTCCTCGTTCGTCTCCGAAGACGGGGCGACGATTGGCGCGGCCACGCTCGCGGCAACCGGCGTGCTCGATCCGCGGGTAGCCTTCCCAAGCGTTTTCGCGGGGCTGTGGGCGGGCGATTTGAGCATCTATGCATTGTCGCGAAAGATCGGCCCACCGATCATGAGTCATCGCTGGTTCTCCCGGTGGTTTCGTGGGGAACAATCACCGTCTAACGCAGATGAACGGTTTTGACGAGGGTGTGGTCACCCTTGCCAAAGGGTCAGAGGCTGTGGCCGCTCGTGTGTGAGGGTCGAACTGCCTGAAACTTTCCCCGGACTTCCTTCTCTTATAGGATGAGGGCGCAAAATCCCTAGACTGCTGAGAGTCCAAATGAAGGACAAGGTCATTTTCATCACGGGGGCCAAAGGGGGCCTGGGAACAAGTGTCACGCAGGCCTTTCTGTCCACGGGCGCCACGGTTGTAGGCGCGTCGCGGAGCATCGGGCAATCGGACTTTGCGGGAGCGAATTTCGTGGCGCTGCCTGTTGATTTCACCAAGGCGGCGGCCGTCCGTGAGGCGGTGGAATCCGTGGTCAAGCGTTTCGGAAGGCTCGACGTGCTGGTGCACGTACTGGGCGGCTTCGCGGGTGGCGTCAGCGTGGCGGAAACGGATGATGCCACCTGGGAGCAGATGCGCGACCTGAACTTGACCGCGGCGTTCCATGTGCTGCGCGCCGCGATCCCGCACCTGCGCAAATCCGGAAGCGGACGCATCATTGCGGTGGGCAGCCTGGCGGCCACCGAGCCGCACGCGGGCCTGGGCGCCTACGTCACCTTCAAGACGGCATTGAATACGCTGGTTCGCACCGTGGCACTGGAAAACAAAGACGCCGGCTTGACCGCCAATGTGGTCCTGCCGGGCACAATGGATACGCCGGCGAACCGCAAATCAATGCCGAGCGCCGATGTTTCGAAATGGGTCCAGCCAAGCGAAGTTGCGGATGTGCTGCTTTGGCTGGCCGACGACAGGGCGGCAAATGTCACCGGCGCCGTCATTCCCATTTTTGGCCGTGATGGTTGAGCGAGCTGCAACGCTGCTGGTGAACGCGCTGTATGTTTACGCGCTGGCCGGAGCCGTGTTTGCCGCCGCGTTTGTCACCGCAGGCGTGAAGCGCATTGATCCGCAAGCGAAGGGCAGCAGCATTGCCTTCCGCCTCCTGATTGTCCCCGGAACGATCGCGTTTTGGCCGCTATTGCTCAGGCGCTGGATCGCAGGAAAAGGCGCGCCTCCGAAAGAGAGAAACCCTCACCGATGATTCAGTCCCTTTGAGCGGCGCACCGCCGTTTCTTCCTGGCGCTGGCCCTTTGTGTCTAATGGGCGCCGGCGGCATCCGCGCAATCGGGCGCCGCGCCGGCCGCTGCCACGAGCGGCAGAATCCAGGTCCTCCGCGTCAGCCCCAATGCCATCACCGTCAGTGACATGGACCGGGCCTACCAGGTCCTCCGCCGCAACAGTGTCGAACATGCTTCTTCCGGTCCGCAGCGCCTGCCGGATTGGAACAAGAACGCCGCCGGAATCAAGGCGTTCTACTTCAAGGATCCCGATGAGCATCCCGTCGAGATTCTGCAATTCCCGGATGGCAAGGGCGACGCGAAGTGGCATCGCCCGAGCGAGCGACTTTTTCTGGGAATTGATCACACGGCAATCGTCGTCACCGACACGGACGCCAGCCTCAAGTTCTATCGGGATTTGCTGGGCCTTCGCGTCGCTGGCGAGAGCGAGAACTACGGCACCGAGCAGGAGCACCTCAATAATGTTTTCGGCGCACGCCTGCGCATCACCGCCTTGCGCGCTCCCGCCGGTCCGGGGATCGAGCTGCTCGAATATCTGAGCCCGCGCGACGGACGCCCGATCCCCGGCGACCTGCACGCCAACGATCTCGCGTACCGGCACACCGAGCTGGAGATTCTCAGCGCGGACGTTGTCCTGCAGCCGCTTCGTATCGCGAAGGCCAAGTTCATCTCCGCGGGCCCCGTTTCTTTGGAAAGCGCCGGCGCAGGCCCCACTCATGCATTCCTGATTCGTGACCCCGACGGTCACGCTGTCAGCATGGTTCAGCATTGATAGGCTTCCGCCAGCGGTGACCACCCAATTCCCGAGCCGCAGTGCTTCGTCCCGGGTGGAGCATTCATCGCCGCGAACGAAAATCCAAGCGTATGGAGCAGGGCGGTGAAGTTCGGCGGACCGAATCGGCGTCATTTCGTGATTCGAGTTTTGGAAGGAGGGGATTCAGCTCAGCTTTCTAGCGTGGCACAAAAACGTGAAAAGCGCCGCACCTCATGCCGAGGCAAGCTCCTTGCGCAGCGATTTGCCTTTGCGGAACCACGGCCGCTCGATGCGCATCATGTAGCGCGGGAGCGTGCGCTTCTTGTTCAGGAGTTTTTCCGTCCACTCGCGCGCTTCCTCGAGCCGTTTCTGCGATTTCAGGAAACATGCATAGTTGTAAAGTGTTTCGGGCG
>JBGPGF010000176.1:0-6612 GCA_041483755.1 Terriglobia bacterium | reverse complement strand
ATAATCGTCCCAAAAGCTGACAGGTAGTTGCTCCCATGAGAACGTGCGCTCGACCACAAGAAACTTTTCCATGCCTTCCTTGGACAAGTTGGATTGACACTGGTGAGCGCCAAGAAACCAGTTGGGCCTATAATCGTCTGGAGCGAGCTTGTGCGCTTTCTCCAGAGAGATCACCGCCACCTCGAAGGTCTCTCCGACGTCAACATTGTACGCGTAGTGGGCGATCAGACCTGTGAGCAGAAGAAGTTCCTCATTGTCGGGGGCAGACTGAAGTGCTTTTTGCAATTCACCAAGGCTTGCCTTTAGCAGCGCAGCGACTTTACGCTTCGAGGTCTCGAATCGCCATTTGTCGCTCCACTCGCGCGCATATTCCTCCACGGTCAACGCGTCTGCATAAGCCTTCTGTATCGCCCTCTCCCGGGGCAGTTTCTCGATGCGGATGTCTTTAAGACCAGCAATGGCAGGGGCCGCCAAAAACAGGGCGGCAGCAAGTGAAATCCATTTCGTCAATGCCGTCAAAGTTTTATCCACCGGCCGGGCCAATCAGTGGCACCGATCGGAATTTCCCTTTCCGAATCTTGGGTCGGGAAGCATTGTACCGGGAATTTCCTATGGGCAGCTAAGGAGGCTTAACAAACCGGGCGTCGGGCGCGGCGCACGCCTCAGTGCGACCAAATCGCAATCAGCGGAGAGGCCGAGCTATCGCCCCTTCATAACTCCAGAACCGCGCGCAAGCTATCCTCCACAATCTTCAATTGCTCCGCGCTGATGCTTCCGAGCCGCTGATGCAGGCGTTCCTTGGCCACGGCGCGAATCTGATCCACAGCGGCCATCGCGCTTCTACCCGCGCAGGTCACGGGTACAAGGATGGGCGGAAAAGCATGGGGAGAAGTCGAGAGCGGAATGACCACCACGGTGCGGCGGTGTTGGTTCACCACATTTGTCGTCAGCACCAGGCAGGGCCGCGTCTTACGAATTTCCGCGCCGAGGGTTGGATCGAGCCGCACCCACCACACGTCGCCTCGCTGTGGGACGGGTCCAGGGCTCGGCCCCTTCTTCGGCAATCGCGTCGAATTCTTCCTCAATGGCTCGCACCTCCGGATCGGCGTTGGCCGCGCGGCACGCTTCCCCAATTTTCTGGTCCCGTTCGGAAAGTTTTTCCCGCAGCGCTTCCGCCAGATACTTGGAACGGCTGCGCGCGGGAACCCGGCGCACGAACAGCGTGGCGAGCTCTTCCGGAAACGCAAAGGTCATTTTGCGGGTTGCCATACAGCCATACTACCATAATACAGCAAATAGTGAGTTCCGATCCTGTGCCTTGCCGGCACGCACCCAAATTTCAGGCGAACATGCAGGAATTGCGGCGGGCAGCATGGGCAATCCGCCGCACTCCACACCAGCAGAATACCTGCCGTTGCCGCATTGCGTGGCGCATGCCGGGAAGCGCACAGAATGAATTCTGTGCTACAGGGAAACAGCTACGGTTGCCCTCGAATGACCTCCTTGCTTCGTTCGCACAGCCCTTCTATCCTTAATGTGTAAGAGCCATGAAGCGCGTCTATCTGGACCATAACGCCACCACGCCCGTCGAGCCCGCCGTGCTCGACGCGATGCTGCCGTATCTCTCGGGGGAATACGGCAACGCGGCGTCCATCCACACGTTCGGGCAGAAGGCCCGCGCGGGCGTCGAGCACGCCCGCGAATCCGTGGCGGCGCTGATCGGCGCGCGGCCGCAGGAGATTGTCTTCACCAGCGGCGGCACGGAATCCGACAATCATGCGATTTTCGGCATCGCCGGCGCTGCGAGTGGCGCGAAGCACGTCATCACCACCACGATCGAGCACGAGGCCGTTCTCAACACTTGCCAGGCGTTGGAAAAATCCGGCGTGGAGGTCACCTATCTTCCCGTGGATCGCGACGGGCGCTTGGACCCCGACGCCGTGCGCCGCGCGATTCGCCCGGAGACCGTGCTCATCACGGTGATGCACGCCAACAACGAACTCGGCACCGTGCAGCCAATCGAAGAAATCGGACGCATCGCCGCGGAGGCCGACGTCTCCTTCCACACCGACGCTGTGCAATCCGCCGGCAAAGTTCCGATCAACGTCGAGCGCATGCAGATTGATCTGCTCTCCATCTCCGGCCACAAGCTGTACGCGCCGCAGGGAATTGGCGCGCTGTACATTCGCCGCGGCACGCGCCTGCGGCAGCTTCTCTTCGGCGGTCACCATCAGCGCGGATTCCGCCCGGGCACCGAAAACGTGCCTGGAATTGTGGGCCTCGGGAAAGCGGCGGAGATTGCGTGCCAGTCGCTGGAAGCAGACGCGGCGCGGATCAGTGCCCTGCGCGACCGGCTCGAGCAGGGCCTTCTGGCGCGCGTTCCGCATACGCGCGTGAACGGCGGCGGTGCGCCGCGCACGCCCAACACAACGAATCTTCTCTTCCCCGGTATCGAAGGCGAGGCGCTGGTGATCGCGCTGGACTTGAAGGGCCTGGCTTGCTCAACCGGCGCGGCGTGCTCGTCCGGCGCCGTCGAGCCGTCGCACGTCTTGACGGCCATCGGCCTGCCGCCCGAAGAGGCCCGCGCAAGCCTGCGTTTCAGCCTGGGGCGCCACACGACTCCGGACGAAGTGGATTTCGCGATGGAAGCTGTACCCGCTGCCGTCGCCCAATTGCGGGAACTTTCTCCCACCTATCGAAAGGAGATGAGCGCTCGAACTTAGCATGAATGCTCGCGGCCAATTCGACGTACTTCCCGAACGCTTGGAAACGCAGCGCGGCCTCGTCGCCGTGGCCATGTCCGGCGGAGTGGACAGCTCCGCTGTCGCCGCGCTATTGCGCGACGAGGGACGCGCCGTCGTGGGCCTCACCATGCAACTGTGGAATCAGCGCCGCTTGCCGGAACTGCAAGGTGATGGCCCGGCGCAGCACCGTTGCTGCTCGCTGGACGATGTTTATGATGCGAAGTCCGTGGCGCAACATCTCGGCTTCCCGCACTACGTGGTGAATTTCGAGCAGCAGTTTGAGGAGCGCGTCATCCGCCCATTCATCGAGGAGTATCTCTCCGGGCGTACGCCGATTGCCTGTACGCGCTGCAACACCGATGTAAAGTTCGAGCCGCTACTGCGCATGGCGCGGCAGATTGGCGCCGAGAAACTCGCCACCGGCCACTATGCCCGCGTGCGGCACAATCCGGAGAGCGGACGCTTCGAGCTGCTTCGCGCCAAGGACCAGACGAAAGACCAGTCGTATTTCCTTTTTGGCCTGGCCCAGGAACAGCTTGCGCGCACCGAGTTCCCTCTTGGCGAGCTCACCAAGGAAGAGGTGCGCGCGCTGGCCCGGCGCGCCGCGCTGCCCGTCGCCGATAAGCCCGATAGCCAAGAGCTGTGTTTTGTGCCCACGGGCAACTACGTCCGCTTCATCGAAGCGTATGCGCGCGAGCACGGCCAGGAGCTTGGGCAGCAAGAAGGCGATATCGTCAACGAAGTTGGCGAAGTCCTCGGCCGCCATACAGGCTTGCATCAGTACACCGTGGGACAGCGCAAGGGTCTGGGTTTGGCGGTGGGCGAGGCGCTTTACGTAATTTCACTCGATGCGGCGAGAAATCGCGTGGTTGTGGGCGAAGACGCAGCTCTGCGCAAGAGCATCTGCGAAGTGGAAGACGTGAACTGGATTTCGTGCGATGCACCTGTGCGGCCCAGGCGCGCGCAGGTAAAGATTCGCCACAAGCACGATGCCGCACCCGCAAACATCGAAGCGCTTGGACTGAACGCGGCGCGCGTTACATTTGACATTCCACAACGAGCCATCACGCCCGGCCAGGGCGCTGTTTTTTATTCGGAGGAAGTGGTTTTAGGCGGCGGCTGGATTCGCTAACAGCGGTAGCCTCAGATAAACAGGTCGTCTTCCTGTTCGTGCGGTTCTCCGGAAGGCGTCGAGCGGCGGCGCGAGCGGAAGAAATCAAGCCCCACTTTGAGTCCCTGAAGGACCGCCGAGGCCTTGTGCATCGGCCCCCAAACGCTCCGCCGAAACTGCGACCCGGCATCTTCCACCGCTTCGAGAGCACCCGTGAGAATACGATCGGCGGAAACAAGTTGCGTGCGCAGGCGGTCGGCGGCGTCGGTGAAAATTCGGTCTACCTTCTGCGCCTGGCTGCGTGCCAGGTAAACCACATGCGCCGCGTCCGCGACCATCGCTGAAATCCGCGGCTGCGTATCTTCCAGCAACATCTGGACGCGCGTGAGGATGGGACCAACGCGGGCGTGCAGTTCGCCGAGCACGCGGTTCATCTGGTCCATGGTGCGGCGCAACTGAACGTACAGCGCCAGCAGGATAGCCATTTGAACAATCACGGCCAGCGCCGTCACTACAATGAAAAAAGGCACCCAGTTCTGCATAGCGCCCTCGCAGGCCCCCGCCTGTTCCGAATTTCCAACTTTCGCCCAGCGATCAAATCCGGCTATTGGGCCTTGGACTTTTCGCGTTGATAGGCTTCCCGGCCCGCTTCGACGGCGGCGGACAGGGAATCTTTCTGCTTCGAGGCGACTTCCTTGCCGCGCTCGAGCAGATCTTCAGCGCGTTCGCGCAATTCGCGCGCCTTGCGCTGCGCGAAGTCCTTGCCTTCATCGGCTTTCTTGGAAAGAAACTCGCGCGTCTCTTCTCCCGATTTCGGAGCGAAAAGAATGCCGACCAGAGCGCCGACGCCGAGTCCCACGAGAAAATAAGTAACTTTGGAGCCCACGTTATCTGCCATAAGTGCCTCCGGTGCAAACGTAGCACAGGGTCAAGGGCGGCGCAATAAGCGGCTGCGATTCCTAACCGCTTTACTTACGCAGACTGGTGTGGCGACCGGGGACTTTCCGGAAGGTTTTTCAGTATCTTTCCCGCGCGCGCTTTGGACACGACCCTGCTCAGCCCCTCAATGCCAGCGCGGCGTAGATTCGCGACGCTGCCAAATTCTTGCAAGAGCTTACGCGCCGTCCGGGGCCCAACACCCGGAATGTCTTCCAGGAGCGTCTCTGTCTGGCGTTTCCCTCTGCGCTGGCGATGAAAGGTCACGGCAAAGCGGTGAGTCTCGTCCCGAATTTGCTGAATCAGATGCAGGACGGGTGAGTGACGATCCAGAACAATCGGCTCGTCCTCCTGGCCATGCACGAATAGGATTTCTTCCTTCTTTGCGATGCTGACGACCGGCTGATTGATGATCTCGAGCGAATCGAGCGCCTGCGCCGCGGCGTGAAGCTGCCCGATGCCGCCGTCAATCAGGATTAGGCCGGGCATGGGTTTGCGTTCTTCCCGGAGCCGCCGATAGCGCCGCGAGACCGCTTCACGCATGCTGGCGAAATCATCATTCCGAGGGAGAGCGCCCTGGCCGTCCTCGCCGCGTATGATGAATTTGCGATAGTTCGATTTTTTCATCCGCCCTTTTTCCCATACGACCATGGAAGCAACGGTATCGGTTCCCTGGATGTGCGAAATGTCGAAGCTCTCGATCCGCTGCGGTTCTTCCGGAAGATTGAGGGCCACTTGCAGGGCTTCGGTGATGGCTTTCGAGCTAGGCTTCAGAACACGGAAGCGCTGTTCGAAGGAGTGCTGCGCATTTTTCTCGACCAAATCGAGGAACGCGCGTTTCTGCCCGCGCTGCGGCGTCAAGATTTCCACCCTGTGTCCGGCGCGGTCGGAGAGCGTTTCCTGCAACAGCTCACGGTCGTCAAAATCCAGCGGGGCATGAAGAGCGCGGGGCAGGTATTCCGCCTCGAGGTAAAGCTGCTTCAGGAGCGATGGAACGAACTCGGCCGGGGCAAACTCGTTCAGGTCTTCCCAATAAAATTCGCGGCGGTCCACCACGCGGCCGCCGCGCAAATGGAATAGATTGGCGGCCACGTAAGGCGGTTCGGCGTAGAACCCGAGGACGTCGGTATCATCGCCTTGCGCCGCCGCCATTTTCTGCCGCTCCTCGATGTCTTCCAAAGTGCGCAACAGGTCGCGGTACGCCGCCGCCTGCTCGAAACGCTCGGAATCGGAGGCCGCCAGCATCCGCTCTTGCAGGCTTTTCATTAAGTCATGGCGGCGGCCTTCCAAAAAGAGTTTCGCGTCGCGCGCCGCTTCCGCGTAGCGGTCAGCGGTGGTGAGTCCGGCGACGCACGGCCCCAGGCAGCGCTTGATGTAGTACTGCAGGCACGGCCGCGGATGCTGGCGCGTCAAATCCACCGTGCACGACGGCACCTGAAATCTCTTGTGGATGAAATGGAGGATGCGGCGGGCCAGGCTGGATGGGAAATAGGGGCCGAAATACAGCGAGCCGTCTTTCTTCACCTTGCGAGTGAAATAGGCGCGAGGATATTTTTCCGCGGCGGTCAGCTTGATGTAGGGATAGGTCTTGTCGTCGCGCAGCAGGACGTTGAATTTCGGGCGGTATTGCTTGATGAGGTTGTTTTCAAGCGCCAGCGCTTCGCGCTCGTTGTCCAGGACAATGGTCTCCAACTCCGCAATCTCGCGAACCAGCGAGCCGGTCTTGGCATCCGACCAGCGCGATTCCAAAAAGTACGAACGCACGCGATTGCGAAGGGCGCGGGCCTTGCCGACATAGAGAACCTTCCCGGCGGCATCCTT
>JBGPGF010000175.1:0-6641 GCA_041483755.1 Terriglobia bacterium | reverse complement strand
CAAGGTTCGATTTGGCTTCTTCGACGGTCTCGCCTTGCGAAATGGCGGCAGGTATCTCCTCCACAAAGCAGGTATATCCACCCTCTTTGGAAGGTTCAAAAACGGCGGTCCATTTCATGTCTCTAGACTATCACACCCGAACGGACAGGCGAAAATTGTGTCGGCGATCTCGAAAGCCTTGACAAGACAGCAACTTTCTTGCAAACTATTTTTGGCCGCCAGCAGCGGTCACACGTGGCGATTTAGGGCGACTTGCTCCACGTAAAAAACTGCTAAAGAGCTGTCTGAGTTTCTTGGAAGTTTTTCTGAGATCCCTCCGAGCACTCTTTGGCACGGAGGGTTTTTCGTTTTTAGCCCTCCTTGCTGCCCAAATCGGCCACCACTCAAGCGCCGGGTGTATCCTTTGCGGAATCACCTGGTTCGAGGTCGCAGATGCCGGAAGTCTATGAATTGCGATGCCGCGAATGCGGACGCCGCTGGGGCAACGCCCCGCGCTCCTTTTGCGAGGAATGTTTCTCCCCGCTCGAAATCACCTACGATTACGACGCGCTGAAGAAATCCTTCCGCCGCGAAGAGCTTTCCTCGCGGGCCTTCAATCTCTGGCGCTACGCCGAACTGCTACCGCTTCCCGAAGGCTACGATTCTTCCCTTCCCGCCGGAGGAACACCGCTCCTCCCCGCGCCGATTCTCGCGAAACAGTGGGGCGTCTCGAATCTTTATTTGAAGAACGATGCCGTCTGCACTCCGTCGCTCTCTTTCAAAGACCGCGTCGTCGCCGTGGCGCTTGCCGCCGCCAAACGCTTTGGCTT
This sequence comes from Terriglobia bacterium, assembly GCA_041483755.1. Classification (GTDB taxonomy): domain Bacteria; phylum Acidobacteriota; class Terriglobia; order Acidiferrales; family UBA7541; genus Acidiferrum. The sequence continues at coordinate 5,832 of JBGPGF010000175.1, read as the reverse complement.
TGAAACCGTGGGCTGCGCCTCTACAGGCAATCTCGCCAACGCGTTGGCCGCGCAAGCGGTTCGCGCCGGCCTCAAGGCTTGGATATTCATCCCCAGCGATCTCGAGCCCGCAAAGGTTCTTGGCACCGCCGTTTATGGCGCGCGCGTTGCGCGCATCGCCGGCAACTACGACCAGGTCAACCGCCTTTGCACGCAAGTCGCCGACCGCTTCAACTGGGGCCTCGTCAACGTCAACCTCCGCCCCTACTACGCGGAAGGCTCGAAGACTCACGGCTACGAAATCGCCGAGCAACTCGGCTGGCGCTTGCCGGACAATGTCGTTGTGCCCATGGCCGGCGGCTCGCTCATCACCAAAATCGCCAAGGCCTTTCATGAATTGGTGCAACTCGGATGGGTCGAGCCCAAGCCCGTGCGCTACTTCGGCGCGCAGGCCACCGGCTGCTCCCCGATTTCAACCGCCGTGAAGCGCAATCTCGAGCGTCTTGAGCCGCAGAAGCCCAACACCATCGCGCGCTCGCTGGCCATCGGCAATCCCGCCGACGGCCCCTACGCGGTGCGCATGATTCGCGAAAGTGGCGGTTGGGCCGAAGACGCCAGCGACCCCGAAATCGTCGCCGGCATCCGCCGTCTGGCCGAAACCGAAGGCATCTTCGCGGAAACCGCTGGCGGCGTCACGGTGGCAGCCGCCGAAAAACTCATTCGCGAGGGACGCATTCGCCGCGGCGAAACCACGGTTCTTTCCATCACCGGCAACGGTCTAAAGACCACTGACGCGCTTGCCGGCGAATTCGCCGCCGAAGACGCCATCCCGCCGCGCCTCGAGGCCTTCGAAGCCTATCTCGACAGCCGCCTTGCCGCCGCGGCAGGCCAAACCACATAAGGAAGACGCTGACGATGCCCGTGACCGTTGAAATCCCCACCGCATTCCGCCGCTTCACCGACGGCGCAGGCGCCATCGAATGCGCCGCCGCGAACGTCGCCGGCGTCCTCGATCACCTCACCACTCGCTTCCCTGCCCTTGCTCGCCACATTCGCGACGAGCAGGGCCAGATTCGCCAATTCCTCAACGTTTATCTGAACGAAGAGGACATCCGCTTCCTGGGCGGAGAAACCGCCGCCGTTCGCGACGGCGACCGCGTCATGCTCGTTCCTTCCATCGCCGGCGGCTAGGGCCGCGCGCTTTCCGCCAGGGACGTTGCCGACGACGTCATCTAATCAGCCTTCGCCCATTCGCATAAACGAGAGGGGAGTGATAAAACGGCCGATGCTTATCAAGGGTAAAGAAGTTGGGATACTTTGGGCTCTGGTTATCGGAAGTTCCATCGGATTCCTGCAATTTGAAGTGATTCATCCGGCGTTTTTGGGATGGCGACCGCAGCCGATTCTGGAGCGGGAGGCAAATAGTTTCTTCTTTTTCAAGGAGTTGCCGTTCGTGTTACTTTTTTCGATTTTGTTACTCGCATTGGCTGCTCATTTCCGTGTTTTCCCATCAAATGGGATGCTTACTGTGTTCTTCCTGGGATTTTTCCTGGCCACTCCGCTTATAGATGCATTCTATACTAAGACTCCCATTTACGAAGTGTTATACTTAGTAGGATACCTATCTATTCTCATGGGAGTAATGACAGGTATCGCCATCTTGGCTGAGCGTGCGCTTGTGCGTTCTCGTTCTTCCGGGGAGCGACTCGATAACAATTAATTAGAAAACGGTTTATTGGGTGACAGCGTCGGTTCTTTTGACCGAGTAGACTTGGTTACTGCAACACGACCAAGGCTCGGAAGAAAAGGAGCAGCGCCCGCCGCGGTGGATTGATTCTAGGCTGCGATTTTCACACACGCTATCGGCAGATTGACACGGTCGTTTCGCTGTTCGGGCTCTATTTCCCCGCCAGTTTCCGTTCCAGGCCCGGAACCCAGTTTTCCCTCACCCCCGGCTCCAGGCGGTTCGCCGCCCCGAGCGCCGTTTCGTACGCCACGCGGGCTTCTTCCGGGCGCCCCAAGGCCCTCAGGGCGTCTCCCAGGGCCGTTTGCGCCGGGATACAGTCTGGCTCGGTCGCGGCAGCCGCTTGCGCCGCCGCCAGAGCCTCTTCCAGCCGCCCCGCAACCCGCAGATTCCTCGATTTCTGCGCGTAGCTGAGCGCCGAAGCGCGGTGAACCGCGAAGCGCCCTTCGTAAACGAATACCGCGTACTGAATCACCGCCGCGGGACGCATGCTCTGGAACGCGCGGTACGGATTCAGTTGGTCGGAGCCGAACTCATATCCCGAAAGCGTGCCCGCGCTGATCAGCACCGGCCCGTCGATCTCCGCCGGGATGTCCATCTCCTCGTTCACCCACATCGTATCGGGGCTAATCAGCGGCTTGCACGGTATCCCGTAATACTTCGTGTCCACCACGCCCTCGGCGAAGTACGCGAACCAGCAGTTCTTCACTCCTCGCGCGTCCAAGTATTTCTTTACGCCCTTGAGCTGCTGCGCCCAGTCCACGTTCGAATCGCTCAGGTACTTGTAGGTGCTCGCCGGTCCGCCCCACAGCTCGTTGGCATAGGCCATATAGGACGGAAATACCAGCGCGGAAGAGACCGCGTGGAACACCAGCAGCGCCCCAATTACGTACGCCCAGACCCGTTTCCGCCGGATCAGCGCCCACGCTCCGCCCGCGATCAGCGCCGTGAGAAACACATACAGCGGCAAAATATGCCGCAATCCGATGTTGATTCTCGCGCTCATCGCCACCCACAGGTACAAGATTGGCGGAATCGTCAGAAACAGTATCTCGCGCCTTCCCCGCAGCCAGCCTTTGGCGATGGCCCATACCGCCAATAGCAGCAGGATCAGAAACGCCACCGTGGACTTGATCACAAACGCCGCCGGAAAATAGAACCACACCCCGTGCGGGTACACCTTTCCGAAAAAATACGTGGGATAAAAATCGCCCATGACGCGGACGTCCGCCAGCCCATAAATATACGACTCCGGCAGGACCCGCCAGTGGGCAAACGCGGAGAGCAGTTGCGCCTCGTGCGGCCGCAATTGCTGCACGAACTCCGCCAGCGGCGGGTTTATTTCCAGCCCGCCCGGCCGCGCCTTGTAGCGAAATCCGTAGAACGCCCAGAGCACCGCCACGGCCATGACCCCGATCGCCACCAGGGCTCCCCCCAGCCGCAGTGCGCGTTTCTTTCTTCCCGCCGCCTCCGGAACGCCGGGCCCGGCCACTTCGTTCTTCCCCGCCACCTCGGCAAGCGCCAGCAGCAGAAGCATCGGAAAAATCAGAATCCCGGTGTGCTTCGCACTGAGCGCAAACCCCGCGGCCACTCCCGCCGTCACCAGTCGCAGTGCGCTCGGCCTTTTCACATAGCGGTAGAACGCATAGACCCCCGCGAACAGAAAGCAAGAGAGCGCCACGTCCGTCGTTACCCGCGCTCCGTGCGCCAGCAGATTCGGTTCGAACGCCAGCACCCCCAGCGCCAGAAAACCCGGCCCCGTGCCGAACATCTCTCGCGTGGCCAGAAACGCCAGCAGCGCCAGCAACACCGCGAACACGGCCGCCGCCGCTCGCGTGCGCAGCACCATCGCGTCCGCATCATTCTTGAAAAGGAAATCCTTGCCGCCTAGAAACGCGTCGAGCTTGAAGAATCGATTCTGCAGCTCCGGCACGGCCAGCGGCATGCGCAGAATCGGAAGCGTCGAGACCAGCTTCACCAGCGGCGGATGTTCCGGGTTCAGCCCGAATTCTCCGTGCTTCCACGACATGTAGCCCGCAAAGATGTGATTGTCTTCGTCCCAGGTGATTGACTCCTGCCGGATCGACAACAACATCTGCCCCGCCAGAACAGCAAGCAGGATAACGACGCCCGCCGCCACCGCCCATGCGCGCTTATTTTCCGAGGTTTCGGCCACATTTCCTCCCCGTTCGAAATTGTCTCGGGAATCTTATACCATCGGAGCGCCTTACTCCCGAATCCGCGTTGCTGGCGTTCGGCCAATGACCGAAGAGGAATAACCGCGTGACAAACACAGGTTCCCCAAAACACATTCTGATTACCGGCGCGACCGGCAAAGTCGGCCGCAATTTCATGGACCGGATTCTGGCGTCCTCTGAACACCAGGGCGTACGAATTCGAGCTTTGTGCCACAACCGGCTCCTGGAATCGAAAGCACAGATGGAGTCCGTTCGAGGCAGCATCGCGGATCGCCTCGTCGTGCGCAAAGCCATGGAGGGCATCACCCACGTCCTCCATTTCGCCACGTGCAAGGAAACGCCGGCAGACGTGATGGACGTGACCGTCAAAGGTCTGTTCTGGCTGCTCGAGGAATGCCGCGCAAGTTCTTCCTTCAAGCAATTCATCCTGACCGGCGGCGACGGCGCCGTAGGGCATTTCTTCTACCCGCACCCGCTGCCCGTCACCGAGCAGCAGAAGCCCAGCGCGTATCCCGGCTGCTACGCGCTCTCCAAAGTCCTCGAAGAGGTCATGCTCGAGCAGCATTACATCCAGTACGGCCTCGCCGGCTGCTGCCTGCGCGCGCCGTGGATTATGGAAAAAGACGATTTCAAGTACTCGCTCTCCTTCGGCGAAGACGTCTTCGGAGGACCGTGCTGGCGCGACTTGGTAGGGCCTGAACGCGCCGCCGAATTTGTAAGAACCGGTGCCGTCCCCGTCATGCTCGATCCCCAGGGGAACCCGGTCAAACGCAATTTTGTGCACGTCAGTGATCTTGTTGCCGCCATCCTCCTGGCGCTGGACCATCCCAAAGCTCACCAGCAGACCTTCAACATCTGTATGGACGAACCCGTGGATTACCGTCAGGTTGCCGATCACCTACGCCAGTCGCGCGGGCTTCCATCGACGGATATCCCAACGCCGTTTTGGTCCACGTGGCTGGACAATACGAAAGCGAAATTCCTGCTTGGCTGGCGGCCTCGCTACGACTACAGGCGTCTGATTGATGAAGCTTGGGATTACCAGCGAAGCCCCGGCGACCCGCGAAAAATCTGGTACCCGGGGTAATGCATCCGGCTGGACTCGCGGCCGAGCGCCTTCTGAATTTGCCCCTGACAAACTCCTTATCGAGAGGATGCAGCAGGAATGATTAGGGAAAGGCGATCTTTAGCAGCTGAGTCTCCAGCCCACCACCGTCATCGCCAGCACCAACAGTAAAATGCCGAAGCTGACCACACTGAGGACCCTTCCGTGACCCAGCAGATAGTCGCGCGATTCGCGATCCGTGCACAGCAGCATGGCCACCACCAGCGCCACGCCCCAAGCCAGGGCCGCGGGTAATCCAGGGTATTTATTGAGGAAGGAAAGAAACTCTTTGGGAGGCTGCCCCGCGGGGATCCACCAGGGCAGGATCGGCGCCACTCCAGTGGCCAGCGCCAGCGTCAGCAGCTTGCGCGTAAACCATCCCTTGACCTTCGGCCGCGCCGCTTTCCACACAAAGTAGTCCCAAACCAGCAGGGCGACCGCCAGCGGCACCCAACCGTAAAGCGCCGCGCTGTGGTCAAACCACAACCACGCTCGAAACAGAAACCGCGGGTGCGGCACGCTCATCATCCGCGGCAGCAAGTACATCCCCACCAGCGTGTTGCAAGCAATCGCCACCAGCAGCGTCACCAGACTCATCAACTGGAACCAGTAGCGCGTGGGAACGACCTTGCAGCGCGTACACAAAGACTGCTTCGGCAGGAACAATTGGCCACATCGATCGCAGAACACGGTTGCTCTCCTCCGGCGGTGGGACTCGAGCGATTACACGTCAATTTACCCGAAAAACGCCTCAGAAAACTACTGGTCGAATGGTCAGGTGTAAGTTCTAGCCCGCGCGCACAGGT
>JBGPGF010000174.1:0-6703 GCA_041483755.1 Terriglobia bacterium | reverse complement strand
CGAGGCGGATTACGTGACGATTCCCGCGGACCTGGGGAGCCTCGATGCGCTGTCGGCGGAGATCACCAGCGAGGCGCAGTTTGCCGAGGTACTGCTGCAACTCGAGACGCAAATGCGCGAGGCGGCGAAGAAGTTCGAGTTCGAACGCGCCGCGGCATTGCGCGACCGCATTAAGGCTTTGAAGCAGCAGGATGTGGCGGGATTGTTCGCACCGGATCGAGACCCGGCGCCCCAGTAGCGCAGAATTTAGGCCACGTGGCGCTTCAGCTCGTCGAGGGGGTAGAACGTGCCGCGCCAGGTGACCCCGCCCTGCCAAAGCGTGATGAAGACAGAGCGGGCAATCATGTAATTGAAAATTGCGGCGGCGAGAGGTTGGAAGAGGGCGTAGAAGGGTGAGACGCGGGCGGTGACGGCCACGGCCAGCAACGCCTCCACGGTCATGCCCGCAAGCGCGGCAGTGGCGGCGAAGAAGCGGGCCCAGCCGTGGGCGAAGATTACGCCGAAGAACGGCACGATGCTGAGAGTGATGACGGCGAGCGCGCCGGCCGCGGTCCTGTAGAGATTGTAGCCACAGCCGGCGAAGAAATTCTTCTCGACGCCACGAACCAAGTTGCCCAGACCGGCGTGCCAGCGGACGCGGACCGAGTCGTCCGCAAAGGCCACGCCGGAGCGCGCGCCGAACTGTTTGAGAATTTTGCCCAATTTCATGTCGTCAATCACTTCGAGGGCGAGCTTGGTGTGGCCCCCGGCGCGGTTGTAGGCGGAGCGGCGGACGAGTTGGAATGCTCCGACGCCCATGTAGCGGCCGGAGCGAGAGTCCGCGACGCGCCAGGGCTCGGCAGAGGAGACAAAGCCGAGGCCGAAATAGGGAATGACGATCTTTTCCCAGAAGCCGTGGATGATCATCGAGGCGAGGAGCGTGAGGTGTTCGAAATCTTCGCGCAAGGCGATGGATAGCGAGCGGCGGAGGACGTCCGGGGCGAAATGTACGTCGGCGTCGGTGAAGAGCAGCCATTCGCCCGTGGCGAGTTCGGCGCCGCGGTGCAGGGCGTTGGTTTTGCCCAGCCAGCCGGGCGGCAATTCGCGCACGTGAACGACGCGCAATCGCGGATCGCGCTGTGCGGCCGCGTCAAGAATGGCTCCGGTGGAATCGGTGGAGCGATCGTTGACGGCGATAAGCTCGAGGCGAGGGTAGTCCAATGCGAGCATGGACTCGAGCGCCGCGGGAAGTTTTTCTGCTTCGTCCCGTGCGGCGAAGATAAGGGTGACGCCAGGGCACTCACCAGAAGGCAGAGGCGCGGCATCACGGACGTGCGGGAGGCGGCGGAGACCGCCGACGGCGCGCACACCCTGGAAAACCCAAAGCAACGTGATGAGAGCGAAGACAATTGTTTCGAGATGCGACAAGGCGGAGTCTAGTGGCCGCGAGATGACGGACACGTTATGCTATCACACGGGATGAGGGCGAGCGTTGCGATCGTTGGGCCGGGGCGCGTCGGCCGGAGCTTGGGACGATGCTTGCGCGAGAGCGGCTGGCGAATCGGTGCGGTTGTCGCCAAAGACCTTCCCAGCGCACGGCAAGCGGTGCGATTCATCCAGGCGGGCGAGCCGTGTGGCAGCCTGACCCATCGGGTTCTCTATTCCCGGTTGATCCTGATTTCCACGCCCGACCGGGCGATCACGGAAATTGCCCGCGAACTGGCGGAAATTGGCGGAGAGGAACTGAAGAAGAAGGTCGTTCTGCATACGAGCGGCGCGCTCGATTCCGGCGTACTGGAGCCGGTGCGGAAATGCGGCGCTGCAGTCGGATCCATGCACGTGCTGCAAACGTTTAGCGGTGTGGGAGTGCCCCCGCTGGAAGGCAGAGTCTTTGCGATCGAAGGAGACGCGGCGGCGCTGCGCATGGCGCGGGAAATCGCGCGTATGCTCGGGGGCGTGCCCGTGCGGATCGCCGCAGAGAAGAAGCCGCTGTACCACGCCGCATGCGTGCTGGCCGCGGGGCACACGCTGGCCGTGATGGAGGCAGCGACGCGTCTGATGATGTCGGTGGGCATGAACCGGCGCGAGGCGCTGCGCGCGATCCTGCCGCTGACCCGCCAGGTGCTGGAGAATTTTGAGCGGTTCGGGCCGGCGAAGTCCTGGACGGGGCCGCTCGCTCGGGGCGATTACGACGTGATTGCCGCACACGACGCGGAACTCAGGAATGTTCCGCCGGAATTTGCGGCGGCGCACGAAGCGCTGAACCGTTTGGGCGCGGCGATCCTCGCGCGAGAACCGGAAGTAGCACGGGAAAGACTGGATCAGATTTTTTCTCAGCCGAAAGCATTCAAAAAAGCCAGCGGGGGAGACCAGTGAGTCATTTCCAAACCAAGGTGGAGAGTGCGGCGCTCGAAAACGGTTTGCGCGTCGTGGTAGCGCCGGACGCGAACGCGCCCGTGGTGACGGTGGGCGTGTACTACAAGATCGGTTTCCGGCTGGAGCCGCAGGGACGCAGCGGCTTCGCGCACCTGTTTGAACATATGATGGTCCAGGGCTCCGCGAACGCGCCGAAGATGGCGCACATCAAACTCATCAATTCCTCGGGTGGATTGCTGAACGGCTCGACGCATTACGACGTGACAAATTACTACGAAGCGGTGCCGTCGAATGCGCTCGAACGCGTGCTTTGGCTGGAAGCTGACCGCATGCGCGCGTTGAAGGTGGACGACGAAAACTTGCGCAACCAGCGCGACGTCGTGAAAGAAGAAGTGCGCGTCAACGTCATGAACCAGCCCTACGGTGGGTTTCCGTGGCTGGATTTGCCCCCCGTGGCGTTTCGCAATTGGGCCAATGCGCACAATTTCTATGGGGATTTCGCCGATCTGGACGCCGCGAGCCTGGCCGACGTGCAGGCATTTTTCAAGACCTACTACACGCCGAACAATGCGGTGCTGCTCATCCTGGGCGACGTGAAGCCGGAGGAGGGATTCGCTCTGGCGCGGAAATATTTCGCGGACATTCCTGCGGGCGCCGCACCGCCGTTTGCCGATCCCGCGGAGCCCGCGCAGATCGAGGAGCGCCGCGGAACAGTGGAGGAAAAATTCGGGACGCTGCCGGCAATGGCCATCGGCTACACAGCGCCGCAGCGGCGGACGAACGATTGGTGCGCCATGGCGCTGCTCGAACAGGCGCTGCACGGCGGGCGTGCGGGACGTCTCTACCGGCGGCTGGTCCTTGAAAAACAAGTCGCGGTGGAGGCGGACGGGGGCATTGACGATCTCTTCGGTTACAACGGGCCGACGCAGATGGTGACGCGCATCTTTCACAAGCCGGAGTATTCGGGCGAGGCGACGCTCGTGGAATTCGATGCGGTGATTGATGACGTTCGAGAAAAGGGAATTACGGACGACGAGCTGGAGCCGGTGAAGGTGAAATTCCGCTCGGATTATTATTCGATGCTGGAGGGCGGGCGCGGCGGATATATGCCGCACTACGGACTGATGCACTTGCTGGCGTGCTTCACGCTGTTTGACGGCGAGCCGCAATTGGTGAACACGATTCTGGACGGTTTCCTGGCGGTGAAAAAGGAGGACGTGTTGCGCGTGGCACGGAATTATTTGCGGCGGGAGAACCGGGCGATCGTGTTCCGTCAGCCGGCGCCGACAGTGCAAAAGGAGGCAGCGTAATGGCGGCCACAACGGCAATTCCTGAAACACAGGGCGCGGCGCCGGCCCTGGCGGCGGAGCGGCCTGTCTCGTGGCCCAAGCGGATGCGGGCGCGGCTTTCGAACGGACTGGAAGTGGTGCTCGCGGAAGTGCATTCGGTGCCGAAATTCAGCGGACAGTTGTTTCTTCGCTCGGGTAACGCCGCGGTTGCCCACCGCGCGCCGGGTTTGGCGGAAATGACGGCCACGGTGATGCGCGCCGGAACGGCAAAGCGCACGAATCAGCAGATGGAGGAAGATTTGCGCCGGATTGGCGCCGATCTTTCGACGAGCGCGGGCGCGGATACGAGCGCGATTTCCTTTGCAGATCTGTCCGAGTTTTCTGAACCGCTGTTGGGGATCGTGAATGAATTGGCGCGTGAAGCATCGTTTCCGGAGAAGGAATTCGAACGCGAGCGGCGCCAGAAGCTTGAAGAAGTGAAAATCGAGCGGACGACGCCCGGATTCCTGGCGGGCGAGCGCGTGCGCAGAGTGTTGTTTGGCGCGCATCCCTATGCGCAGGTGGCGCCGAGCGAAGAGCAGGTGGCGGCCTACCGCCGCGACGACCTGGTATCCGTATATCGCGAATTCTACACGCCTTCGAACGCGCTGCTGGTGATGGTCGGGGATTTTCATTCCGCGGCGATGTTCGAACGAATCGAGAAAATCTTTAGCGGATGGAAGGGTGCGACGACGGAGGAAACCTGCGCGCCGATTCCGCCGCAGCCGAAAGGGAGGTGCGTGCACGTCGTGCATCTTCCGGGCGCAGTGCAGGCACAGATCGTCATCGGGTGCCACGCGATTACGCGGAAGCATCCGGACTGGGTCCGCCTCGGTCTGGCAAACAGCATTTACGGCGGCGCGTTCAATTCGCGCCTGGTGATGAACATTCGCGAGGCCAAGGGCTACACCTACAGTCCGCGGAGCAGCGTGAACGCGCTGCGGCAGCACGGGTATTTTTCGATTTCAGCGGCGGTTCGCAACGAAGTGATGGCCGCGACGCTGACGGAAATGTTTTACGAGCTGGACAGGATGCGCGCGCTTGCGGTGCCCGCGGACGAGCTGGCCGACGCTCGGAATTATCTCAGCGGCGTTTTTTCGCTGGGGTTGGGGACGCAGGACGGGCTGCTCTCGCAGATCGGGACCGTGGCGATCAACGAATTGCCGGACGATTATCTGGAGACGTATCGCGACAAAGTGCGCGCGCTGACGGCGGAGGAAGTTTTGGCCACGGCGCGGACGTATTTTGATTCCGCGAACATGCAAATTATCGTGGTCGGCGATCGCAGCCAGATCGAAGCGCAGGCTGCGCTGTTTGGGCCCGTCGAGATGTACGATGCACAGGGGAAGCGCCTCGACTAAAGAGAAATCCGCGCTAGTGACCGACCTTTTCGTCGAAAAACTTCGCCATTAATTCCAGCGCTTCTTTTGTTTCCGGCAATTGGAAGTGGTACCAGAAGGCGTGGGGCAGCGCCTCGAAGACGACGAGTTGCGCGTCGTTTCCGGCGTGAAGCATCACGCGATGGAGCATGGTGGTGCCGCTTAACAAAATGTCCCGCGTGCTGGTGACGAGCAGGCTCGAAGGCATCCCGCGCCAATCCGCGAAAAGCGGCGACAAAACGGGGTCCATGCGATTTGTCTTGCCGGGATAGGGATCGTCGGAGGGGCCATTTGGACTTGGAGGCGGCATCTCACCGGCAAGGCCGTTGAGGGCAAAGAGCGCCAGGGAATCCCCATCGCGGCTGTAGTCCGGATAAACCGAAAAGACGCCGAGCGCGGCCGGGAGCGGCAGCCCTAATTGCTTCAACCGCACGGCAACCTCGCAGGTGAGGATCGCTCCCGCCGACGTGCCGAAAATTCCGATGCTGTGCGGCTTGTAGCTTTTGAGCAGCTCCTTGTAAACCGCAACCACGTCATCCACCGCGGCCGGGAATGGATTTTCCGGGGCGAGGCGGTAATACACGGAGACGACTTTAGTCTTTGCCAGGTTGGCGATGGGGATGCCTTCGATGAGCGAACCCGAGTCGGAATTAAAACCGCCGCCGTGAAGATTGATGAGCACGCGAGTGCGATTCGCCTCCGGCGTGGAAAGCGGCGTGATGACGTCGGTGCGAACGCCGGCCATCATGATTTCTTCGACGTTCACCGGATAAATCCTGCGCGCTTCCGCGGCGTCCTTGACGCGCCAGGCATCCGTGGCCGCGCGCCTTTCCGCAAGCGTTTGCGGCGCGTATTTCTGGCGCGCGAGCGAAGCAAGCCACGCCTGCGCTTCGGGGCTGATGGTGGACGGCATGGGAACCACGCGGGTGATGTGCGCTGTCCCATCGGCGTCGAAGGTGGCGGCGTCCTGCTGCTGCGCGGAGCACGGCCGTGCCGCGAGCATCGCTGTCAGCGCGAATGCCAGGGTGAAGACCATGCGGCGGGATGCGGATGCGTTCATTGCGGCTCCTTGTTACTGCGTTGTTTGTTATTGCGTTGTTTAACCCGTCTTGGCATCATGGTGCCATCATGGCGTGGCAAAGACCGGCTCCGCGAATACTTCTGCTGGTGTCCATCCTCGGCACTATCTCCCTGCCAGCGGCGGGCACGACGAAGAAGCCGCCGGCCGCGCCGGTAAACATCAACACGGCGGGCGAGACCGAGCTGCAGCGCGTCCCGGGAATCGGACCGGTGTTCGCGAAACGCATTGTGGCCATGCGGCGGAACGCGGGGCCGTTCAAGAGCGTGGACGATTTGCGCGCGGTGGCAGGCATTGGCCAGAAGCGATTGGACAAGATGCGGCCGTATTTGACGGTGGGAAGGCCGGGCGGCGTAAAGAAGGGAACGGCCACGCCCGCGGACAAAGCACCCCCACCTACCACGCAGACACCCCCTGCAAGTAAGCCCTGATCGCGGTTTTGAAAAAACCAAGACGGAGCAAAATCGCGAGCCTGACCCTTCGCTTTCGCTCAGGGCAAGAGGCCGCCCCTACACACTGCTTATAACGATTGGTGTGTGGGCAGGGGTGCATTGAGGTGGAGG
>JBGPGF010000173.1:0-6715 GCA_041483755.1 Terriglobia bacterium | reverse complement strand
TTCAGCCAACAGGAAAAGCGGTGGTGTGGTGTGTTTTATTGAAGTTCACCGTCTCGTTCTTCTGTGAGGTCATGGTCTCGGTGCTCTGGTTCTCCGCTATTTGTTCGTCAGCTCTGGTTTGGGCAGGTGGATGATCCATTAGGCACATGATTTGTTCTCGACGGCGCACTATGATCAGAGCATACCACTTCTTCAATTCCACGCGGAGTTCCCGAGCGCGAAAGCCCGTCCTGGTCGGGCGTGCGACCGCCACATGGGCGTATAATAGATCCTGGCGGGTGGGCCGGGTGATCGCTGGCTCCGACGTAGAGTGGCGGGATTCCCGGTGAAAACCGGGACGCAAAAAACGCGAAACCCGCCGCTACATGTTCGGGGCGGGAGGAAAGTCCGGACACCATCTCGTTCGATCGAGAATACCCTTTGAGCCGATGCAGATCGGCTTTCAGGGTGAAGGGCAACGCGCCTGGTAACGCCAGGGGGGCAGTAGCACAGACTTGAGTCTGTGCCGCCGAAAAAGACACAGGCCCTTCCTGTGTCAGGGCAGGCTAAAGCCTGTGCTACCGCTCACGGACAGTGCCACAGAAAATAAACCGCCGGTGCGAAGCGCGCTTCGGTGACAGGCCGCAGGAAAACCTGCGGCACGTCTTCCACAAGCCGCCCGCGCATGGTAAGGGTGAAACGGTGGGGTAAGAGCCCACCGCTCCGGTGGCAACACCGGAGGCACGGCAAACCCCGCGTGGTGCAAGGCCAAATAGGAGGGGAGGGCTGGCCCGGCCCGCAGAGTTCGCGTTCGCGCGAACTTCCGCTGCGATGGCGCAAGCCTGCCGAAGGCAGGCAAGCCGTTGCGGCGAGCAACCCTCGGGTAGGCTGCTGGAGTCACGGCGCGAGCCGTGACCTAGAGGAATGATCGCCGCGGCACGCAGGCCGTTGTTTGGACGCGTGGCGCACAAAATCCGGCTTACAGGCCCATCCGCCAATTTTGAAATTTAGCAGGACAATACTCGCAGAAGAGCACAGGCAGGAGTGCCTGTGCTACCAAGTCTCATCCGTCGCTTTGGAATTCAGAGAAGTGCTAACTGCAGAAGAGCACAGGTTGAAACCTGTGCTACCTACGTAACGCCTCGCGCTTAACGCGCGCGCGGGCGCTTGACGTTGCTGGCGAGGCCGACGGCTTCCATGGCGTAGATGAAGTACCAGCCCAGGTCGGTCTGCCACCAGCGCAGGCCGAGACGCGCCGAGCCGGCATTCGAGTGATGGTTCTGGTGCCAGTTCTCGCCCCACGCGGTCAATTGCAGCGGGCCGAGCCACCAGACATTCATGCTGGAATCGCCTTCGTCGGCGTGGCCCAAGTGGGTCAAGCTATTCACAAAGCACTGCATGTGCAGGGTGTAAACCAGGCGAATCGCGCCCATCCAGAAGAAGGCCTGCCATCCGAACACAGCGCCGCAGAGCAATGAAACCACGATCAGCGGCCCTTCGGAATAGGTCCAGAATTTGTACATGCCCTTGGTTAGATCGGGGCACCACTTCTGCGTCTCGGCGGGCGCGGATTGATAAAGCCAGCGGAGATGCGCCCACCAGAAGCCGCCTTGCTTGGGGCTGGAGATGTCCAGAGGCGTCTCGACAGTAGAATGGTGGTGGCGGTGATACGCCACCCAGCTTGCCGGTGCGCCGGAGCCGTTGAACACGGCCCAGAAGATCAAGAAGTGCTCGACGAATTTGTTGAGCTTGAGCGTGCGGTGGGCCAGCAGACGATGATAGGCGACCGTTGTGCCGAGTCCCCCCGGGCCGGCCAGCAGCAGGCTGAGTCCCACGATCCAAAGATGGGGGACCGGATAGAGAACCAGGCCGATCACGGCCAGCACATGAATCAGGACAAGATAGATGAATACCGCCATCTTTCCCTGTGCGGGCTTCCAAAAGGGTTGATCCCAGGGCCGTCGTTCTTGCAAAGCTGTTTCGCTCACGTAGTCTCCTGCGGTGCCATTCACGAGCTATTTCTTATCTCTACTAACCTTCGGTCAAAGTCCGCCCGGCGTCAACGCGAAAAACGCGGGCTGTTGCTAATTCGGACGCGCCGGCTTGGGGGTATAAAGATGCCTTGCCGACTTGGTAGCGTGCGAACTGCGGTACTCATCCAACTCCTGCTCGCTAAACGTGTAGTGTGTTTTCGTGGGGTGGTTGGCGGCAGCCGCCAGTTCGTTGTGGAGCCTCAGAGAGCAGATGTCCGGAGCATCTTGAAAGCGAACCAGGCGTGAATTAAAGGCTTCATTTTCGATCGTCAAAGTGAATTCACGCGGCTCGGTGGATGTCACGCGCACGAGAAACGTGTATTCACGGCCGAGCGATTTGACCTCGAAGCCGACGTATTGCACGATGACGGTTTCCGTCATAGCGCGCCCGCCGGAACCGCCGCTACGGCCGCCACAATTGCGGCGGCAATTATTTTTTTCTTGCGCTTGGCGCGCGGACGCTTCGGAGGCGTGCCCTCCGCCGGATCCACCACCATCAGGTGGGTGACGAATTTCTTGGGGCCATGAAGGTCGAAATCAATGGAGGTGCGTTCCTCGTTCGAATCCGTGATCACGCCGCAGCCGTATTGGAAATGCTTGATGTACTGACCGATGGGAAGAGCTTTCAATAGAGACTCCTTGCGAAACTAGCGGCGCCGGAAACCGCCGCCGCCACCATCGCGACTGCCACCACCACTGCCACGATTGCCGCCGCGGCCGCCGCCCCCGCCAAATCCCCCGCGGCCACCACCACCGCTGCTGCGCGGCGCCTGCGGACGCGCCTCATTCACTTGCAGCGCGCGCCCATCCAATTCAAACCCGTTTAGCTCCGTGATCGCGCGGGTCATGTCTTCTCCCGCGCCGAGCTCGACAAATCCGAAGCCGCGCGAGCGTCCGGAATCCATATCGCGGATTACGCGCGCCGATTCCACCTGTATGCCTTTTCCGCTGAACACCTGCTGCAGGCTGTCGTCCGTCACTTCGAAGGACAGATTCCCGACATAGAGCTTGGCCATGTGTTACTCCTTGGATGCCCGATCGGAGCACCGGTGCCGCGGAAGAAAAAAAGAGGGCGAACCCGCCGCCGGCGGATTCGCCCATGCGTACTAGAGTGGGGTGACGTTCTCGGCCTGCAAACCCTTGGGGCCCTTTTTCACTTCAAATTCAACCGCCTGGCCTTCATTCAGCGACTTGTAACCCTCCGCTTGAATCGCGGAAAAGTGGACGAAAACGTCCTCGCCGCTCTGCCGCTGGATGAAACCAAAGCCCTTGCTGGCATTAAACCACTTCACTGTTCCTTGTTCTTTTGACACTGTTTTTTCTTCCTGAATTGAGCTATTTGTGCTGCTCGAACGCCCCCAGCCGTACAGCAAAAAGGGGCGGCAAATGATACTTGCTGCCCCTTAAATCGAATCTAAAGGTTTACAAGAGCAACAAACGCAGAACCATAGTATCACAGCGCGGCTCGCCGAACGAGGGTTATTTTCCAAATCCGAGTTGACATTGGATGTTTTCCCCGCGCACTTTCGCCGAGCAAGAAATCCGGCGGAGAAATTCTTATCGGGTAGCGTTGATGCGAGGTGCGAGTGGAGGGACCTGCTTTCAAACGCGGGTCATCGTTCGGGCCGGCGCCTCTTTGCTGAACCCGACCGTCGTCACCAGATTCACGGCGATGCCGAAGCGAGCATTGGGCAGCTTGTCCACGCGCTTGACCTCCGCCACATAGTCCGTGCTCATCGGGTCGTGCGAGTTTGTAAAGGGAAACGTCACAAACAGCCGCATGCCGAGATAGTAGGACGTCCGGCGGGTGATGAAATAGACGCCCTCGCGGGACGCGTTTTCGCTGGCTACGATCTCCTCGAAATGTTCATCGCGCGGCTCGGAAGGGCGAACACGAATGGGCCGCGCAATTTTCGCCCGCCGGCTGCGCCGCTTTTCGCTGTAGTCCATCGCCTCTCTCCGTATTATTCTGGACCGGTACGAATCCGTCCGCCCAGAGCCCTTGGACACTTGCTCCGTATCTACTACTGCAAGGCCGGGGCCAACCGGGCATTTGCGAGGAGATTCAATGGATGAAAAAGCTCGTAAGAGCGATGCCGACTGGAAGAAACAACTCACGCCGAATCAATACCTTGTGATGCGCCAGAAGGCTACTGAGCCACCCTTCACAGGGGAGTATACGGACACCGAGACCCCCGGCGCCTACAAGTGCGCCGCTTGCGGCCACCTGTTGTTTCGTTCTGATACAAAGTTCCACTCAGGCTGTGGGTGGCCCAGCTTCTTCGAGCCCGTCGAGGGTGCTCTGGATACGGAGACTGACACGAGCCACGGCATGGTCCGCACCGAAGTCAAATGCAGCCACTGTGATGCCCACCTGGGGCATATCTTTGAGGATGGCCCGCCGCCGACCGGCCTGCGCTACTGCATTAACTCCGTTGCTCTCGATCTGGAGGAAGAGTAAGGGATGGTTGAATCGATCTTAGGCTGCGGGGCACTCGCACGAAGCCATTTGCGCCACTGGGTCTCTTTCCCAGACGCCCAGCAAGAGCACTTTTGCGCCGCTCGGATACTTGAAGATGTAATAGACGTCTGAAAGCCCCTCGACCTCGAAGAATCCGGGCCGCCGCGGGTCCGGGCGCGAAGGCGCTTGCGTGTCAAGCAGGAGGCGCAGCTCGTCAATCTGCCCGGCTGTGTGATTCCGCAAGTCCTCGATAAGGGGCGGTTGTTTTTGGATGACCATTTCTCTTACCCTCTCGGCCCTCATTGCCTTCCTTCTCCTCTGTTAGTAAAGACGCGAAAAGAAGCAAAATGTTTCGTGAATTCGTCGACCGCTTCGCGGCCGCACCATGCCGGGATGGCAGCGAATCCTCGCATACTCCCCAACAGTGTACGGATGGCCCGCACATCCGTTGGATGCAGGCCAACCCACCCGGGTTCCCCCCTCGAACGGTTGGTTGCACGCCTCTTTCGATGCAGTTGTTCCGCCGTACCCGGGCTCGTCTCCCGCAGCAGGCCGGTCGCCACTGCGATGATGGCCACCAGGCGCCATCAGCATGTTGGTCGATTGCCACTATGCTACTATTTCATTGGTTACTTGCGCGACCTTCCCGGAATTGCGATAGTGCTCTGTCTATTCTCAGAGTGGGAGCTGCCCTTGAAATCGAACCGTAAAGAAAAACCAGGTCGCAAGAAAACGGCGTTCGGCAAGGATCGCCGCCGGAAACACCACCACTGGCTGGTGGCGATCTATTACGCGGATGGAGAGAAGTTTGGCCGGGTTTATACCGACCGCGCCAAAGCGACGAGCTTCGCGCAGCGCCAAAAGAAGTCTCCCGTCGTCAAGCGTGTCCGCGTCTCTCAGGTTTCCTGAGCCGAAAGACTTCCCCGCGTGTGTTCAGGCCACGCGGTCGCGTCACTGTGCCTGGCTTCTGCTTGTGGGAGTCGAGCGGGCGTGTTATAAAAAGAAAAGGGTTGACCGCTTTGCGGTCACACTGGAACGGTAAACCGCTTTGCGGTCGGGCGAGAGCGGTTGACCGGTTCGCGGTCAAAACACGATTGGTCCGAGCGGCCGTAGTATAGTGGTAGTACGAAACCTTGCCAAGGTTTAGGTGTGGGTTCGATTCCCATCGGCCGCTCCAGTTTCCACTTCCCATCACCATGAGAATCTTCTCTAAGGCACCCACGCGCGTGGACCTCGCAGGCGGCACGCTGGATATCTGGCCGCTGTACCTCTTCCATCCCGGCGCCCTCACCATCAATGCAGCCATCACTCGTTACGCCTCTTGCACCCTGGAGGTGAATGCGCCCGCCGATTCCTGCATTCGCCTGGTCTCCGTTGATACCAAGAAGGAGGAAAGGTTCGCCTCTCTTGCGGCTCTCGAGGACGCTCCCCGATACCGCCTCCCGCTCCTTGCCGAACTGATAAAGGTTTTCCGGCCGTCCGGCGGCTTCACCCTTACCTCCGATTCCGAAGCTCCCGCGGGCGCGGGCATTGGCGGATCGAGCGCGATGGCCGTGGCCATTTGCGCCGCACTCGATAAGCTTACCGGCGCGGGTAAGTCAAAACTCGACTGGATTCATATCAGCCGCGATGTGGAAGCGATCGTGATTCGCGTGCCTACCGGCACGCAGGATCACTACCCGCCCGCATTCGGCGGGGCCGCGGCCATCGAGTTCGGGCCCGGCGGCATTCACCGCGAG
Organism: Terriglobia bacterium; assembly: GCA_041483755.1. Taxonomy (GTDB): domain Bacteria; phylum Acidobacteriota; class Terriglobia; order Acidiferrales; family UBA7541; genus Acidiferrum. Next base: position 503 of record JBGPGF010000173.1, on the reverse strand, counting down.
GACCTTCATCTCAGTCTCGACGAACTTGAGCGGCGTCTCGTCCTCTGCTATTCCGGCAAGCCCCGGCAGTCCGCTATCAACAACTGGGAGGTTTTCAAGGCTCACATCAACGGGCAAAAGAAAGTCCAGAGCAATCTCGCGCACATCTCCCAGGTCGCGCAGGCCCTGCGTGAGGCCCTCGACCAAAGCGATTGGAGCGAGGCAGGACGGCTGATGCGTGAGGAGTGGGCCTACCGCAAGAAGAATCTGCCCACCATCTCGACTGCCACGATTGACCGTATCATCGCCGGCGCTCGTCGCAAGGGGGCTCAGGCAGGTAAGGTCTGTGGCGCGGGGGGAGGCGGCTGTGTTGTCCTGTTGATCGAACCGGATGCGCGGCCTTCCATCGAACGTGCCGTCGTGGAAGCCGGGGGAGAGATGCTTCCCATGCGGCTCGACCGGTCGGGAGTACAGGTCAGCCGCTCGTAAGAACGGGTAAGGTGTAGGAATGGCCCCTGTATCGG
>JBGPGF010000172.1:0-6791 GCA_041483755.1 Terriglobia bacterium | reverse complement strand
CGCACCTACTACAAGCCCACCGACCAGGGCTTCGAGCAGCGCCTTCGCCAGCGCCTCGACGAAATTCTTAGGATAAAATTGCGCAAGCCTTCAAATTCCGAGGTGAAACCGTGAACCGAAACTCTCGCGTGTTCGTCGCGCTAATTCTTTGCCTGTTCGTTCTCGGCGTCGCAAACGCTCAGGAGCACGTCGCACGCCCACCGATTACCGGCGTTGCCCGCGTCCAGATTTTCGTCTCCGACGTCGCCAAGGCCCGGGATTTCTACGAGAAGACGCTGCATCTCGGCACCGCGGCATCCGGTTGCGACCCCACCGTGGCTGCTTGCCTGGTCGTCAACGAGGGTCAGCAAGTCCAACTCGTCGCCGCTCCATCTCCTGTACCGGCAAACCTGGTCGCCAAAGTCGCCTTCGCAACCTCGGATGTCGCGCAAATGCGCCGCTATCTAATTTCCAAGGGCCTTGCGCCCAATCCCATCGCCACCGACGCCCATCACGTTCAACACTTCACGCTGCTTGATCCCGAGGGCCATGCCGTCTCCTTCGTGCAGTTGCCCGCGTCAGCCGCCTCCGCCCAAGCTCCCGGCCAGCTCAGCACGCACTTAATTCATGCGGGGTTTATCGTCCGCGATCGCGCCGCCGAAGACCGCTTCTACAAAGACATCCTCGGCTTCCACTTGTATTGGCACGGCGGGATGAAAGACGGCCAGGACAGTTGGGTCAGCATGCAAGTCCCCGACGGCACCGACTGGCTCGAATACATGCTCAACATCGCGCCCGACGCCAGCCACCACACCATCGGCGTCATGAATCACATCGCTCTCGGCGTACCCGATATCCACGCCACCGAACAGGGTCTCCTCAAAAACGGCTGGAAGCCCGGAGAAGCGCCCAAGATCGGCCGCGACGGCAAATGGCAGCTCAATCTTTACGATCCCGACGAGACCCGCGTCGAATTCATGGAATTCAAGCCGGTTGAAAAACCCTGCTGCTCGGAATTCACGGGTCCCCACCCCGGACCCAAACAATGATTCTGCCCTGCTCCCGCAGGCACTCTCGCTGGCTCCCGCGTCTCTGCTCGCTCGTCTGCTTGCTCGCGGGCTGCTGTTACGTGCCGCTCGCGCGCGCGCAAGGCGTCCCCCTCGAAAAGCCCGTCCAGGTCATTGACGAGGAAATCACCGCGTTCGCCTTCGCCCCCGACGGCCGCATCGCCTATTCCGTCCGCCACCTGATGAAGACCAAGCTCTACGACCTGCAGCGCGACGACATCTGGCTGCAGGACGCCAGAGGCAAGCGCCGCCGCATCATTGAGGGAGAAAAAATGGCCGGCGGCAACGCTCCCTTCAGCTATTCGGTCACCGCGCTTCACTGGTCTCCCGACGGCCGCATGATTCTTGCCGAGCTCTTCGCTTCCTTCGTCAGCGACGAACGCGGCAACACGACCGACGCGCAGATGGGTATTCTGCTGGACGACAACGGCAAGCTCGTCAAAGTCGCCGGCGCAAAAGGCTTCCTCTTTGACGCCATCAGCGCCGGCTGGCTCGGCGATAGCGCCACGATTGTATGTCTCTCCGAAGCCGTTAAGCCGCATCTCCTCTATGGCGTTCGCTATCTCCGCTACGCCGCGAACCACAGCGGCCCGCTGTTTGCCGGCCGTACCTTTGTGGACGCCGACTGGTCGCCGCGCAACAGTCTCGCCATTGCCGTCGAGCGCGACCGCGCCCTCACCGGTCCGCCGCGTCTCCAGCGCCTCGACCTCGCCCAGGAAACGGATCAGGAGCTCGCCACGCTCGATTCCTACGCCGGAGGAATGACCATCTCGCCCAGCGGCTCCAAAGCCGCCTACTTCATTGACCACGAAGTCCTCGAAATTCGTGACCTCGCCTCACCCGATCGCACCGCTCGCCTTCGCGTCGGCTTTGGAGTCTTCCGCTGGACGCTCGATGAGCGCCGCATTCTCCTGAAGCGCGCGCCGGAGAAAAAATCAGCCGACCTCGTCTGGGTCAGCGTGCCGCCGCTCACCGCGCCGCCGGCCGGTGCGCCCGTCAAATCGATTCCTGTCCTCGAACCAACGCTTACGCCTATCTTCGCGGACCTAACCTTTCGCGATTTCGCGTTTTCTCCCGACGGCCGCTACCTCGCCGTCATCCCGCCCGGCAAGCGCAACTTGCTCCTCTACGAACTGAGCTCCGTAAAATAATCGTTTCTCCCAGGTAGCACAGACCGCCGCCCCATCGCGCGATCTTTGCGCGATGAATTCAATCTGTGCGCTTTTCCCACAAGCATCGCAAAATGCCGCCTACCCCCGCAGCATCGCCCGCCTCTTCCGATGCTCCTTCAAGATGCATGCATCCATTACCACAATCATTCCCGTGCCGCGCGCCTTTTCCGCCGCTTCCAGATGTTCCACGCCTTCTTGCATCCACACGACTTTCGCGCCCATCGCGATCGCGCTGTCCACCACCGGCGGCACTTCTTCGCTCCGCCGGAAGATATCCACGATTTCTATTTTCTCCCGCACATCCTCCAGCCGCGCGCAGCACCGCTCGCCGAACACTTCCCTCTCGTTCGGATTCACGCCGATGATGCGGTACCCGGCGCTCTTCATGTACGCGGAAACGCCGTGGCTGGCCCGGTGTGCTTTCGAGGAAAGGCCCACTACCGCGATGGTTCTGTACTTCTTCAAAACATCTCCGATGGGGTCCGCCGAAGCCGCCGTGCCATCGGGGAGCAGCACTCTCATCGCCCGGCCTGTTCGCGCCTTCCGGTCCCCGCCACCAGACTTTTCAATTGCTTCACTTCCCGCTCCGTCAACGCGCGATATTCCCCCGGTGGAACATCCAGAACCAGCGGCCCCAACTGCACGCGCTTGATTTTTTCCACGTCAAATCCCACGCTATGAAACATCCGCCGAATCTGGCGATTCCGCCCTTCGATCAGAATCACCTCATACCACGGGTTGGCCCCATCCTCAGCCATGCGTATCTTCGCCGGCGAAGTCCTTACCCGCTTCCCATCCTCCAATTCAATCGCAACTCCCGCGCGCAATCGATGCAAAGCCTGTTCATCCGGCTTTCCGCTGATTTTCACCAGATACGTCTTCGGCGCATGCGAACCGGCCTTCATCAGCTTATGCGCCAACGCTCCGTCATTCGTCATCAGCAGCAATCCTTCGCTGGCGTAGTCCAGCCGCCCCACCGGATAAACGCGTTCGGGACACTTCTTTAGGAGATCCATCACCGTCGGCCGTCCCTCCGAATCGCTCACCGTGGTCACGTAGCCTTTCGGCTTGTGCAGCAGAAAATACAGCTGCTGCTGCTGCCCCTTCAGCGGTTTCCCATCCACGCAAATCACGTCTTTTTCCGGATCAGCCTTCGTGCCTTGCTCCACCACCACTTTTCCGTTGAGGGTCACCCGACCTGCCGCAATAATTTCCTCGGCTTTGCGTCGGGAGGCAATTCCGCTCGCCGCCATTATTTTCTGTAGTCTCTCGGAAGCCATGCTGTCTGGATTCTCCTGCCAGGCGGGACGAAATGCTCTTGTAGTGGCCGGTCTTCAGACCGGTGTTTTTCTCTCGCTTCGCTTGCCGGCCTTCGCTTCTTTTCGCAGCGTCTCCACTTCCTTCTCCCCGAGCAGCCGGTATCTTCCCCGCGGTATTCCTTCCAACATCAGCGGCCCCAATCCGATGCGCTTCAGCTTTTCCAGAGGATGCTTCGCTTTCAGCAAAACGCGCCGAAGCGCATCCTTCTTGGAATCCCTCATCCGCACTTCGTACCAGTAATTTTCCGTGCGCCCCCGCGTGGCGTCCGGCTGCCGCACCGTTTTTATCTCTGCGCCAATCTCTTTTCCCAGTCGCTTCAGTTCCACCAGCGTCAGCATTCCTTTTACCTTCACTTGATACACCTGTTCGATCTGCGCCCAGTTCTTTAGCAGCTCCGCCGCCAGGTCGCCGTCATTCGTCAAAAACACCAGCCCCGACGCTCCATACTCCAAATTCCCCACCGAATACACGCGCTCCGGCAATCCCCGCAAACAATTCCGCAGCGTCTTCCGCCCTTCCGGGTCCGCCATGGCCGAAACCACTTCTGGCGGCTTATTCATCAGCAGATGGACGCGCCGTTCCTCCTCCGCGATCCTTCGCCCCGCCGCCTCAATGCGATCCGTCGCCGGGTCCGCCTTCGTCCCCAGTTCCGTCACCACTTGCCCGTTCACGCGCACTTGTCCGCTCAGGATCAGCTTCTCCGAATGCCGCCGCGAAGCAATCCCCGCCCGCGCAATGATCTTCTGCAATCGTTCCCGCATGGTGTGTGTGATTCCGTGGCGTGTAGCGCCGGGCTTCAGCCCGGCATCTTTCTCTTGTGGGACAGCCAATCCTGGCTGTCCTCTGTTCCGTTTAGTGAGCCGCATTCCGGACAGGCAGGAATGCCTGTCCCACCAACTCGCTACTCCCCCGCGGTGGCAGCTTTCGGTTGCTCGTTCTCAATGGATGGCGCCACAACCTCCTGCGCCGCTCCTGCATTCGCCTCCGCCGATGCCACAAACGTTTCCGGCCCCATCGCCACTCCCTCATCCGTCCCCAGCGCCTCCCGTGCCAGCGCCTCAAACTCCTTCAAGCTCGGCAACTCGTCCAAATCGCTCAGTCCAAAGCGCATCAGGAATTCTTTCGACGTGCGATAGAGGATCGGCCGCCCAATCACTTGCTTCCGTCCTGCCGTCGTGATCAGCCGCTTCTCCAGCAGCGTCTTCAGCACTCCACTCGTGTTCACGCCGCGAATCTCGGAAATCTCCGGGCCCGTCACCGGCTGCTTATAGGAAATCACCGCCAGCGTCTCCAGCGCCGGCATGGTCAGCCGCAGCGGCGGCCGCAAGCTCTTGATGAACCGCCGCACAACCTCATGGTGCTGCGGCTTGGTGTACATCTTGTAGCCGCCCGCGACCGCGCGGATCTCGATTCCGCGGTCCTCGCCCGCATGGCCCGCCACCAGCTCGTCGAGCGCCGCTTGCACGGCCAGCTTCTCCTCGCCCAGCGCCGTCGCCAGTTGCTCGGTCGTCGCCGGCTCGTCCGCCGCGTAAATAATCGCTTCCAGCGCCGCTTTGCGTTCTTCGTTGGTCATTGGTATTGCTCGTCAATCTGCCGGATTTCGCCCTTCTCATCGAACACCACGTCAAACATTTTATGCTTCCGCAGCAAAATCTCCCCAAACTGTTTTTCCTGCACCATGGCCACGGCTTGTAGCTTCACCATCTCCAGCACCGCCAGGAATGCCACAATCATCGCATGGCGAGACGCGCACGCCTCGAAAAACTGCGCCAGGCTCACCAGGCCGTTTTCGCTGGCCACGATCTGCGCCCGCAATTGCGCGATCATTTGCGCCACGGTGAATTCGTTGTGCTGCAACTCGATCCGCGAAACTTCCTTGCGCCGCTCCAGCACCTGCTGGAACACCTTTACCAACTCGACCAGCGAGACCACTAGCTCGCTTTCGGTTCCTTCGCTCTCGTACAGCGTTTTGTCCGGCTTCGACCATACGTGCTCTTCGATCTGCTGCTTCTGATACAGAAGTTGGGCTGCGCTTTTGTATTTCTCGTGCTCGACCAAGCGGTGCACCAAATCCGCGCGCGGGTCCAACTGTTCTTCCGGCCCCGCCAGCGGGTCCGGCGGCAGCAGCATCTTCGATTTGATGTAGATCAGCGTCGCCGCCATGTAAATAAAATCCGCGGAAACGTCAATGTCCAGCGCTTCCAGCTTGTGCAGGTATTCCAGATATTGCGTGGTAATCTGCGCGATGGGGATGTTGTGAATGTCCATTTCCTGCTTGCGAATTAAATCCAGCAGCAGGTCCAGCGGCCCCTCATACATCGCGATCTGTATTTTGTACGGCGTCGCCATTTTTCTGTCTTTGTCCTTACCTCATTATTTCCTTACTTCCTTACCTCGCTTCCTTTTTTCTGCCACCCAAACACCGCCTCGCGCACTCTCCCCATCGTCGCCTGCGCCACAACGCGCGCCTTCTTCGAACCGTCGTCCAAAATCTCCAGCACGCGCTTCGGATTTTTCTCGTACTCCACGCGCCGCTCGCGCACCGGCGCAATCCACGCAATCAGATGATCCGCCATCTTCGCCTTGCACTCGATGCACCCAATCCCCGCCGTTCGGCACCCCTGCGCCGCCCATTCCAGCGTGTCCTTCGACGAGAACAGTTTATGCCAGTCGTACACCGGACACACGTCCGGATTTCCCACGTCCGTCCGCCGCTTCCGCGCCGGATCGGTCATCATCACCTTCGTCTTCGCCCGTATGTCCGCGTCGCTCTCGCTCAGCGTAATCGCATTCCCATAACTCTTCGACATCTTCCGCCCGTCGAGTCCCGGTATCCTCGGCGTCTTCGTCAGCAGCACCTGCGGTTCGGTCAAGACTTCATTGAATTCAAAGTACCTGCCGTACTCCTTAACCTCATCAACAAAGTTCTGCATTCCAATTTCAGTCGCATACTTCCTTAATATCGATGTTTTGATTGCCGCGCTAGCTTCGAGGCTCTCGAATGAGGAATCGACGATTTCTCGGAGAGTTCTAACTACGCGTAGCTGCTTCAATGCGGCGCAGTAGTGCGCAAAGTTCGCCGGGAGAAAAAGGTCTCGGTTGATTCTAAATCCATAGAAAAAATCGAAGCGGCGGACGATTTCACGGGAAAGTTCAACATGCGAGACTTGATCCTCCCCCACCGGCACAAACAGCGGCACACCCTCTTCGCCCGCCTCGGCGGGCGAGCTGTAAATCACAATGTCCGCAGTCT
>JBGPGF010000171.1:0-6810 GCA_041483755.1 Terriglobia bacterium | reverse complement strand
GTTTCCACGGCCTGCTCCGCCTTGGTGCGGCTGATATTCGTTTTCGTGACCACCGCGTTTACGATGTCGAGCTTAATCACACGATCCTCCCGCGCATCAGAAGCTCCTGATGCTAGAGGCTGCGTTGCAGGTTGTCAAGAGATGCCCCGTGTACTACACTGCGCTTCTTTTCGCCGCACAAAACTCTCACCAGGTAGCGAGGAGGATGGAATGTCGGTCAAGCCGGACCGCTGGATCCGCCGCATGGCGCTCGAACACAAGATGATTGAGCCGTTCACTGATCGCCAGATGCGTGAAGGCGTCATCAGCTATGGCGTGTCGTCCTATGGGTACGACATTCGCGTCGCCGACGAGTTTCGCATCTTCACCAACGTGAACAGCACCATCGTGGACCCCAAGCATTTCGATCCGCGGTCCTTCGTGGAGTACAAGGGAGAGGTCTGCATCATTCCGCCCAATTCGTTCGCGCTGGCGCGGTCGGTGGAGTATTTTCGCATCCCGCGCAACGTCCTGACGCTCTGTGTCGGTAAATCCACCTACGCGCGCTGCGGCATCATCGTCAACGTTACGCCGTTCGAGCCGGAGTGGGAAGGATTCGTCACGCTGGAAATCAGCAATACCACGCCGCTGCCCGCGAAGATTTACGCCAACGAGGGCCTCTGCCAGGTGATCTTCTTTCTGTCGGATGAGGATTGCGAAGTGTCCTACAAGGACAAGAAGGGGAAGTATCAGGCGCAGCAGGGAATCGTGTTGCCGCGGCTGTAGAGGACGCGTCGGTGTGACGTAGCGTGCTCCCGCTCAGGAGACGAGCGGCGAAGGGCGTCCCCAGGATCCCGACATGACGAATTCCGAGAGCGGCTGGCGGCTGCGTGGCGCGATTTCGCGCTTCTGCAAGTTTTCCGGCAGAGAAGCGGGGTCGCCGGGATAGCCGATCGCCATGGCCGCAACCGGTTCCCAGCCTTCGGGAATTTGGAATACCTCTCGCGCTTTATCTCGGTGAAAGCCCCCCATCTGGTGAACGCCAAGTCCGAGCGCGGTCGCCTGAAGCGTGAGGCTGGCGTTCGCCGCGCCTAAATCGTGCACGGCCACGCGATTGGCGCTCCCGTTGTGCTTGAAATTCAGCCGGGCGACAGACAAGAGAAGAACAGGCGCGTTCTTCGCCCAAATGGAGTTGCCGTCCATGAGCACGGAAACCATCTTTGCGAAATTCTCGGCATCATCCTTCGTCGCGACGAGATACGCCCAGGGCTGATCGTTCATGGACGAGGCGGCCCAGCGCGCCGCCTCGAAAAGGCTCCGGAGCAGATCGGGGGGAACTGTCTTGTCCGCGAACGCACGGGGACTCCACCGGCGGCGAATAAGGTCATGAATCGGATGCTCGTTCGTCGCTGGTTTTTCCATCGTTCCACCTCTTTCCTTGGATGAAGCGGGATGCGCGGAGGGTGCACCGATGAGAACGATGCACCCTGTTCGGTGCAGGAAGCGCGTTACTTGGCCGGCGCGGCGGCAGGTTTCAAGACCATCTCGATGTCCACGGTGATCGAGACTTGATCGGAGACGACGACGCCACCGTTGTCCAGAGTGCCATTCCACTTCACGCCGAAATCCTGGCGGTTGATTTTCGTCGTGGCGGACGCCGCGGCGCGCTGCATCCCCCAGGGATCCTTAATTGGAGCGGTTGGGCCTTCGACATCCAAAATTACCTCCTTGGTCGTGCCGCGGATGGTCAGATCTCCCGTGACCTTCAGCTTGCCGGGTCCGGCTTGCTCGACCTTCTTCGATTTGAAGGTAATAGCGGGGAAGTGTTCGACGTCGAAGAAATCGGCGCTCTTGAGATGCTTGTCGCGGCCCGGCTCGCGCGTGTCCACGGTAGTGGTGTCGATGGTTACATCCACTGTGGATTTGGAGATGTCCTTGTCGTCGAGCTCCACTGTGCCGTTGACGTTGTGGAATTCGCCGCGCACCGTGGAAAGGCCGAGGTGGCGCACGGCAAACTGCGCCGACGAATGCCTCGGATCCATTTGCCAAGTGGAAGTTGCGGCCGGGGATGGGAACGCGAGAAAAGTTCCCAGTGCGGCGGTAAGAGCGAAGCGAGTGATCGAGCGATGAGTCATTTCGGATTCTCCTTTGATGGATTGAGATGGAATGCGCACGGGAAGAGCGTTAATCGGGTCCGCCGGTCCGTGCTTCCTCCAGCAATTCCGCAAGAACTTTGAGGCGCGCGAAGGGTATATGCCGGAACTGGCGGCGGTGCAGCTCACGGACGGGTTGATCGAGCTGCTTGAGCAGAGCAATCCCTGCCCCGGTGATCCGCGCTTTGACCACGCGACGGTCGTCCCTCTGCCGCTCGCGCTTGACGAAACCGCGCGCTTCCAGCCGGTCGAGAAGACGCGTCATGTCCGGATCGCGGGTGATCATGCGCTCGCCAATTCCGCGGCAGGCCAGGCCCATCGGCTCGGCGCCGCGGAGGATGCGCAGGACGTTGTACTGTTCGGGTGAAAGGGTGCGAGTCTTGAGCAGGCGCTCGGTTCCCTGGAGCAGGGTATCCGCGGTGCGCAGCAAGCCGACAAAGACTTCGGTATCGAGCGTCGGGGAGGGGAGGGAATGCGCCGTGCGCTTCATGCACCAAGCAGATTAATCGTTACAACGAATATTGTCAAGAGGAAAAACTAGGGCTTTTGCAACGGACGAAGCTCGACGCCGCTCAGGAAGCTCTGCGGCCCCTGCGTCACGATCATCTCGACGGCGTGGGCCACGTCTTCGGCCTGGAGCAGGCGGGAAGGGTCCTTGCCTGTTTTCGGTGCGAAGTCGGTGGCCACGCTTCCCGGACAGATCGTGCTCACGCGGATGCCGTATTCGCGCAGATCTTCGGCCATGCACGCGGTCAGGCCCTGGAGGCCCCATTTGGAGGCGCAGTAGATTCCGCCGCCCGCGAAGGCGTTCTTCCCTGCGAGCGAACTGATGTTGATGATGTGGCCGGTCCGCCGCCGGATCATGGAGGGCGCCACGGCGCGGGACATCAAGAAGACGCCCTTGAGGTTGGTGTCCAGCACGCGGTCCCATTCCTCCTCACTTCGTTCGTGCGCAGCACCGAAGATACCGACGCCCGCATTGTTGACCAGGATGGAGGCCGGCCCGAGATCCTTTTCCGTCTGCTGGACGAATGCTTCCACGTCTCCGGCGCGGGTGACGTCGGCGACGCAGGCCAAGGCCCGCACCCCAGCTTCGCGCAGGGCCTTGGCCGTGGCTTCGAGTGCGGCGCGATCGCGCCCGCAGAGGGCCACGTCCGCGCCGAGCGCGGCGAGCCGTACAGCGATGGCCCGGCCGATTCCGCGGCCGCCACCGGTCACCAGCGCGGTCGTTCCCGCGAGCTTGTTATCCGCGGCGTTTTGCGTCTTCATAATTATGACTAAGCTCCATGGGAATAATTTTTCGCGCGGGCGGCGTTTTTTGTGTAAAGCTCATCTTACCACTCAGAGGCCTAGGCGCTGGAGGGACATCGGATGCGAGGGGCTCGCGCTTGCCCATTCCGGTGGTTCTCCAGACGGCAGATGTGCGCGGGGTAACAGCTTGCAGAGAGACCGTTGCATTTTCTATAATCCACAGGCATTTCAGGCCAGAGTGCTCCGCGCCGGATGTGCATTCTGGCGTGTGCGCCGGACCACTGGAAACTTGCAGCTACACCGAGGAGAATCGGGATGAATGGAATACGCAGAGTAGCGTTTTGGGCCCTGATTGCGCTCGCCAGCTTGGGCGCCTCCGGCGGTTTCCTGCTGGACGCCCGCGCGCAGGACGCAGGCGCCAAGCAGCCGTACACGATCCAGGAGTACAACGCCTACCAAGCCGCCTGTACGGAGAAGAATTCCGCACAGCAGATTTCGCTGCTTGATGGATTCGTCAAGCAGTATCCGACCTCGGCGCTCTCGGGTTACATCTATCAGTGCTACAGCACGTACTACGGCGCACAGAAGAATTCCGCGAAAGTCATCGAATACGCGGATAAGCTGGTTGCCTTGGGGGTGGGAGACAAGGCCGATGTTGGGATGCACTACGCGGCGCTGTTGGCGCGCGCCTACGCCTTTAACGCCCTCAACCTCAAGGATTCGGATCCTACGGCGAAGGATCAGGCGATAAAGGCGCGTGACGCGGCGCTGCTGGGCCTAAAGACTCTCGACCAAATCAAGAAGCCGGATAATCTGTCCGAAGAAGACTTCAAGAAGCAGAAGTTGCAGCCACTCATTGTATTCAATTACACAGCAGCTTCCGCGGCCAGAATGGCCAAAGATTTCAAGGGTGCCGTGGATTCCTACAAAGCGACGCTGATCCTAACGCCGAATGAACCGGCGACCTGGTCCCAGCTTGGCATCTCGTACCTTTCCCTCAACCCGCCACAGCATCTCGACGGGTTTTGGACGCTGGCGCATGCGGTATCCCTGAAGGGACCAGCCGAGGGACAGGTGAAGGGCTATTTGCGGCGACAGATGCTTGCCTACCAGCAACTGCAATGCGAGAACCTGCTGGACGCGGAGCTAAGCGAACTGGTGGCGCTCGCGGGGAGTTCGGCGGACCGTCCGACGAGTTACACGCTGCCTACGAGCGCGGAACTCGAAGCGGCGCGCACGAACATGACGATCGCATCGGTGATTGCCGACCTGAAGGCCGGCGGGGACAAGAGCAAAGTCACCTGGCTCTCTTCCTGCGGGCTGGAGTTTCCCGACGTGCCGAGCAAGCTGCTCAATGTGGCGGCCGATTCCGATGACGTCGTGTTAAAGGTTGCATTCGTCTCGACCGAGGCGGAGTTTGACGCGGCGACGACGCCGGATATGGAAGTGAAGGTCGCTGGCCAGCCGGACGCAGGACGGCTGGTGAAGGACAATCCAGTTCGCTTCACGGGCACGCTCGCATCCTACGATCCCTCGCCCGCGTTCCTGTTGCACTGGGAAAAAGCCAAGGTCAATCCCGAGGACATTCCGGAAGACAAGAAGAAGCCGCCCGTGAAGAAACCCCCGGTGCGGCATCCTGCGGCAAAGAAACCAGGCAACTGAAGGCACGGTCTCTCATCTTTCCGAAAAAAGGCCCCCCGACCAAACCGGGGGGCCTTTTTTTATGAGGTTATCGTTTGAGCGAAGTGAAGGAAGATGCGGCAATGCCGTGCCATGCCGGAATTCTGATTTCATTCAGGAAGAAGATTTAGCGGGCGTGGCGGCGCTGCTCGATCTTGTACTGGCCGATCTTCTTGCTGAGCGTGTTGCGATGAATGCCGAGGATTTGCGCGGCGCGCGACTGGTTGCCTTTGGAATGGTCCAGTACGCTCTTGATGAAGCGCTTCTCGAATTCGCCGACCGCTTCCTCAAACAGGATGCCGCGCTCCACCATCTGGCTGACCAGCCCCTCGAGTTGATCTCTCACGTTGGCACGCTCCACAGAGATAGCCGCGGCATCGCGGCGCAGTCTAATCCAATTCCTGGCCGGTTAGGATGCGGTAGGCCTCGCGATATTTCCCGCGCGTGCCCGCGACCACGTCGGCTGGCAGCTCCGGGCCGGGCGCCTGCTTGTTCCAGCCGATGCGCTCGAGATAATCGCGGACGTACTGCTTGTCGAACGACGGCTGCGGGCCGCCGGGCTTGTACTCCGCGGTCGGCCAGAAACGCGAAGAGTCCGGCGTCAGGGCCTCGTCAATCCAGATCAGATCGTTGCCGAGCAGGCCAAATTCGAACTTGGTGTCCGCGAGGATGATGCCACGGGGCTCGGCATAGGCGGCGGCGCGGCGGTAAATCCCGATACTGGTGGCACGAACCTTTTCCGCCAACGGCTTGCCGATCAGCGCTGCCGTCTCTTCGGATGAGATGTTCAGGTCATGGCCGGAGGTGGCCTTGGTCGCCGGCGTAAACAGCGGCTCGGGCAAGCGATCCGATTCGCGCAGCCCGGCGGGCAGCGCGATTCCGCAGACTCTTCCGGTGGCTTGGTAGTCCTTCCAGCCGGAGCCGGAGAGATAGCCGCGCACCACGCATTCGATGGGAAGCGGCTGCGTCTTGCGCACGACCATGCTGCGCCCGGCGAGGTCGCCGCGATGCTCGGCGAATTGCGGGGGAATCTCCGTGCCGCTCAGGACGTGGTTGGGAACCACATCGTGAAGGAGATCGAACCAGAACAGCGAAATCTGCGTCAGCACGCGGCCCTTATCGGGAATTCCCGTCGGCAGGATCACGTCAAAGGCCGAGAGGCGGTCCGTGGCGACGATCAGCAGGCGGTCGCCGAGATCGTAGATGTCGCGGACCTTTCCCCGCGCCGCCGGCTCGATGCCGGCGAAGTGGGTTTCGCGAACGACGCGATATGCTGGAGTGGCGGCCACGCTCTCTTTCACTTTGAAATTGTGAAGGGTATTCTAGCGCGGCGCGGCGCGATGTCAATGTTACGCGCGGGCGCGCGGTGGGAAACTTCTGGAGAACTTTTCTGGATTTCTTTCGCGCTCAAGCTGCCGATGCAGCCGCAGCCTTCCTTGGCGATGGAGCTTCTTCGCCTTCCCAGCGGACGGAGACGAGCTTGGAGACGCCCGGCTCCTGCATGGTGACGCCGTATAGAACCGAGCCCATCTCCATCGTGCGGCGGTTGTGCGTGACGATGAGGAACTGCGTCTGTCCGCTCATTTCGTTCACCAGGCGCGTGAAGCGGCCGACGTTGGCTTCGTCGAGCGGCGCGTCCACCTCGTCGAGAATGCAGAACGGGCTGGGCTGGTAGCGGAAGATGGCGATGAGCAGCGCGAGCGCGGTCATGGCTTTTTCTCCGCCGGAGAGCAGCAGAATGTTTTGC
>JBGPGF010000170.1:0-6865 GCA_041483755.1 Terriglobia bacterium | reverse complement strand
CTCCTGCGTCGGGCTGGCATAGGCATCGGCAGCGGCGTAAAAAGAGAGAACGTCTGAGCGCGGAGCGGCCCAGTGGAGCCGCTCGCGCATGCCGAGCCGTCCGGCAATGTCCTCGTAAGGCCTGCGGTCATCATCACCGACTACGAGCACCTCGAGCGGCAAATCCCGGAGTGCCGCGACTGCTTGGATCATGGTAGCCAGGCCTTTCACGCGCCAATCATTGCCGATCAGCAGCACCACGAAACTGTTTTCCGGAAGCGACCATTCACGGCGCGCTTCTTTGCGCCGGGCCAATCGCCTTGACGGCGAAAACGTATTCGTGTCCACAGCATTCCGGATGACGCAGACGTCCTGCCTGCCAAAGTATTGTTCCAGTAGCCCCGCCGTCCGCCGGGAAACGGCCGCAAGCGCCACCTTGGGGTTGCCATAGATGTGGCGCTCGAGCGCCGTCAGCAGACGATAGTAGGCGCCGCGATGCATTCGCCGCGGGGCGCTAACGCTTGCATTTTCCTCGGAAGACAGCAGTTGCAAGCGTCCAAAAACCGCGTGAACGATCACAGCATCGGGATGCAAACAATTGATTCCGGGCGATACCAGCAGATCGAAAGCAGCACCGTGCACGAGGCTCCATCCGCGGCGCCACAGGCTATTCAAAAAAAGCCAGCCCAGGAATTGAAGCAGATGCGGCCCGGGCAAGGAAGGTACACGGTGCCATAGGATGCGGCCTTCTCCCTCTCTTGGTGGCGCTTCGGAGTCCGCGATTCTCAGATCTTCCACGCGTTGTGCGAAGAGATGGATTTCGCAGCGGTAGTCCCTTGCGAGCCGCTCGACGAGTTCCGCCACGGCGCGCTCGGTGCCGTGCCGCCGGTCCACAAACGGGGAGAGTACCGCGAGCCGCACCTCAGCCAGCCCGGAGGTGCGGCTTTTGCGCTGCCGCGGCGGAGGATTGCGCGGTGAGCGCGAGGTGCGGCAGCCGGAAAAGCACGCCGATCAGCAGCCAGAGATAGGCATTCATCACGAAATTCTGATAGACCTGCAATCCGTTATAGGTCATTGGGAGCAGCAGAAGAAACGTGAACCACACGATGGCAAAGCCCAGAGGGAACCAGGGCGATCCCCGGAGCTTGCGCACAACATTCCAGCCGGCCACGACAAGCGCGGAGGTCCAGAAAAGCCACAAAAGCAGACCCAGGATTCCCATTTCGAGGACGATGCTGCCAAAGCCGTTTTCCGTCCCGCCTGCGGGCGAGACGTAATGGAGAATCCGGGCGACATACTGAACACCGAGAGAAGCAGTACCGGTGCCGTAGCCGTAGGGCCATCGCGGATTCTGAAAAGCATTCAGAAAATTCTGGATCGGGTAATCACGGGCACGGTAGATCAGCTCGCCCGTCGGGCTGTCCAAAGAGAGCGTTTCCGAATAGAAGGCGAAGCGCGACAGCAGCGCATCGGGATAGGCAAAGAAAAAGATCAGAAGAGCGAGCCCGCCGATCAGCAGCGCGCGCTGCAGCGACCGGATGACGCGCAGTACTTCTCCCTGACGCCATGGCGCGCCCCAGAGGAATGCGGCGGCGCAAATGAGTGCGCTCCCCGCGGTCCAAAGCAACGGCCCTCGTCCGCCACCGAGGACGATGGCAAGGGAAATGATTCCGAGGCAGGCAAAAGAGAGAAACCGTCCTTTGCGGCTGCGCAGAAGGAGATACCCGCCAAACCCGAAGGCCATGATCCACGCCAGCATCATGTAGGAAGTGAATCTTCCGTCGCTGACAAACACGGATGTGGGCCGGTAGATGTTCACGCCAGCGACGCTCGTGGGGCGGTAGAGTTCGCTGAGTAGTCGAATGTCTTCCTGCGGATGCTCGGGGTTTAGGAAGGTGTGGCCCAGCACGGCCTGAATAATTCCCAGCGTTCCGATGATTGCCGCGAGAGCGAGATTCACGCCAAAAAACTTGCGCAGGTCTTCCTCGGAATCGAGGAGAGCATAGCCAATCAGAACCAGCGGAACATAGTAGAAATAGAGTTTGAGCCCCAGCAGGCCAAAGAAAATGCTGGGCGAACCGGGATTGAAAACCTGGATCACGCCAAACCAGAAAAACACCAGGAACGGGATAAGGAATGGGGGCCGAAACCTTTGGGCTTCCTTTCGCCGCAGCGCCGCGAAAAAAGAGATGTACACGACCGCGATCATGGCGTCCTTGCCGAAATAGATCGCCATGTTGTTGCCCATGTATTTCCGGATGAGGTCTTCGAACAGCAGCCAGGTGAGAAAGAGGTACAGGCCGGTGCGCCAGTTCTTGAGCATCATCAGGACGAATGACACGACGACGATGGCAATGCACACGTAGGCGAGCTCCTCGATCCTCCCGCTCAAGATCGAAGTGATGGAGACATAAGCCAACACGGCGCCGAGCAAGACGCAGAGAGGGAGCAACAACCCTCCCGGACGCGCCAGACGGGCCGCTGCGTGCATCCCCATTCTCATGCCTGCCGCTCGATCACGAGATTGTGGTCCTCCGGACCGGCTCAACTCCTCGTCTCATCGCCGGACTGTCCCGTCTGAATGAAGCCATACACGGCCGCGTGTTCTTCAATCATACGCTGGCGGGCAAATAGTTGGAGAGCGCGTGCCCGCGCCGCCACGCCGATGCTGCCGATCAGGGAAGGATCGGCGAGCACGCGGCGCATACAATTCGCCAGCGCGTCCGCGTCACCGGGCAGGCACGCCAGCCCCGCGTCGCCAACGACCTCGCCGAGCCCGCCGATCGCCGAGGCAATCACCAGTTTTTCGCGCATCATCTGTTCAATCGCAGCCAATCCCGCGGTCTCTTCGCAAACCGAGGGCATCACGACGACATCCACTCCGTGCAATGCCTCCTGAAAAGCCGCGCCCGTGAGGAATCCGGTGATGTGCACGCAACCCTCCAGGTCTTCCCGCCGAATGTATTCCTCGATCTCCGCCCGCTGCGGCCCGTCGCCGATTACGTGCAATTCAAACGTAAGATCTTCCTTGCGCAATCGGCCTGCAGCCTGGAGCAGAAACATCGGCCCCTTTTCAGGAACCAAGCGTCCGACATAGGCGAAACAGACCGGCGTTTGTCGGCGCACACCGGTTGTTTCGGCGAGTGGCCGGGGGAGAGGATCTTCGATGCCGTAATACAAAGTCGAGGAGCGCGGAAGCCCGTGCCGTCTCAGAACGTGGTTGCTGATCGCCAGGTTGGCCGCCACACGCCGGCAGAGCGCACGGCGAATGAATGTAAGTACCACGCCTTTAAGATTCCTCCATCGCAAGGAACCCGCGGGATTGCAGCGCGCGCATTCTCCGTAGCGCATGGCCTGGAAATGCCCGGGGCACACGGAGAGCGCCGGCTCCATCAGCAGGAGCCCGTTCGGACAGATCGCTTGATACCCGTGGTGCTCGACGACGACTCGTTTTCGAAGCGCCCGGCCTAGCGCAAGCGGAAGCAGCGCGGGTCCCGCCAAATGAACGACATCCGCTTCGCGAATCAGGCGCCAGAGTTGCGCGAGCCCGGGCTGGCGGACGACGCGAAATGGGAACGCCGCGTCGTCTAAATCGTTCGAGGGAGTTTGGGTAGCCAGCGTCACCACAAACTCCGGCTGGCCGGAGGCCGTCCGGCGGGCGGACAGGCCCGTCGCCAGCAATTGCACGCTGGTTTCCACGCCGCCGATGCTGGGCGCAAAAAAATGGCTGTAGAGCAGCAGCTTCATCGGACTTCGTTGCGCAGTTCGCCGCTCAGACGGTCGAGCGCGGCGATGACGCCGGCGACGTTTTGCGCCGGCGAGCAAGTTGCCATTATTTTTCGCGCGGCCTGCCGCATTCGCTCAAGCCGCGCGCGGTCGGAGAATGCGCTGCGCAAGACCTCGGCGAGCGCTCCCACATTGCCGCAGGGAAAGATGAATCCGGTCTCTTCGTGCCGCACGATGTCAAATCTTCCGCGAATCTGATCGCTAATCGCGGCCGGGGTGCCGCAAAGCATCGCTTCGCAGATGACGGCCGGGCAGGCATCGTACTGCGACGGCAAGACAAGAAGGTCGGCCGCTGTATAGATTTCGGGAAGTTCCGATTGGTTTACGAACCCCAAGAAGTTCACGCGATCGGTGAGGCCCAGCCGTGCAACCTCTTCCTGGAGAGACGGGCGCAATGGGCCATCGCCGGCGAAAATCAGGCGAGAATCCGGGACGCGAGCCAGCGCAAAGGCGCGCACGATGTCGAGCGGCCGTTTCCAGGGTTGCAACTTGGCGCAGAATAGGACCGCCGCACCGTTCTCTGGAACTCCCCATCCTTCGCGCACTGCGGCACGATCCACTTCCGCCGAGCGTGCGAGCCACCACTCATTGTCCGCCACCAGGGGCAGCACCGCGATACGCTCCGTCGGCACACCGAGGGTTATCAAATACTCGCGCGTCGCTTGGGAGGCCGCGATAGCGACGGTGGCAAGACCGTAGATTCGCGGCAGTACCAGCGGCTTGACGCGGCGTTTCCAGCGCGGTCCGGCCATCGGTTCGTTCGTCGTTGCGTCCGTGCCGAAAAAGACGGGGATGCGACGCCGCTTGGCGGCTTGCAAGGCAATCCAAAACGAAGCGTAGACATAACCCGTCAGAAGGAGCACGGCATCAAAGCGGCCCGTTGAGATCAATCGTGCGAGGCCGGGATTGAACAGGCCAAAGAACCGGCCCAGGCCGGGCCGCAACGAGCGATTTGGCAAGTTCGTCCACGGATAGCCTTCCAGCAGTGGCACGTCCCACTTCACGGCCCGGCCAAACTCCGGGTCGAAGCCTTCCTCGGATCCCTGCATGCTGCAATAAGCGACTTGAATATCGAGCCGCGGATGCTTGGCCATCGCGCGGTAAACGGGGGAGGCGTACGGAACCGGATGCGAGGCGACAAACAGGACGCGGTATCTCCGGTCAGACACGAATCACTCCGGCGGCAACGGCGCACAAAGCTCGGTCCCCATTGAGAATGGCGATACGGATCGGATGTTCCCCGGCTGAGTATACTCGGATTCGCGGGCTCTCCCGCACGGGGGCCACTGCGATTTGCTCAGGGGATAACGATTCGCGGCAGCGCTCCATGCCGGACGTTGCCGGCAGCAGCGCCGTGGTAAGCTGGCCGGGTTGGCGCACAAGTTCTGAATTTTTCGCCGAGCAGCGATGAAGAAAATACAGCGATCGGTCTTTGTATTGGGTGACCGCGAAGCGGCCAACCCGCGATGAACGAGCGATGTGTGGCCCTTCTCGGGCGGCGCGATGAGCCGACAGACGGCGTCGAGGAGTATTGCCGCTACCTCGGAGCCGCGCTCGAACCGAATGGATATTCGCTCGAACTGGTGCGCGTCGCATGGGCCGAAAAGGGCTGGCGTGCGGCGTTTGACGAACTGCGCGGACGGGCCGCCGAGTGGCATGGCGCGTGGGTCCTCGTGCAATACGCCGCGCTGGCCTGGTCGCTCCGCGGCTTCCCGCTACGTGTTCCGCGGCTTCTCCGGCTCCTGAAAAGGAGCGGCGCTCGCTGTGCGATTGTTTTCCACGATGCGCAGGCATTCGGTGGGCAGCGCTTCGCCCACCGTTTGCGGAGAACGGCGCAGCTTTCTGTGATGCGAAAAGCGTTTCGCGAAGCGGACCTCGCCATCTTCACCGTCCCAGCCGAAAAGCTCGCGTGGCTCCCTTCCCAACGCGGCCAGGCGCTGTTCATTCCCGTGGGGGCAAACCTGCCTTCCCCGGAGAGAGTCTGGTCGCAGCCATTGGGCGGGCTGCACGCTTCGGGAACGGTCTCCGTTTTTTCCGTGACGGAAGAAGGCGCCGGACTCGAGGAAGCAACGGGCATCGCCGCAGCCGTGCGCTATGCGGCGGAGCGCCTGGGAAAATTGCGGCTTGTCGTTCTGGGGCGCGGCGCAGAAGCGGTGGAGAAGATGTTGCGAGCAAGTTTGCGCGATTCCCCAGTTGAGATCGCCGTCTTCGGGGTGCTCTCCGGGGAAGAAGTGGTCAGCGTCCTGGGCTCTTCCGATGTGATGTTGTTTCTTCGCGGTCCCATCTCGACGAGGCGCGGCAGCGCCATAGCCGGCATCGCTTGTGGGCTGCCCGTGATCGCCTGTGCAGGGCCAGAGACGGCTTCCCCGATTACCGAAGCCGGAGTTGTCTTGCTCCCGCCGGGGAACAAAGATGGCTTCGGCCCCGAGCTTCATAGTGTTCTTTCCGATTCGGCGTACCGCGCTTCGCTCGCCGCGCGCAGCCGCCGCGCGCAGGAGGAACACTTTTCCTGGCGAGCGATCGCGGAGAAATACGCGGCCGCCATGCACAAGTGAAAAAGCCACCCGGAAGGCTGTCAAACGACACGAAGGCCGCCAAACTATTGACACCAAAAGCCCATGGCTGGTACAGTTGTCTTGCTCCATCATGGCTTTAGCTTGAGAAATGTGTACGACGGCCGGGGCAAGGAAGACTTTTGATGCGCGACTCCCAGAACATCTCCACGCGTGACCGCGAAGCGGTCAACATGCACCCATGTTGTATGTGCACTTGTTGTTGCCGAGTGCAGGTGTGTTCTGGCGCGTGGAGGTCGCTGGCTTAACAGCCGGACCCAAAGTTCACCCGAAAGGGCCACTCGCCGAACAGAAACCCGGCAGTGGCCCTTTCTGTTTTTGGAGACCGAGAAATGATTTTGCCCGAAGTCGAAGCAAGACACAGCCGCGAGGCCATCGAAGCCGAAATCCGCGTCTTTGAGGAAAAGGTTCATCAGGTCCTCACCGGCGCCATGACGGACGACCAGTTCCGGCCGTTCCGGCTGAAGCATGGCACGTATGGCCAGCGCCAGCCCGGTTTTCAGATGCTCCGCGTCAAGATTGTGGCG
>JBGPGF010000169.1:0-6885 GCA_041483755.1 Terriglobia bacterium | reverse complement strand
CGTGCAGGACGCCGGACTGGTCCGTGTAGTAGCTGCGGAGACCGTAACGCGCGGGCCGCGCGGAAAGCGTGAACGTTCGCGCGGCGCCATCGCTCCCGAGGGGACCGGGCGCGTACTGAAGCGTATAGCCCGCGCCTAGCGCGGACTGCGCCGCGGCCTGTGCCGGGGCGCCCAGCGATTCGAGCGCCTCCGGATAGCGATTCTCCGACGAAAAATACGCCGCCAGGGCCGCCTGCATGGCGTGGACGGCTTCCACTCCCCGGGCTTCGGCTTGCTGTGGCGCATCCGTGGTGGAGTATTCCGGCAGGACGTACCAAACGAACGCGTAAAGACCTACTCCAATAACGGCCAGGACCATGCCCCAAATGAACAGCAGGCGCGGAATGCTTCGGGGCTTTGCGGGCTCCGCGGCCAGCGCGGTTTGGGCCAGCGACGCCAGGTCTGCGCCGCAGCGCGGGCAGATTTCGGACGCCTGATTAATCTCGCCTTCGCATTCCGGGCAGGAGTACATGGGCCGTTAGTGTAACGCGAACACGCCACCCCGCGGAAAAGCTGCACGCAAGAGGCCCGATACAGGCGGGCCGGTGCGGCCCGGAAGGGCTTCCCTTCCAGCCAGTTTCGCCCTAAAATACAGCCGGGAGGTGGACACCAAGGCCTCCAATTAATTCAACGGGGACGGGCCCGCCTCCTGTCGAGAGCCGCTCTCACCGCCGAGGTTTATCTGCCGTTTAGCGAAACTTTTGGCTTCCCGTTGCGTATCTAAGGGTTAGAGGAAGTGTGGTTTATATTCGCGCGAAATGCGCGCGTCCCAAGCAGAGGAAAAGACCATGAAGACGTGGCAAAAAGTGGGAATAGGAGTCGCCGCAGTCGCCGGCCTGGGCACGATTGTGCTCCTCAGCGTCAATCAGGCGAACAAGGGCGTCGTTACCGTGCAAACATCGCCGGTCGCCAAGCAGGACCTGGTTTCGCTGGTGACCGCCTCGGGTGAGATCAAACCCACAACCTATACGAACGTGACCGCGCAGGGCTACGGCAGGGTCACGGCCATCCTGGTGAAGGAAGGCGACCACATCAAGAAGGGCGACAAGCTCCTGCTGCAGGAAAACATTCAAGCCAGCGCGGACGTGCAAGCGCAGGCCGCGGCGCTGAATTCTTCCGAGGCGGGAATCGCGTCCTCGGCGGCGAGTTTCAGGTCGGCCCAGGCGGACCTGACGCAGAGCAAGGCGAATCTGGAAAGAGCCAAACTCGACTGGGACCGCGGCCAGGGACTCTATAAGGACGGGCTGATTCCCAAGCAGGAATTCGACCAGCGCAAGACGGTCTATGACGCCGCGGCCGCCAACGCCCTGTCCGTCGAAGCGCGCGTATCGCAGGTGAAGGCCGAAATGGAGCGCTCGCACGCGCAGCAGGAGCAAAGCCGCGCGGTGCTGGCGCGCTCACGCGATGTCCTAAGCAAGACGACATACACGTCTCCCATCAACGGGGTTGTGAGTTATCTGCCGGTGCGTGTGGGCGAGTTCATGGTGCAGGGCATTCAAAACTCGAGCGGCAGCTTCTTGATGACCCTTTCGGACATGTCCGTGGTAACCGCGGAAGTGAAGGTGGACGAAACGGACATCGTGAACGTCCATGTCGGGCAGGAAGCCGATGTAACGATTGACGCCGTGCCCGGGAAGGTCTTCACCGGAAAGGTGACGGAGGTCGGCTCGCAGGCGACGCTACGCAGTTCCGGCCTCACCACGACGCAGACCACCACGAGCAGTCAGGAAGCGAAAGACTTCAAGGTCGTGGTCACCCTTTCGAATCCGCCGGAAAACGTCCTTCCGGGCCTCTCCACCACCGCGAAGATCAAGACTGCCGTGGCGAAAAACGTTGTGGCCGTGCCGATTCAAGCGCTGGCCGTGCGCACACGCAAGGATTTGGAAGCAGCGAAGAAGCAGGCCCAAAAAAGCGGAAGCGAAAGCAACGTGACGCTGGCTGCGCCGCCACCGGCCGCGAGTGGCGATCCCAAGAAGGACGAGATTCAGGGCGTATTCATCGTGCGCGGCAAGAAGGCCGTGTTTACGCCCGTGGAGACAGGCATCACCGGCGTGACGGACATCGAAATCAAGAGCGGCTTGCAGGCGGGCGACGTGATCGTCACCGGCAGCTACAAAGCGCTGCGCACGCTCAAGCCCGAGGCCACGGTGAAAGTGGACAACTCCGCGCCAAAGAAAATGGACGACCAGCAGAGCTAGAGCGCGTCAAACAGAACATAAACACCGAAAAGATTCGAGGAGTGGCCCATGCCCGTGGAAACAAAATCGCCGGATTCCTTCCGCGAAGACTTGATCGCCGGCGGAACCGTTATCAAGACGGAAGAATTGGCCAAGGTCTATGAGATGGGATCCGAACAAGTCCACGCGTTGCGCGGCGTGGACTTGGAAATCCGCAAGGGCGAATATGTCGCCATCATGGGCCCTTCCGGCTCGGGAAAATCCACGCTGATGAATTTGATCGGCTGCCTGGACTCGCCTTCCTCGGGACGTTACTGGCTGGCCGGGCGGCTGGTGAGCGATCTGGACGACGACGAGCTGGCCTACATCCGGAACAAGGAAATCGGCTTCGTTTTTCAGACCTTCAACCTGCTGCCGCGCGCCACGGCGCTGCACAACGTCGAGCTGCCGCTGATCTACAACGGCACGCCGGCGGACGAGCGCATCGAAAAGGCCAAGAAGGCGCTCGAGATGGTGGACCTGATCCCGCGGATGACTCACAAGCCCAACGAGCTTTCCGGTGGACAGCGGCAGCGCGTGGCCATCGCGCGCGCCCTGGTGAATTCACCATCCATTCTGCTGGCCGATGAGCCTACCGGCAACCTCGACTCCCAAACCGGCGAGGAGATCATGAACGTCTTCGAGCGGCTCTACAAGGAAGGCAACACGATCATTCTCGTGACCCACGAGCACGACATCGCGCAGCACGCCCGCCGCATCGTCAACATCAAGGACGGAAAAGTCTTCTCCGATCACGCCATCAGTAAATAGCTGCCGCGCGGGCGTTGCAATCTTCCGATCGCGTCGAGACTACGCTAGAAGTGTCTTTCACTTCCCGCTTCTCGCCGGAGGTGAAGGTGAACCCATCTGCGATCGGAGCCTGCGGAGAGCATCAAGTGCTTCTTGGTTGTGGGGGTCCACCAGGAGGCAAGCTTCAAACTCCCTCTCGGCTTTCGCCAGGCGCCCATTCGATAGGTAGATGCGGCCCAAGCTGAGGTGTGCGCGCGGGTCAAAGGGATCGAATGTGAGAACTTGTCGCCAGGCCTCCTCGGCTTTTGCAGCGAGGTTCTGCCGGTTGTAAACCTCTCCGAGGCCGGTCCATGCCGTGGCATCCGGCTGGATCGCCACAGCCGCGCGGAATTCGGCTTCCGCGTCCTGCGCCCGGCCCGCGCCCAGGAGAAACTGGCCCAAGGCGTTCCTTGCGGCAGGGTTCATCGGATAAACCTCCAGAGCCCGATGAAATTCCGCTTCCGCCTCATCGGTCTTGTGTTGAGCCGCGTACACTTGGGCGCGATAAATGTGCGGCGTCGCGAACCGAGGTTTGAGTTCGATGATTCGATTCAGATACCCGAGTGCCTCCTCATATCGTTTTTCGCTCAGCCTGGCGAATCCCAAGCTCGCTAGTCCTTCCGGGATGTCCGGTCGGTACGCCAGAGCGAGTTGCCACTGCCCCTCCGCCGCGGTTTGGTTTCCCTCCCTCCAATACATCATGCCCAGGTCGCAAAGCATGTTGGGCGAATTCGGACGGACTCTCAGCGTTTGCACGATCAGCGTTCGGTCATCTTTCCATTCGCGGTTTCGGGACACGAGCAGGCGTGCGGATGGCAAAGTGATGGCCACGCACGCGGCGGCAAGGACGGTGCGTCGCCAGGTTTCCCGCGCGCCGGGACGGCGCCAAGCCCACAGGATTGCCCCTGCCATCAGCCAGGAGAACCCCACGGATGGCAAATAAAGATAACGCTCGGCAAAGACGTTGACGGCCAGCCACCGAGCGTCCAAGACCGGCGCCAGCGTCAAGCAAATCCACAACACTCCGAAGCCGTACACGCGGCTTCGTCTCCAAAGCACAACGAAGAGGGTAAGACACAGAGAGAAGGCCGCGAGCCCCGTCAGAACCGATGCGTCGGTGATTGACGAGCTCTTTTGGAAGGGACAGAACGCCAGAAGGGGAGCCGGCCAGACGAGCTTTCGCGCGTATTGGCCAAAGAGAGAAATGGCGGTGAAAAACGTATCGCTGCGGCTGAGATCCGCGTGTTGTAGAACGGGCGCGATGGCGCCGGTGGCAAGCGTTCGAACCACCAGGTACGCCAAGCTCGTCAGCCAAAGCCCCCCATAGCGGGAGATTTTCTCTCTTGCACGCGTTGCGCCTCGGCCGGGCCGGCAGAAATGCTCATAGACGGTGGCAAGAACAGGAAGAGTCATGGCCTGTTCCTTGGACAACAGGGCAAGAATGAAGCTGATGATCATTCCCGCTTGGAGTCGTCCGCGGCTCCCTTCGTTTCGGTCGCCCAGACGAAGGAAAAACCAAATCGTGAGCAGATAGAAAACCGTGACTTCGATGTCCGTCACACCCGCGATCCAGGCTACGGACTCGGTATGAATGGGGTGCAAAGCAAAGACAGCGCCGGCAAGGAACGCGGTCCAGTGATCGGCAAAAAGTTGCAGGGCTACCTGATAAACGAGCCACACGACAATGCAGTGCAGAAGGATGTTGATCAGGTGGTAGCCGTAGGGAAACGTGCCGAACAGATGGAATTCCAGAAGATAGCCAAACATCATCAGGGGCCGGTAATAATTGGGCGCTCCCTGCGCTCCCTGGTAGGAGAGTACGGGGCTCCAGAAGATTTTTCCAAGATACTGGGAGCTATGGACGTAGGGGTTCTGCTCGATCTGGGAGTGATCGTCGTAAACGAATCCATTCGTCACCGTGTTCGCGTAGAGAAGGAACCCCAGCAGAATCAGACTACCGGCGAGAAGGGTGGTGAATTTTTGCGAGCAATAGTTGTTTGCCATGCTCATTCGATCCAGCGCACTTCAAATGGTCCCACGTGCAGGCGGCCTGCGTAGCGCGATGCGATCATTCCTTCCAGGATCTCCTCGTAGGGGGCCGAGTAGGTGGCCCCGTGGTTCAATACAACCACCGTGATGTTCTTCGTCCGCAGGACTTCGCGCAATCTTCCCTCGTAAACGCCCGCGTCTTCAAAAAACTCAAACAGATCCGGCGTTGGATTTTCATGGCCGGTTAGAAAGTACACCTCTGGACAATCCGGTGCCGCGAGGATTCCTCCGCGCGCCCCGTGCTGCCGGACCACAGCGGCAAGATTCTCATAGAGCCGCGCCATCTCCGGTGACACCCGCACGTTGCCGGCGCGTGGCAGCTCCATTCGCACGCGCCCGGCGTGCCGCGCGGCGCTCCCTGCGGTTCGTAGCGCGGCCGCGGGCCGAACCAGCAAGACTCCCATGCAGATCATGAACACCATGCAGCCGCCCAGAAGAAGCCGCGGTGGATTCGCCAGCGGCCGCAGCAAGGCCGCCGCGGAGAGCACCGCCAGCGGCGCTACGTAACAGAAATAGGTTTCGTTGGAGAATGGGAATTGAATCAAACTGCAAAGCGCGCAAACGCTCAGAAGGAGAAACATCTGCTGGCTCGCAAACCTTGCTTCAGCGGATTGCGCGGAAGCGAAAGAAAAAAGCCTCAGAACACCTGCGAGCGCAAGAATCGGGATCAATCCCTGAACGAGAGGCCACGCAATGCCCTGTGCCGCATCGTTTCGAATCGCGGCCGCTAACAATGCAAGAAAGAGCAGAAACACCAGCGCGCTCACGAGAAGCCTGGCACGCCCGCGCAGCAAACTCACCAGCCCCGTCAGAAGCGCTCCCCCCGCCGCCGTAAGCAGAGCGATCCATCCGGGCGGCCTTTCTGCTGCATCGGCCAGACGGCGCAGAGGCAAAACAAAAGTCCCATGAAAAAACGCGCCCAGAGAATGGGACGGAATGTATAGCAAGAGAAAAAACGCGATCGGGAAGAGAAATCCCGCGGTGAATGGCGTCACCATCTGAGAGAGGGACGAGAAACGGTTTGTGGAGCCTTTGCGAAACCCGCCGGCCTCGCGCACCATCAAAAAAACGGATAGCGCGCTCCCGGGTAGAACAAAATGCACGAAGTCCGCAACATCCAAGCGCCTCCCGATGAGTGCGAAGAGCGCCGCGATAAGCGCGCACAGTCCGGCGATGACCACAGCCGGATAAACTACCTTCCTGTTGGAAGAATCGTTTCGCTCTTCGGCCAGACACTGTTCCCTGTACAGGAAGAACAGCAATACTCCCGCGGCAAAGTAAAGGCCCGCCGTTTTTGCCAGAAAGGAAATCCCTCCGCAGACACCCGCGGCAAACAGCCACTGGGGGGCCGGCCGTTCCAGGTAACGCAACAATGCCGCAACTCCGAATGTCGCGAAGAACAAGTTGTACCAGGACGGCATCGAAGCGCTGTAAATCGGCACGCTCCAACAAACAGCCAGCAGGGTGATGCCACCCGCGCCCCAGGGACCGGCAAGTTTTCCCGCGACGTAGTAGACGGCGGGCACCCAAAGCAGAAAGAGAACAAACAGCGCGATTCGCAGCGAACTCAGTTTCATCCCGAAGCAGCGAAACGCAAGGGCGTGCCAATAGCTCAATCCGCCGGTGTAGATCTCAACAAAATCGCGGTGGGGCAATTGACCTTCCAGGACGCGCTGGGCGCTTTGCGCCAGCGCCCCGTCGTCGTACGGTACCCAGCGCTCCATCAGGGTGGATCCCAAGTAGGCCGCCGACACGGCGCAAATCAGGAACAGGACAATCCACCAAAGCTTCG
>JBGPGF010000168.1:0-6913 GCA_041483755.1 Terriglobia bacterium | reverse complement strand
TCTGCGTTGCGAACGCAGCGCTCTCCCAACTGAGCTACTCGCCCACGAAACCAGTTTTAATGTTAGCAAAGGCTTGCGGAGTTGCCAACCGCGTCCGCCAAGTGGTGTGCGATGCGTGCTGCGACGCTACGGACGCGAGTCGCCTTCGCCGGCGCGCTGGGCAATAATCTTTTTCGCGTTCTCATAGAGCGCGCGGGCCTGCGGAATGGCCTCGATGGCCTTCTGCACCTGCGGATCCGCTTCCAGTTGAACCTTGAAGCTGTCTGGCAATCCGTAAGCCGAGAGGAAGACTTCCTGTTTGATCTTGCGCTTGATCCAGTCGAGGTTGTCGGATATATCCGGCTCGGTCGAGCGAATGTTGTGCTTGGCGAGATAATTCCGGAACTCTTTCATCACGATG
The DNA here is from genome assembly GCA_041483755.1 of Terriglobia bacterium. GTDB lineage: Bacteria > Acidobacteriota > Terriglobia > Acidiferrales > UBA7541 > Acidiferrum. The sequence goes on along the minus strand of JBGPGF010000168.1, from coordinate 6,513 downwards.
TCGTCCGCTTCAAACTGTTTGGTGATGGACGGTTTGGTGCCAAGGAAGTAGCGCGTGAAACCGCCGACTCCCGCCTCGAAGGGGAAGAAAACGTCGTTACGCAGCAGGGTTTCCTGAAAATGGGTGTATTTCGGCGCGGGAACGACAAGGTCCGGGGTAATTCCACCGCCGCCGGTAACCTGACGCCCGCTGTCGGTCAGTTTAACCTCCGTCGGATGGTCGGGGATTTTGCGCTCGTAATGATACTCGTAGAGGGAGATGGATTTGTAGTCGCGCTGAATGAGGCGGCCGCTGGGTGTGTAGTAGCGCGCGGTGGTCAGCGCCAAGCCGGTGTTTTCGCTGAGCGGTGTGACCGTTTGCACCAGGCCCTTGCCAAAGCTCTGTTCGCCAACCACGAGGCCGCGGTCATGGTCCTGCACCGCACCGGAAACAATTTCCGTGGCCGAGGCGGAATTGCCGTTGATCAAAATAATCAGCGGAACGTTATTTCCCTGATTGCCGCGCACGGCGACGTAGCGCCGCTCGGGTGAAGTTCGGCCGTGGTGAGAGACGATAAGCTGGTTTTTGTCGAGGAACATGTCGCCGACGGCCACGGCTTCATTGAGCAAGCCGCCAGGATTGCCGCGCATGTCGAAAATCAGGCCGTCGAGATTGGAAGTGTCGAGCTGCCTCATGGCATCGGCCAGCTCGCGGTCGGTCGTTTCGTTGAAGCTCGATAGCCGGACATAACCGATGCCCGGCTTCAGCAGAAACGAAATGTCCACGGAGTGACGCGGAATCTCCGCGCGGGTGACCGTAAAAACCAGCGGGTCGGAGTAGCCTTCGCGCGCGACGGTAATTTTCACCACCGTGCCCTTGGGGCCTTTCAGCAAGTCCGCGACTTCGCTGGTGGAGAGGCCATCGGTGGGCTTTTCATCTACTTTGACAATCATGTCGCCGGGGCGAATGCCGGCGTTGTAGGCCGGCGACCCGACGTAGGGAGCGAGCACGATGGTATGGTTTTGGCGCGGCGCAACGGTCATTCCCACGCCGTAATACTTTCCGCGCTGGTCCTCGCGAAGCAAAGCGAATTGCCGGGAGTCGAAAAAATTCGAGTGCGGATCGAGCACCCGGAGCATCCCGGGTATGGCGCCCTGGTAAACGGCTTTGTCCGTGTCAACGGGCGCGGCGTAGTTGGCCTGGACAACGTCCAGAACGTGGGTGAAATTGCGGACGGAGGCCTCGTAATCCTCGCTGGACGAGGCTGTGGCCCGCACCGAGGGGCCGTAAATCCCGCCCAAAACGGCCGCGAGCAACAAGGTGCCGACGACCAGGACCAGTCCGCGACGCTGTACGTTCATGAAAACCTCACCTTAGCTTCAAAGCAAAAGTATAGCACACCATCACAGGGACGTTTGACAGCGCGGAAGGACGTTCTCTATGATGCAATTGGGCTTTCCCCGGCTGCCAAACACCATGCTCAGCGTCCCGCACATGATCATCCTCTTTGTCGTGGTCCTGGTCGTATTTGGGCCGCAGAAGCTGCCGGAACTCGCGCGCGGCCTGGGCAAACTAATGGCCGAGTTCCGCAAAGCCTCGACGGACTTCCGCTCGGCGTTCGAAGAGGAGATGCGGGACATCGAGCGGCAGGCGCGAGACGTGGAATACCGCAAGCGCGAACTGGCGGCCAGCGTTTCCGCGGCACCGCCAGCTCTGGCGGAATCCGCGGAGGCGAACTCGATTGCCGCTCCACTGACCCTCTCTGCGGAGCCAGATACAGTGCCGCGTTCCGCAGAAGCAGCCATCTCTGCTGCCTCCGGAGAGCCCGATACAGCTTCGACAGAACCCGTCCATGACGACCACCAGCAGCCCGCCTGAACGGCCCGTGCGCCCGTCCGATGAAGGAGAGGGTGAGGGCCAGATGACGTTTTTTGAGCATCTGATCGAGCTGCGAAAGCGAATCATCAATTCGCTGATCGCCATCGCCCTTGGCGCGGGCGCCGCCTATTACGTTTCGGGCTATTTCATCAAATGGATCACGCAGCCGATGCTCAAGGCGCTTGCGGATGCGCATCTGGATCAGAAACTGGTCTATACGCATCCGGCGGGCTATCTCAATATGCTCATCACGCTCTGCGTGTATTTGGGGCTTGTAATTGCGTCGCCGGTTGTTCTTTACCAAGTCTGGTTGTTCGTTGCCCCCGCCCTGTACAGGCATGAACGCAAGGCCATCACCGGCTTCATGTTTTCGACGGTTTTTCTGTTTCTGGGGGGAATCGCCTTTGGCTACTACATCGTGCTCCCCCGGGCGCTGGGATTTCTGGTCAGCTTCCAGGGGCCGGTCGTGCCGATGATCAGCATCAACGAATATTTTGATCTCATCCTAATGGTTTTGCTGGGGCTGGGTCTGGTATTCGAGATGCCGATCCTGATTTTCTTTCTTTCGCTCTTTGGCATCGTGACGCCTAAGTTCATGTGGAAGCACTTCCGCTATGCGATCCTGATCATTACGGTTATCGCCGCGATCATCACGCCCACGCCGGATGCCACAACGATGCTGGTCTTCATGGCCCCGATGGTGGGGCTCTATTTCATCGGCATCGGCGTTTCTGCATTAGTCGTGCGGAAGCGGGAGCGCCGTCTGGCGGCCGAGGCGGAAGCGGGAGCGCGCTGATCCATGCCGTGTCTAGGGTTTCGTGAACGAATTGACGTGTCGCGGACTGCGTTGTGCGTGGCATTTGTTTTGGCCGATTTCGCAGGATGCGGCGCAAAGACGGAAGGGTCCAGCGCGGCCCAGGCCAACGCACAGACGGCAGCAGTGGCGACTGCTCTTGCCGATGAGGCGCCCGCACCCGAGTCCACCGGCGGATTCGACGGGCGGAAAGCTCTCGCGCACGTTGCCGAGCAAGTGAAAATGGGTCCGCGACAGGCAGGTACGCCAGGCATCGTCCCGTTGCAGGAGTACATCATTGCGCAGCTCAAGAGCTATGGGTGCGCGGTGGAGACGGACGATTTCCATGCCGATACGCCTGCGGGGCAATTGTCCATGAAGAACATCGTGGCCAAGATTCCGGGGGAGAAGCGCGACATCGTCCTGCTGGCTACGCACTACGATACGAAACGCCTCGAGAACTTCGTGGGAGCGGATGACGGCGGTTCTTCGACGGCGGTGATGCTCGAACTGGCGCGCCTGCTGTGCGGGAAGGGAAGCCGGGGCACGGTGTGGATTGCGTTTTTTGACGGCGAAGAAGCCGTGAACAGAGACTGGAAGGATCCCGACAATTGTTACGGCAGCCGGCAGATGGCCGCGCGCCTCGCGGCCAGCGGAGATTTGAAACGCGTCAAGGCCCTCTTGCTTGCGGACATGGTCGGTGCGCGGGAACTGCGTTTCCGCCGCGACAGCACTTCCACAAAATGGCTGACGGATTTGGTATGGTCTGTTGCGGCGCGCCTGGGGTATTCGCACGTCTTCGTGAACGAGAGCATTGCAATCGATGGGGATGACCACCACTCCTTTCAGAAGCGCGGTGTAGCCGCCGTGGACGTCATTGATTTCGAGATTCCGTACTGGCACACGCCGCAGGACACTCTGGACAAAGTCAGCGCGCGCAGCCTGGCCATCGTCGGCCATGTCTTCCTGGAAAGCCTGCGGGAAATTCAGAAGAAATCGCGCTGATCATCAAAGGTCGAAACGGATGTCTTTTTCGCGTTCGGCAACCGAGTGCTTCGAGAAATCCTCGTCATTGCGGAAGGGAAAGTCCGAACGGTAGTGGCTCCCGCGGCTCTCCTCGCGGGCCAGCGCGCTGCGCGTGATGAGCAGTGCCAATGCGTGGAGGTTGCGCAGCTCGTGGCTGGCGCGGCAAGGCTTCTTGGAATCGGGCGGTTCGATTGATTTCAACTGGGCGAGCGCCGCGGTAAGTTGCGGACCGCTGCGCATAATCCCCACATGGCTCCACATTAACTCGCGGATCTTCTGCAGCGCCGGCGAAACTGGTTCAACTACTTCCGGTTTCGATGGATGCGCCCCAGTGCCGCCCTCTTTTGATTTCTGCGCGGTCTTGGCAACCGCCTTCCGTTTGCCGGCTGGAAAATCACGGGTCATCGCTTGCCCTGCCCGGGCTCCAAAGACGAGCCCTTCGAGAAGGGAATTGCTCGCCAGGCGATTTGCGCCGTGGACGCCGGTGGCCGCCGATTCACCCGCGGCATACAGTCCGGGGAGCGACGTACAGCCCCAAAGATCGGTCTTCACGCCGCCCATGGAGTAGTGCGCCGCGGGACAAACGGGAGCCAGGTCAGTCGCGAGGTCGAGTCCGTAGCTGAGACAAGTGGAATGGATGCGCGGAAAGCGCTTTTTGATGAAGTCTTCGCTCTTCTCCGTCATGTCCAGATAGACATGCGCGCTCCGGGTGCGGTGCATCTCGGAGACAATGGCGCGGGCCACGACATCGCGAGGGGCCAGCTCCTGCGCTTCGCTGTAGCGCTTCATGAAACGGTCCAGGTTCACGTTGCGCAGGACTCCGCCTTCGCCGCGCAAGGCTTCGGAGAGAAGGAAGCGGGGCGCACCCTTGACCGCCAGCGCCGTGGGGTGAAATTGCACAAACTCCATGTCCGAGAGGGCGGCTCCGGCGTTGTAGGCGATGGCCATACCGTCGCCGGTGGCCACTTCTGGGTTGGTGGTTTCGCGGTAGATCTGGCCAAGGCCACCGGTGGCGAGCAGAACCGCCCGGGCGCGGACTTCGTGCACGGCGCCGCTTCGTTCGTCCAGGTAACGCAGCCCCACGACGCATCCGTTCTCGACGATGAGTTCGGTGGTGAAAGCGTAAGCCTGCAAGTGCAAGTGCGGAATGGAACGCGCCCGCGCCAAGAGCGCGCGTCCGATCTCCCGCCCGGTGGAATCGCCGTGGGCGTGCAGAATGCGGGAGCGGCTGTGGGCGGCCTCGCGCGTAAACGCCAGCTTCGTTCCGGCGCGGTCGAACTCGGTGCCCCATTCGATGAGCTGCTGGATGTACTTGGGGCCTTCTTCGACGAGAACGCTAACCGCCTCCGGGCGGCAAAGACCGTCGCCGGCGGCGATGGTGTCTTGCTCGTGGAGGCCGACTTCGTCCTCGTCGCTGAGGGCAACGGCAATGCCGCCCTGCGCCCACTGCGTGGCGGAATCACTTAGCTCGGATTTCGCGAGAACGAGAACGCCACCCGTTTCGCTCAGCTCGATCGCTGCTCGCAATCCGGCCACGCCGCTCCCAATTACAACGTAGTCGAACTGGCGGGCATTGGGGGTGAGCGGCATGGTGAAGTTATCCGGTTGACGGAGCCATGGTAGCACGAAGGTTTTGCCGCGTTCACTTTGCGGCGGAGCCCGTGGCGGCTGCGGGCTATGTTACATTCAAACGGCATGACCATGAAGACACAGCGGATTCGAGTCCGGTCGGCCGGCGGCGGTTACGAGATTGTCTGCGGACAGGGTGTCCTCGCCGGAGCGGTCGCCCTTACGCGCCGCCTGGGGGAGTTTACAGCGACGTTTGTGCTTTCCTCACCGCGCGTCTGGCGTTGCGTGGGCGCCGCCGTGCAGCGCGGCCTACGCATACGCGACAAGAAACACCTCATTCTGTTTGATGACCGTGAGACCCAGAAAAACCTGCGAACGGTTGAGTTGGTTTGCCGGGCGCTTAGCCGGGCGGGAGCCGACCGCCACGCGCTATTGGTGGCTGTTGGCGGTGGCGTGGTGGGAGATGTCGCAGGCTACGTCGCGGCGAGTTACTTACGGGGCGTCGCGCTGGTCCATGTGCCAACCACGCTCGTGGCGCAGGTGGACAGCGCCATGGGCGGCAAGACCGGCGTGAATCTGCCGGAAGGGAAGAACCTTGTCGGTGCGTTCTACCCTCCTCGCCTCGTGCTGGCCGATACGGGGGCTCTGAAGACGCTTCCGGCGCGCGAATTTCGGGGGGGGCTCGCCGAAGTGATCAAGTACGGAATCATCGCGGACAAGCCGCTGTTCTGTTCACTCGAGAAGAATATCGAGCGGCTGATGAAGCGCGACCCGTCCATACTTTCCGCTGTCATACCGAGGTGCGCCGCGATCAAGGCGCGCGTCGTGAGCCGCGATGAGCGCGAGTCCGGCCTGCGCGAGATTCTCAACTTCGGCCACACTTTCGCCCACACGCTGGAGAGCGTCACCCGCTACCGGCGATACCAGCATGGAGAGGCTGTGGCCTGGGGCATGATCGCCGCCGCGGTTCTTGGGCACGAAGCAAACATCACGCGCGCTGAAGACGCCGCCCGAATCATATCGCTGGTGCGGCGGCTCGGCGCGCTGCCGCCATGGCCGAAAGTGCGGCCGGAGGAGTTGATGAAGGCCATGCGTTCCGACAAGAAGACGCGGGGGGGGCATCTGCGATTCGTTCTGTCACCGGCGATCGGCAAGGCGCGTTCGTACGACGATATTCCGGATCGCCTTGTCCACCGCGTCCTGCAATACACGGCCGGGATGATGGAATCAGCGGAAACCCGGCGTGGCTGATCCGGAAGTTTCGGTGA
>JBGPGF010000167.1:0-6957 GCA_041483755.1 Terriglobia bacterium | reverse complement strand
GCGTTTCGTTCAGTTGTATCTGTACGTCCACCGCGTCGAAGGATTGGCGCCCGGCGCGTATCGCTACTGGCCGGAGCACGCGGAGTTGGAAATGATCAGGGAGGGGGATCAGCGCATGGTAGCCGCGGCGCTTAGTCTTGGGCAGGACTTGGCTGGGAATGCTTGCGTGGCATTCTCGATGATCGGCGATTTTGAGAGCGCTGCACGCAGTTACGGCGATCGTGGATATCGCTTCGTACATTTCGAGGCGGGCGCCATCGGTCAACGAATGTATCTAGCCGGCGAGGCGCTGGGCCTGCGAGCGACAGGCATTGGAGCGTTCTTCGATGATGAAGTGCACCGCTATCTGGGCTTAACTTCCGCGCAAGGACAAGTCGTGTACCATTTTGCCGTAGGTTACCCGGTTCACGACCCGCGACTGGAGGCTTGAAAACGGATGGTGGGCATCTAATCATCCAACTTGGTGCGTCACGCTTGGACGGACCCTCCGACGCATGCTACGGCGGGCAGGCTTAGCGAGTCGAGGTGTGATAGCCTGCCCAGTTATCCATTAACACGGGGAGAGAATGATGACTTGGATCGCTAAGGAAATGATGAGCAGGAGAGTTTCTGTTGTTGCGCTTTGCGCCTGCGTCTTGCTGGGCGGTTTTACCCTCCACGGCGCAGACCTGCGGGTTAACGAACAGGATTACCTGGAGGCTCGCGGCCTGAGCGTGCTGCTGTTCCACAATCCCTACCACGCTGTCTTCGGCGATCAGAAGCTCGGCGGCCTGGAAATCATTTTGCACGGAGAACGCATCGCGACCAACGGCGATGTTCGCTTGTTGCCGACCCCGGCGCAGTGGGACGCGATTCCGCATTTCAAGGAGCGGAAGCGGGGTCCCTCCGCAAACGGGCTGACTGCTTCTTGCGAGTATGCGGAGCAGGGCCTCAGCTATCGCATCGAGGTGATTCCCGAAGCCGACGGCTTTCGCGTGACCGTGCACCTCGATCAGCCGCTGGTGGCTTCGCTCGTGGGAAAGGCCGGATTCAACCTGGAATTCCTGCCGACTACCTACTTTGGGAAATCGTTCCTGCTGGACAACCAGTCCGGCGTTTTTCCGCGGCATCCTCAGGGCCCCATGCGGCAAGGGGTGAATGGAAGCGCGCAGCCGCTTCCCCTGGCGACCGGAAACAGTCTCGTGCTGGCGGCCGAAGATCCCATGACACGCGTGAGCATCACTTCCGATAACGGGCCGCTCATGCTGTTTGACGGCCGGAACGAGGCGCAGAACGGATGGTTTGTGGTGCGCAGTTTGATTGCGGCAAATCGGACGGAAAACGCCGTGGTCTGGCACATTCGCCCGAACGTGGCGCCGGGATGGGTTCGTCCGCCGGTCGTGGCGTACAACCAGGTGGGATACACGCCCGAGCGGGCCAAGGCCGCGGTCATCGAACTCGACCCATTTTACGATGCGCCAAAGACGGCTCGGGTGCTGCGGCTGACGCCCGAAGGGGAATACCGTGAAGCGTTTCGCGGGGAAATCACATCTTGGGGCAAATGGCTGAGATATCAGTATGCGCGATTCGATTTTTCGGCGGTGCGTGAGTCCGGCGTTTATGTGATTGAGTACGCAGGGCGCAAGACGGCGCCGTTCCGCATCGCCAAAGATGTATATCGCGCGGGCGTTTGGCAGGCGTCACTGGACACGTATCTGCCCGTGCAGATGGATCACGTCAAAGTGCGCGAAGCGTATCGCATCTGGCACGGAGCCTCTAACCTGGACGATGCCAGGCAGACGGCCCCGAATCAAAAACACTTCGACGGGTATGCAAATGGGGGCTCGACGGATTCGCCGTTTGCGACGGGCGATCATGTTCCCGGCCTAAACCGGGGCGGCTGGTATGACGCCGGCGACTTCGACATCCGCACGCAAAGCCAGGCCCGTGTGATCACCGATCTGGTTTTGGCGAAGGAGCAGTTCGGGGTGGATTGGGATGAGACCACGGTGGATGAAGAAGCGCGGCTGGTGCAAATTCGCAAGCCCGACGGGATTCCGGATGCCGTGCAGCAGATTGAGCACGGCGTGCTGGGGATACTTGGGCAGTACAAGGCCTTTGGCCATGCGATTCCGGGGATTATTTCCCCCACGCTCGAGCAATACACGCACCTGGGAGACGGCGCTTCGGAAACCGACGGGCGCATCTATTCTCCGCGCATGGGGCGGCTGGAAAACGACGGCGTGCATTCCGGACTTCCCGATGACCGCTTGGCATTCACGACGCGGACCACTCCGCTCGACTATCTGGCAATTTCCTCTCTGGCGGCGGCGAGCCGCGTCCTGCACGGCTACAACGACAAGATGGCGGAGGAATGTTTGCAGACGGCGGTTCGTGTGTGGGACGAGGAACACAAACGGCCGCCATCATTGTTCAAGTCGTTCAACACGACCGGCGGAGAGCTGGGCGACGAGGAGACCAAAGCCGCGGTGGAGCTTTTGATCGCGACCAAAGGTGGTGAGGTGTACCGCAAGCGCCTGGCGGAACTCTTGCCCGTTATTCAGAATCGTTTTCTCCAAGTGGGCTGGATCGCGGTGCGCGCCATCCCCTTCATGGACGAGCAGTTCAAGAATGCCTTCGCCACGGCTCTCCGCTCGTTTAAGGAAAAGACCGACGCAGCCCTTTCCAAGAATCCTTACGGTGTGCCAATTACGACCAGCACGTGGGGCGGAGCCGGCGCGGCCGCGGGATTCGCCACGCAAATGTACTTCTTCCACAAAGCGTTTCCGGAAATCGTGGGGCCGGAGTACACGCTTCGCGGATTCGATTATGTGCTGGGGATGCACCCGGTATCGAACGTTTCGTACGTGTCTTCGGTCGGAACGCAGTCCAAGCTGATCGCCTACGGGAATAACCGGGCGGACTATTCTTTTATTCCCGGCGGGATCATTCCCGGCGTGGTCATTGTGCAGCCCGACTTTCCGGAGCTGAAGGATGACTGGCCGTTCCTGTGGTTTGAAAATGAGTATGTGGTGGACACGGTCACGGGATTCATCTTGGCCGCGAACGCGGCCGACGCCGTCACGCGATAGGACGGGCGGCCGCCCGGAGAGGCGGCGCCTTGATGTAGCGGCCGGCAAAGGTTAGAAACGTGGGCCAGTTCGGTGCGGGAGTGTGCCCGCCGCTGTGCTGGCGGAAGGCCACGTCGCCGTCAATCAGCGCGGTCTCGATGGGCGGAAACTCGTTGGTCCCCAGGCCTTTCTTGCCCAAGAGTTTGTAAACCGGCCCAGCGCCCGCGGCTGCTAGGAACATGCCCTTGGCATCCACCCATCCGTCGCCTTGCGTCGCGCCGGCGCTGATGAACATGGGACGCGGGGCGCACAGAGCGATGAGTTCGTGAGAGTCCACGGGCAGATCGTTCCACGTCAGGGGGCCGGCGTACTTGAGGAAGTTCCCAGCCATCCAGTGGTATTCGCCGGTTCCCGCCACGTTCTCGATGATCTCACCCCAATTGCGGCGATTGAGCTTGGCACCTCCCTCGCCGGAGGAACTGACGAAGGCGGTGGCGAAACGGGAGTCATACGCCATGGTGACGAGCGTTGCTTTGCCATAGCGCGAATGGCCTTCGAGACTCATTTGCTTGGCGTCCACGGATTTGTCGGTCTCAAGATAATCCAGGGCGCGGCTGGCGCCCCAGGCCCAGGCACGCAGAGCGCCCCAATCATCCAGCTTGCGGGGCTGGCCCTTGTTGACCAGGCCGATGATGCCGCGCGTAAGGCCCGCACCGTTGTCGGCCTGCACGCTGGTGGGGATGAGGACGGCATAGCCCCAGCCCTTGGCAAGAACCTGTTGTTGCCAGGCGGGTCCCGTTGCGGCGGGCGCACCGGGTGGCGGAGCCGGGGGCCGAAATCCCGGAGGAAATACAAAACTGAACTCCATCAGCGCCGGCACGGGCCCCGCCGCGTTGGCTGGGGTAGTCAACGTCAATTGGATATCAACGGTGATGAGCGGATAGGATGAATTGTCCACGTGGCCCGCGAGTTTTTTTGTGATGACCGGCACGTCGCCGTTCATTTCCTTGGTTGTGCTGAGCACTTCCCAATTCACTTTGGGCGTGTCCTTGGGGACGCGGCCATAGATTTCTCTGTCGAAGTCATCCACGATTTCCGCGCGGCGCTGCTTCCACCACGTTTTAGCCTTCGTCACCTTTTTCCCGTTCTTCAAGACCAGCGGGTCCGGCAAGTTGGGATATGGATTGGCCTTGGACTCGTCGTAATTGGCGGCATTGGGCGCCTGGGGGTTTCTGCCGTCGGCGCCCGGCCGGAGCGAAGTGATATGCAGAAGATCCATGATCCTCTGATGGTCCTGTTCCGCGGTCAGCTCCACGGGAGGGCGCAGAGTGCGGCTTTCCGCCGGCGCGCCTTGATCGGTCCCGAGCGCCAAACGAGCGCCTGCCAGCGTCAGCAGCATCATGCCAACCGGCCATCCAATCGTTCTCGCGGTGCGCACGCAGGCCTCCTCGGTTTCCTTCTCAATGTTAGAGCAGAACGCCACCGAAGGTAGCGCTTTCCTTTTGCTTGTTCAAGGTCACGGGCAAACTCTTTTGAGCGGAGGAAGGAGACCGTTTGCAGGCAGCGGAGCAGGCTGCTATTCTGTGAGCGTCATGCGGTGCAAGAAGCTGACTTGCTTCTGGTTCCTTCCTTTTCGTCTCCAGAATTTTAACGCGTGGCCTCCGGACAGGTGCAAAGATGAAAGTATCGATCAGCTACAAGCATGTGCAGTCGCACAAAGAGGTGGAAACGGAAGTGGCACGGTATCTGAGTAAACTCAAGAAGCTGCTGCAGAGCTATTCCCCGGATCTCGTGAAGTTGCACGGCGGGTTCGAGCGCAATCCGCACAATTCAGAACAAATGCTGTCGTTGAATCTCTCGCTGCCCACGGGAGCGCTGCACGCGACGGGAATCGGGAGCAACGTGCGGGCAAGCTGCAAGAAGGCGTTCCGCGAGCTGGAGCTGCAGGTGAAGAAGCATCAGTCGCTGCTGCGCAAGGATTACGAGTGGAAACGGAAACGGCGGCGGGCGGGGACGCTGGCGTAGAGTGGCGAATGGCGAACACGAAAGAAAACAGGGAAGATGGCGGCCTAAAGCCGCAGCTACAAAACCCATACGGCGGGACGCATTCCGGCGCTGAACACCCTGCGGCAGACAGGCTGAAGCCTGTTCCACGGGGAGGATTCTCAGCGAACGCGGTTCCGTGTATTATTGAGAGCAAGCCGGAGAATCAGACTGCGCGCCGGATTCTTCTATGAGGATGCCGGGCGCAGGGGATGGCGGACCTGGCAGGGACGTGCAGGCCGGGGAAAGCCAGTAACTTCTTCCGGTTGGCGGAAATTCTCGCGCGAAAGACCAGGGAACGATGAAGGGAAAGTATCCATTTCTAGGTGTACCTGAAGAGCAGGGATTATACCGTCCGCAGGATGAACACGACGGCTGCGGCATCGGATTCGTGGCGGACATCGAAGGGCGGAAGTCCCACGACATCGTGCTCAAGGGCATCCAGATTCTGGTCAACCTGACGCATCGCGGCGCGTGCGGCTGCGACCCGCAGACCGGCGACGGCGCGGGAATTCTGATCCAGATTCCGCACTCGTTTTTTGAGCGCGAATGCGCGAGCCTGGGCTTCGCGCTGCCCGCGCCGGGTGAATATGGCGTGGGGATGGTATTTCTTCCGGTGGACCCGCCCGAGCGGATTCTTTGCGAAGGGATTTTAGAAAAGGTAGCGAAGGAGAATGGCCTGACGGTGCTGGGATGGCGCGACACGCCGATCAACGGGAACATGATCGGTCGCGTGGCGAGGAATACGCAGCCGTACATCGAGCAAATCTTCATCAAGCGCGGCGCGGGGATGGATCAGGATGCGCTGGAGCGGAAGCTGTACGTGGTGCGCAAGCAAGCGGAAGCCGCCGTCGCCGAAACCGATCTCAAAGAGAAGGAGTTCTTCTACATACCGTCGCTGTCTTCGCGCACGATCGTGTACAAGGGATTGCTGCTGGCGCCGCAGATCACGCATTTTTATAAAGAGCTTTCGGATAGAGAGGTGAAGAGCGCGCTGTGCCTGGTGCATCAGCGCTTTTCCACGAACACGTTTCCGAGCTGGCAGCTTGCGCATCCCTACCGCTACGTCTGCCACAACGGAGAAATCAACACGCTGCGCGGGAACGTCAACTGGATGTATGCGCGGCAATCCGTGCTGGCGTCTCCATTGTTTGGAGACGACATCAAGAAGCTTTTTCCGATCATCACGCCGGGCGGGAGCGACTCCGCGATGCTGGACAACGCCGTGGAGCTGCTGACGCTGGCCGGGCGCAGCATTCCGCACGTGATGTCCATGCTGATCCCGGAAGCGTGGGACCACGATCCCGCGATGCCTCTGGACGTGAAAGCATTTTATGAGTACCACGCCTCGTTGATGGAGCCGTGGGACGGTCCGGCGGCCGTGGCGTTCACCGATGGGCGCGTGATTGGCGCGAAGTTGGATCGCAACGGGCTGCGTCCGGGGCGGTACATCGTGACCACGGGGGGCCTGGTGATCATGGCCTCGGAAGCGGGCGTGCTTCCGGTGAAGCCGAGAGAGATTTGCATGAAGGGGCGGCTTGCACCGGGCCGCATCCTGCTGGTGGATACGGAACAGAAGCGCTTGATTTCGGACGAAGAGGTGAAGAAACAGCTCGCGGCACGGCAGCCGTACGCCGAGTGGCTGAAAGAGAACCAGATCACGCTCGATCATCTGCCGAGTCCGACGCGCGTGCAGCCGACGAATCATGAAACCATCTTGATGCGGCAGCGCGCCTTCGGCTACACGGACGAAGACCCGAAGACCATTCTGCTGCCCGCCGCGCTGAAATCGGAAGAGCCCGTGGGGTCCATGGGGATCGACACGCCGCTCGCCTGCCTGTCCGATAAGCCGCAACTGCTGTTC
>JBGPGF010000166.1:0-6979 GCA_041483755.1 Terriglobia bacterium | reverse complement strand
CCTTGAAGCCGTTCATGTCCACGGGAAGCTCGGAGGCGCACTCGATCTCCGGGAGATACAGGAAGCGCCAGCCGCGCAACTGCGCGCGGTAGGAAAGATCGGTGTCTTCGGTGAGCGTATCGTGCTGCCAGCCGCCGGCATCGTCGATGGCAGCCCGGCGCCACACCCCGGCGGTGCCGTTGAAGTTGAAGAAGGTGCCGCGGCGGGAGCGCGCACCGTGCTCGACGACGAAATGGCCGTCCAGGAGAATGGTCTCCACTTCGGTGAGCAGCGAGTAATCGCTATTTAGGTAGGTCCAGCGCGCCTGGGTCACGGCGACTTGCGGGTCTTGGAAATAAGGGATTGTACGGCGAAGAAAATCGGCCTCGGGGAGAAAATCGGCGTCAAAGATGGCGACGAACTCGCCTTTGGCGGTTTTCAAACCGTTTTCCAGCGCGCCGGCTTTGTAGCCCTCACGATTCGTGCGGTGGACATATACGATCGGGAAGCCGAGTGCGGCGTAGCGCTCGACGCAGGCGCGGGCCACGTCGCGCGTCTCATCGGTCGAGTCATCCAGAACCTGGACGTCGAGCATCTCGCGGGGATAGTCAAAGCGGGATATCGCGTCCACCAGCCGCTCGATGACGTAGCGCTCATTGAAGATGGGAAGCTGGATGGTGACGCGCGGCCACTCGGCGAGCGGCGGCGGCGGGCCGGGAATGTTTTTCGCATATTTGAAAAAATCGTAGACCAGCCAATAACGGTGCAAGCCGTACATGGCCAGGATGGCCAGCACGATGAAGTACGGGATCATCATCGCCAGGTCGAATGCGTTGACGTGGTAGAGCCCGGTGAACGTGCGGTCGGTGAGCCTGTGCCAGTAGTGGGTGAAGGGGCTCTGCGCCGCGAGCCAAATCGCGAAGGCTAAAGCGATACGCAAGGTTCGTTCTTCTCCGCTTGCACGCGTCCCCTGGGCGGGAACGCGGCTCGGGGCGCTCAGGATGGGTTCTTACGCTGGACGCCTTGATTATACCGGCCCGCAATCGCCTTTCCAAGCGCCCCGGGGAAACCCGGCGGAAGCGGGCACAGGGCTTCGGCTGTCTCAAGGCAAGCCGTGCGGTGCCGCTAGGGCAGCTGTGTCTTGGAAAAGAATTTCAACATGGTGGTCACGGCGGAGCGGGACTCGGCGCCGGCGGCGTGGCAGTAGTAGTAGTCGGGAGTTTCGCGGTGAGTTGCGCCCTGCCCAGAGGAGGCGCCGTTGGCGCGAAAGAGATAGACGCAGGTGTATTCGGAGGGATCGCCGGACGCGCCGTGCTGCGAGAGTTCGTCATACGGCGTGCTATGGCTGGCCACCGTGGCAGCATTTGCGCCGAAGCTCTCGGGCTGAGGTGTCCCTGCGCTCCGCGCGTAATCAATCGCGCGGTTCGCATCGCCGGGCGTTGCGCTAACGCCACCCGAAATGACTCCGATTGCCAAAATGTAGGCGGCCCTGGCGGAATCCGCGCAAGTTCCCGAAAGCTGTTTCGGGCCGTTTTTTGCGAACCACTTCTCGAGGTCTTTCCACTGCTCCGCCGAGAAGGGCCGCAACCCGTAGGGTTTGTAACGCGGCGGAGGCGCCTGCTTGGCGCCCTTGTCCTTTCCCTGCGCGCCGGAACTCCAAGACTTGTTCAATTCCTCCCACTGGCGTGCCAGCTCTTCCGGGGCCGGGCGGTCGCGCCATGGGGTTACCTTGGACGGTAGGTCCCAATTCTGCAGCTTTCTCGAACTCGCTTCGGTGAAGACGGTACGGAAGGGAGGCACGATGGGAGTGGCAAGCAACTTCATCACGCCTTCATCGAAGGGCGCGATGGCGAATGCGGCCTTGCAGCCATCCTGCGCGGGCGATGCTGGCGATGGAGCCGGCTGTGCGGCGGGCGGTTGCTGTGCTTGACTGCGGAGAGAAAGAAATGATCCGAGTACAGTCAGAGCAAGGAGAGAAACGCATGCGCGGTGCATAAAAATTCTCCTGAGAGATCGCCGGAAATCTCGCGGACGGCGCAGAACATCTTGCCAGCCAGCGGCGACCCGAACCCATCATCCCGGATTATACCTCACGGTGCCGCGGCCCCGACACGTGGAAACGACCAAGAGAACGAGCGTAAGCTAGAGGGGTTTTCAGGAGGCTGTAAATGAAAATGAGCGGGCCGCTTCGGCTGCGGCGCCGGTTTCTTGCCGAATCACTTACCGCTTCGCTCGGCATTCTTGCTGCCGGAGAATTCACGCGTTGGACCGGCTCACCGAAATCACAGGAACATCCGAAAGAGGAAAGAGGAGGCGAGGAAGTAGCTCCCGCGGAAGACCTGATGCGCGAACACGGAGTCTTGAACCGCATCCTGCTCATCTATGAGGAATCGCAACGCAGGCTGCGCGCGCCCAAAGCGGATCTGGATCCCGTTGTCCTTGCGTCCGCCGCCGGAATCATCCAGCACTTCATCGAGGAGTATCACGAAAAGCTGGAGGAGGACTATCTATTTCCGCGGTTTGAGAAGGCGGGACGGCTGGTGGACCTCGTGACCACGCTGCGCACCCAGCACCGCGCAGGCCGCATCGTCACGGCACGCATATTGGCGCTGGCCAAACCCGCCGGTTTGCGCGACCCAGGCGAGCGGCACAAGCTCGATCGCGCTCTGGGTGAGTTCGTCCGTATGTACCGCCCCCACGAGGCCCGCGAGGACACCGTGCTGTTCCCCGCGTTCCGAGAGATTGTGTCCGCACATGAATACGCGGCCCTTGGGGAAGATTTTGAGGACAAAGAACACGAACTCTTCGGCAAACAAGGTTTCGAAGGCATTATCGAAAAAACGGCCTCCCTCGAAAAACAACTCGGCATTTACGAGCTTTCACAATTCACCCCGCATTCTTGAGGCATAATGCCCGCCACGCAGATTATGGCGGAAACTTCCAATACCACCCGTCCCGGAAACTCGTTGAGCGAGATCGCGGGCGCCTTCTTGCGGCTGGGGTTCCTCGCGTTTGGCGGGCCCGCGGCGCACATTGCGCTGATGGAAGAGGAGTTTGTGCAGCGGCGCGCATGGCTCTCGCGTGCGCGCTTTCTCGATCTCGTCGGAGCAGTCAGTTTGCTTCCGGGGCCAAGCTCCACCGAGTTGGCGATTTATCTCGGCCAGATTCGCGGGGGCGTGCCGGGACTGCTCACCGCCGGAATGGCCTTCATCCTTCCCGCGGCGGCGCTGACCGCAGCCCTGGCCTGGGTGTACGTGCGCTTCGGCGCGCTGCCGCAGGTCGCGGGGCTCCTGTTTGGAGTGAAACCCATCGTCGTGGTGATTGTGGCGCAGGCCATCTGGTCGCTGGGACGCACGGCGCTCAAGTTGAAAGAGCTGTGGCTGCTGGCCGCCATCGTGGCGGGTCTTTCGGCCGTACATGTGTCCGCACCGGCGCTGCTCATCGGCACCGGCGTGGCGTGGATGGTGGCGCGGCGCACCGAAGGATTTCGAATTGTCGCAGGCGCGGCGGGAGGGACCGCAACGCAGACGGCTGCTGTTGCCCTGGGAATGCCGGCGGTATTCCTCTATTTTCTAAAAGTCGGCGCAGTGCTCTTCGGCAGCGGCTATGTCCTGCTTGCCTTGCTTCGCGCGGATCTCGTCGTGCGCCTGCACTGGCTGACGGATGCGCAGCTTCTCGATGCCGTGGCGGTGAGCCAGGCCACTCCCGGACCATTCTTCACCGTGGCGACATTCATCGGTTATGTATTGGGCGGATGGAAAGGAGCGGCGCTCGCCACGGGTGGGATGTTCTTCCCCGCGTTTATTCTTGTTGCCGGGACAGCCAGTTTCTTGCCGAAGCTGCGGCAATCAGCCGCGGCAGGCGCGTTTCTGGACGGTGTGAATGCGGCGGCGGTTGCGTTGATGGCGGTTGTGGGCTGGCAATTTGCGCGCGCGGCGCTGATCAGTTGGCCGGCGCTGGCGCTCGCCGCATTCAGCGGCGTGCTGCTCTTTCGTTACCGCGTTCCTTCAGCGTGGCTCATTCTCGGCGGCGCTGCAGCCGGTCTTCTTCTCGCCGCACTTCATCGCATCTGACCCCGCTGTTTTCAAGGAATCAGCACGATCTTGCCGAACGCCCCGGACTCCATGATTTCCTTGTGCGCGCGCGGGGCTTCGGCGAGCGCCAGCTCCTTGCCGACGACCGGTCGAAGCGAGCCGTTCTCGAGCCCCGCGATAATTGCGCCGTGGGTTTCCGCGGCATCGGCTTCGGAGATGTTCCACAACGCCAGGCCAAAAACCGCGGCATCCCGCATCATCAGGTCGCGCGGGCTGATGGTCACATCGCCGCGGCTGCCGATCACGACCACGCGGCCGCGCGGCGCAAGCAGCTTGAGATCCGCGCCAAGATTCACGTTGGCCAGCATTTCGAGGATGACGTTTACGCCGCGGCCGCCGGTGGCCTTGAGAATCGCCTCCTGGTAACCCGCCGCGCGATGATTGAAAACCTGATGCGCGCCCTCGCGCTTGGCCAGGTCGGCGCCTTTGTCCGTTCCCGCCGTGCCAAACACTGTCATTCCCAATGCTCGGCCAAACTGCACGGCTGCAATTCCCACGCCGCCGCTCGCGCCGTGAACAAGCAAAGTCTCGCCGCCGCGCGCTCTCGCGAAGTGGCGCAGCGCGTGGTAGGCCGTGCCGCACGGCACCCAAACGCCAGCGCCTTGCGCGAACGATGCGCGCTCCGGCAAGGGATGCACCTGCGATTCCAGCGTCAGAACAAACTCGGCGTACGTACCGCTCAGGCTGTGTGCAACGTACACGCGGTCGCCAGGCTTGGCGCGCGTGACGCCCTCGCCGACGGCTTCGACCGTTCCCGCGGCATCACTGCCGGGCGTGTAGGGCAGCGGCGCCTTGATAGGGTACGCCCCGCTGCGGATATAGGTTTCTACGGGGTTGACGCCCGCGGCACGCACGCGCACGAGCACTTGACCCGCGCCGGGCTTGGGTTGCGGGACTTCCTCCACTTTCATCACTTCGGGAGCCCCGATTTCACGAACGAGAATTGCTTTCATGGTGGTCTTCTCCTGGTACCGCCTGGAACGTCGGACGCCCGCACTTGGGCAAGCCGGCACGCGGCTAATCGTGGTCGTCGTGCACTCCTGCTGAAACACCATCGCGCACCAATCCCGCCGAACGGCCCCAGGCGCTGGTTTGCCAGTTGTCTTTTCCCTTCTTCGCTGGAATCCAGGCCGGAAGCGGCAGGTGGAGATACGACGCCAGTGTGAACACGTACGGCTCGTACAATCCCCGCAATTCCGTTAGCCGCGCGTCGGCTTCGGGGCCGTCGCGAAGCTTCATGCCGTGCTGCGCGAGGAGGTCGCGAATGCGCCGCAGGTCCGCGGCGCTGAGGCGCTCGTGCGGCAGGGGCTTCGGCGACGTGGCGAAAACCTGCGAGAGATCAACCACGGCATGTCTTGCGATGGCAAACGTCAGCTCCGCCTGGCGCTCGCACGCGCCCTCCAGACCCATCATCACCAGCGCGCACGTGTCGAGAATCGCGGTCAGCGCGGAAATCCACGACTGGTTGTCGTGCTGCGAACGGAAAAACGCCAGCGCGGGATACGATAAATGGCTTTCCATCAGGTCGGCGGACCAGCGCTCCCATTCCGCCAGGAGGTCGTGCAGCGCTTCGACGCCGTGAGGATAAGCGTGGCGGCGAAGCAGCTCGCCGGCGGAAGGCGGAGATCCGGCGCGCGCGTCGAGCAGCGAGATATTCACTTCGCGCCGCGAAAACGATTGGTAGATGACCGGCAGGTAGCCGATCACGATGGCCAGAAAGCCGAAACCAACGCCGGCCTCGGTGACCGTCAGCACGCGGGCCAGCGGCGAACGCGGCACCACGTCGCCCAAGCCCAGCGTGAAAAACGTTGTGCCGCTGAGATAGAAGTCCGTGGTAAAGCCCGGCTGCAGCCCGGTCACGCTGACGGCCGAGCCCGCGCCATAGTGCAGCAGCGCGAAGCTCAGGACGAGTCCCACGGCCCACACCCCCAGCAGAATGATCAGCGAGATGGGGCCGAAGAATCCCATGAGCGATTCGCGCGGCCTCTTCGACGGCACCAATCGCGCGAGCGCCAGCCACATCCTCCACAGGTTGCGGTAGAAGAGGCGCGTTAGACGGAATTTTCGCGTGACGCGGCGCGGCAGGACAATGGCTTCGAACGCGTCCCAGATGACGATCAAAAAGAGCGCCACGCCGGCCGCGAATGGAATGGGAGCGGGAATCATGGGCACGATTCTAGCTGTAAGTCGACGGCGAGCAATGCCTTACGACTCGAGCCGCGCATTCAGTGTGATTTCCGCTTTGATGAGCTTTGAAACCGGGCAGCCGGTCTTTGCGGCTGCTACAGCCGCGTCGAATTTCGCGCGGTCCGCACCGGGGATACGCGCCACGAGTTCCAGATGGCTCTTCGTTATCGCAAATCCATCCGCAACTTTGTCGAGCGTGATCGTCGCCGTCGTCTCCAGTTTTTCCGCCGTGATGCCCGCTCCGCCGAGTTGTCCCGAAAGCGCCATCGTGAAACAACCGGCGTGCGCCGCGGCCAGCAGCTCCTCGGGATTCGTGCCGACGCCGCTCTCAAATCGCGTGCTGAACGAATACTGCGTTTGCTTCAGCACGCCGCTGTCGGTCGTCAATGCGCCTTTGCCGTCTTTCAGTCCGCCGCTCCATACCGCGGTTGCCTTGCGTTGCATGGGTTTTCTCCCCCTTCGATGAGTTCGACGATCGCGAAACTGCCGGATTGGATTCCCGAAGCTCCGCTCAGGGTATATTGGCCTGGCCATGCATTCTATCCCGCAAACAGGAGCCGCATGAAGCCCGTCCTAATCGAGGCCAACCACCGGCCCTGGCCGCTGCCAAATGGCCCTTGGGTGATGGCGCAGACTTGGCACAATCTTCTTTTCGCGCATTGGCCGAAGCCTATTCGATCCGGTCGCTCTTTTGCAGATTGTGGCGTGCACACAGGAGT
>JBGPGF010000165.1:0-7057 GCA_041483755.1 Terriglobia bacterium | reverse complement strand
GCTAAAGAGCACCAAGGGAACTTCGCTCTTCATCCGAATGCGGCGTACCAGCTCCAGAATGCCGGCGAGCGTTGTGCCGCTTTTCAGCGCTCGTTCGCTGGCCCGCTGAATCGTCGGGCCATCGGCCACGGGGTCGCTGAAGGGCACGCCGAGTTCGATCACGTCCGCGCCCGCCTCCGCCAGCGCCAAGACAAAACTTAGCGTTGCATCGAGCGTCGGATCTCCCGCCGTGATGTACGCGATGATGCCGAGCTCGCCCTTTGCGCGCAGATCCGCGAAACGGCGGGAGATGCGAGTCGTATTGGCGGTGGCAGTGGCCATGGCGGTTCCGGAAAAACTAAAGAAGGCGGGAATACGTGTCCATGTCTTTGTCGCCGCGGCCGGAGATATTCACGATCACCAGATCGTCTTCTGTCATCCGCGGCACGCGCTCGATCAGCCCCGCCAGCGCGTGCGCGCTTTCCAGCGCCGGGATGATGCCCTCAATCCGCGCCAGTAGCAGCGCCGCTTCCAGCGCCGCAGCGTCGGTTGCAGGCGCATATTCCGCGCGGCCCTGATCCGCGAGCCAGGCGTGCTCCGGGCCGATGGCCGGATAGTCGAGCCCGGCCGAGATCGAGTGCGTTGCTGCAATCTGCCCGTCGTCTGTTTGCAGCACGTACGTGTAGGTGCCCTGCAAAACGCCGGGGCGCGCGCCGGCGTATCCCTGCGCGGCCGCGAGCCGCGCCGCATGTTCACTGAGTTGTTTGCCCCGCCCGCCGGCTTCGATTCCCACCATCTTCACGGCGCGGTCGCCCATGAATTCGTGGAACAGTCCAATCGAATTCGACCCGCCGCCCACGCACGCGTAGAGATGAGTGGGCAGCCGCCGCTCGGCGGCAAGAATCTGCACGCGCGCCTCGCGTCCGATCACGGAATGAAAATCGCGCACCATCGTGGGATAGGGATGTGCGCCCAGCACCGACCCGAGAAGATAATGCGTCGTGCGCACGTTCGTCACCCAATCGCGCATCGCTTCGTTGATGGCGTCTTTCAACGTGCGGCTGCCGGAGTTTACGCCGATCACTTCCGCGCCCAGCATGCGCATGCGCGTGACGTTGAGCGCCTGGCGCGCCATGTCTTCGGTGCCCATGTACACCGTGCACTGGAGCCCGAAATGCGCCGCCACGGTGGCGGTGGCCACGCCGTGCTGGCCCGCGCCTGTCTCCGCGATGATGCGCGGCTTGCCCATTCTCACGGCGAGCAGAGCTTGTCCAATGGCGTTGTTGATCTTGTGCGCGCCGGTGTGCAGCAGGTCTTCGCGTTTCAAATAAATCCGCGGCCCACCGAGATGCGCCGTCAGCCGCGACGCAAACTGAAGGGGCGTCGGCCGCCCGGCAAAATTCTTGAGAAGGTCTTCAAACTCCGCGCGAAAACCCGCATCCGACTTCGCCTCTTGGTACGCGCGCTCAAGCTTTTCGAGCGGCGCCATTAGCGTCTCCGGCACGTACCGCCCGCCGTACGGGCCGAATCGCCCGGGTGTGATTGCCAAAGTTTGGGTCAGAGTGCTCATCGCTCGCTCAGTTTTTCGATCGTATCCTTACAGTCCTGCCAATTCGCGGCTGGCGCGCTCCACTTCGCGCAAAAACTCGCGGAGCTTCCCGGCGTCTTTCTTTCCCGGGCGCGACTCGACCCCGCTGGCCACGTCCACCGCATAGGGCCGCACCGCGCGAATCGCCTCGGCCACGTTTTCCGGATTCAGCCCGCCCGACAAAATGATACGGTGCTTCCGAGCGGCCTTGTCCGCCAGAGCCCAATCCGTGGTCTTGCCCGTCCCGCCATAATGGCCTGCCTGGGCGCCATCGAGCAAGATGGCCGCCGCCGCGGCGAATTTCGCCAGTTGCGCCAGTGAAAAATCCTTCCGGATGCGAAATGCCTTGATGACGGGCACTCGCCGCGCGACTTCCGCCGCCACCTGCGGAGTTTCGTCGCCGTGAAGCTGGGCGGCGCTGAGCTGCAGCGACGCCGCCAGCGAATTTACGGGGCCCGCCTTCCAATTCACGAATACGCCGACGGCCGCGACAAACGGCGGCAGCTTCTTCCTCATGTCCCAAGCCGCCGCGGGCGAGATGACTCGCGGGCTTTTCGCGTAAAAATTGAAGCCCAGGGCATCCGCGCCGGCGTCGCACGCCGCGCGCGCATCCAGCCAGTTGGTGATCCCGCAAATCTTTACGCGCACTCGACTGATGTCGCTCACGATGCTGCGCCCATCAAGCTGGCCAGAGCCGCGCCCGGTTCGGCGGCTTGCATCAGGTGTTCGCCAATCAAGAAGGCGTCGAAACCGGCCGCGCGCAATTTCAGCAGGTCTTCGTGCGTGCGAAGGCCGGATTCGCTTACGGCGATGCATTCCTCCGGAATTCGCTCGATCAGCTCGAAGGACGTCTCCGCGCGCACTTCGAGCGTCTTCAGGTCGCGATTGTTCACGCCGATGATTTTGGCACCCGCCGCCAGCGCCCGATCCAGTTCCGCGCCGGTGTGCACCTCGACCAGCGCTTCCATTTGCAACTCCCGGCCCAGCGCGAGGAGTTCGCCCAGCCGCTCCTCGCTCAGCGCCGCGACAATGAGCAAGAAACTGTCCGCGTCGTTGGCCCGTGTTTCCCACACCTGCCAGGGATCGAAAATAAAATCCTTGCGCAGCACCGGAAGGGCGCAAACTTTCCGCGCCTCCCGCAGATTCTTTAGTGAACCGTGAAAAAACTCTTCCTCGGTCAGTATGGAGAGCGCTGCCGCTCCGCCCGCTTCCAATGCGCGCGCCAGCGCCACGGCGTCGAAATCCTCGCGCAAGACGCCACGCGATGGCGAGGCCGGCTTCAGCTCGGCAATCACGTTCAATGTTGGACGCTCCAGCGCCGCGGCAAAATCCCGCACCGGCGTGCCGTGCTTCACCCCGTAGCGCAGCGCTGTCTCCGGCAAGATGCGCTTGCGGTGATCCACAGCGGCGCGGCGCGCGTCAAGAATGCGGTCCAGAACCGTCCCGGTTTTTGCATCTATGCTCAGACGACACCTCGACGCGCCCTTCGGTCTCCAAACACCCATGCCTCCATCGGATAGACGATGCCCACGATCAGCTTTAATCTCTGTATGCTAGAAGCTGCGTGCAATGGTGTCAAACTTCGGGCGCAGCAAGCAGCGCCCCTACGGCGGTTGAAACAAATCTTCGCGGCGCGGGGATGACTCGCCCCCGGCAAGGGAAATGCATGAGCTTTCGGAGAGAGTACGAGCCGTTGCTTGTAGCAATCGCCGACGAGGCCGACGAGATTGCCATGCGTTTTTTTCGGGGCGACGCACTGGGCGCCGAACGCAAGCGTGACGGCAGCGTGGTCACCGCGGCGGACAAGGCCATCGAGGAAATGGCGCGCCGCAAAGTGACCGAGGCGGGCCTATCGCTGGATGTCCTGGGCGAGGAGTTCGGCGGGGAGGCGCACGCACAGGGCCCTCGCCTGATCATTGACCCCATTGACGGCACCGAGGAATTTTCGCGCGGTATTCCCACGTTTGGCACGCTGCTCGGCATCGAGAACGGCGGCGAGATCGTAGCGGGGCTGGCCAGCGCGCCCGCGCTTGCGGCGCGCTGGTCAGCCTACCGTGGGGAAGGCACTTGGCGCGATGGACGCCGCCTGAAGGTCTCGGATGTTGCGCGGCTGCGCGACGCCATGGTCTTCACCTCCGGTTCCGATCCGAGCAAGGGCGAAGAAGCGAACGGGCGGATCGCGAGGCTCGCGGAGATCGCCCGCCGCAGCCGCGCGATGGGCGGCTTTTGGCAGCACATGCTCGTCGCGGAAGGCGCCATCGACGCCGCCATGGACGTTCGGTCGAAGCCGTGGGACCTTGCGGCAGACATCATCATTGTCGAAGAGGCCGGAGGCCGCGCCACGACGTTTGACGGGAAACGCTCGATTTATCGTGGCCACCTGGTCAGCTCCAACGGCCTTCTGCACGAGGAGATTCTCACTGTACTGCGCTAGAGATTCGCGATGAATCGCGCCGCGGAGCTTCGCGTGTTCTCTGAAGAAATTACCGCATGCCGCAAGTGTCCGCGCTTGGTCGTTTACCGCGAAAAAGTCGCCCGCGAAAAGCGCCGCGCGTTTCGCGAGTGGACCTATTGGGGCAAGCCGGTTCCGGGCTTCGGCGACCCGCAAGCCGACTTGCTTATTCTTGGCCTCGCTCCCGCGGCGCACGGCGCAAATCGCACCGGACGCGTTTTCACCGGCGACCGTTCCGGGGATTTTCTCTACAAGTTGCTCCACAAGACGGGCTTTGCCAGCCAGCCGACGTCCGTTCATTTCGATGACGGTCTGCAATTGGTCAACGCCTACGTCACCGCGACGACGCGCTGTGCTCCTCCCGCCAATAAGCCGCTGCCCTCCGAAATTGGAAACTGCCGCGGCTATCTTGAGCGCGAACTGGAAATCCTGCGCCCGCGCGCGGTCCTCGCTCTCGGCAGGATTGCCTGGGACGGCTACCTGCGCATCCTCAAAGACCGTGGCGAGATTGCTTCGCTTGCGGATTTTCCCTTTGGGCATGGAGCCGAAGCGAAGCTGCCTGAGAATCTACCGCGCCTATTTGCTTCCTACCATCCCAGCCAGCAAAACACACAGACCGGGCGGCTGACGGAGGCGATGTTGGGCAGCGTCTTGCGCCAGATTCGCCGCTTCCTCGGCCGCGCCCGGGTATGAGCCAGACTGCCGGATTCACCCTCCAATAGACTGTTCGCCCTTCCAGCCGCCTGCTTTTCCCGGCGAATCCGCGATTCCGATAATTCGGCTATACAACACAAAATAAGTGACTTACGTGAGATGGACCGTTCAATCTGGCGTGGAGCAGCGCTTGCAGGTCCGCTAACCGCCAGCCACTTGCATTTTGCATAAGGAGAACCACATGACTTTCGTATCGCAGAAAATTTCATTGATCAATCTTGTCCCCGCCGCGCTATTACTGTTCGCTGCGATCCCTCTAGCCGGTCAGGACCAGCCGTCGGCACCCGCGTCGGAGCAATCTACCGATTCGGTTCCTCCGCCCGCCCCGGCACAGCCTTCGTCCGCGCCATCTCTGGCGAGTTACGCCGTCGCCCCCGGCACGCGCTTCCTTGTCTTGCTCGAGGACGAACTCACGACGAGCAAGCCGGAAGAGAACAGGAAATTCAAGGTGAGGACCGCCGAGCCGATTGAAGCTGCCAACGGCACGATCCTTCCGCCGGGCACGGAGATTCGCGGCCATGTGAGCCGCGTCGAGCCCGCCGGCGTCACCGGCCGCGCGCGCCTGTGGCTCACGTTCGATGAAATCAAGACGCCTTACGGCAAGCTGCCGATTGTCGCCGACGTGGTCAGCGTTCCGGGCGATCACAGCGTGAAGTCCGGTCCGAGCAAGGAAGGCGAGATCGAAGGACGAAAAAGCACACAACGCGCGGCAGCCGAAGCGGCGGCCGGAGGCGCGGCCATCGGCGCAGTCCATGGAGTGAAGCACAAGGATGCAAAAGAGGCGGCGGAAGGCGCGGCAATGGGTGCTCTCGCCGCTTATTTGATGGAGTCGGGCCGAGGGCAAGAACTAAATCTGCCCAAGGGCGCGAAGCTGGAGCTGGAGCTCGGGCGGCCCCTCTACCTCATGAAATAAGAATCCCTTCCTTCACCAGTCACTGACCACCGGCCACTTCTTGCTGCGCTTGGCTTTCCTCAGCGCACTTGCTACATTCAAGTGCGTCAGCGAAGACAAGCGAGGCACGTCGATGGGAGAAGAGAGTAAGGCGGCGGCGCGCGCCGTGGAAACCGGCGAGCGCAAGGACCGCGTCCTGATCGTCGAGGACGAAGAGAACGCGCGCAAGGGCTACGAGGCGCTGCTGCAGCGCTGGGGCTGCGAAGTGCTGGGCGTGGCCACGGCCGAGGACGCGCTCGCGAAGTTTTCCACGTTTCAGCCCGATTCGCTTATCGCCGATGTCGAACTTCCCGGCATGAACGGCCTCGACTTGCTCAAGCAGCTTGGCCAGGAGCTGCTCGATGTTCCCGCGATCATTATCACGGGCAAGGGGAGCGAAGAGCGCGCCGTGGCCGCCATTGAAGCGGGCGCATTTTGGTACATCGAAAAGCCGCTGAAGGGCCCGGTGCTTCGCGCGCTGCTCGACCGCGCGCTCGGCAAAGCGCGGGACGCGCGCCACCTCGCTTCGCTGCAGCGGCAACTCCGCGAGGCTGGGCGGCTTGGCGAACTCGTCGGCGCATCAAAACCCATGCAGGAAGTAATGCGCATCGTGGAGATGGCCGCACCGAGTTCCGCTTCCGTCCTGATCACCGGAGAGACGGGCTCGGGCAAAGAAGTCGTCGCGCGCACGCTGCACAAACTCTCGCCGCGGGCCGAGCGTCCGTTTGTGGCCATCAATTGTTCCGCGATCCCCGAAACGCTGATGGAGAGCGAAATCTTCGGCCACGAGCGCGGCGCCTTCACCGGCGCGGCCGAGCGGCGCATCGGCTGCTTCGAGCTGGCCGACGGCGGCACGCTGCTCCTCGACGAGATCGGGGAAATGCCCGCGCCCACGCAGGCCAAGCTGCTCCGCGTTCTCGAAGATCGCAAGGTCCGCCGCCTGGGCAGCAAAAGCGAAACGCCGGTGGATGTGCGTGTTCTTGCCGCGACCAACAAGGATCCCGAGCACGCCGTCTCCAGCGGCCATCTTCGGCAGGACCTTTATTTCCGCCTCAACGTTTTCCACATCCACCTGCCGCCGCTCCGCGAGCACAAGGAAGACATTCCCCAACTCGTCGAGTACATGCTCCGCGACATCAATTCCAAGCACGGCAAGCACGTTCGCGGAATCGGCGCCGAGGTCCTCGACGTGTTCATGAGCCACACCTGGCCCGGCAACATTCGCGAGCTGCGCAACGTTCTCGAGCGCGCGACCATCATGTGCGACCGCGATCTGATCAGCCGCGCATCCCTCCCCGGTGAATTTGGCAAGGGTATGGCGAAGGCGCCCGGCGAGCTTTCAAGCCTGCGCTTTCCCCTCGGCACGACCGTGGACGCCGCCGAAAAGGAACTG
>JBGPGF010000164.1:0-7069 GCA_041483755.1 Terriglobia bacterium | reverse complement strand
AGATCCGGCCGGCCATAAACGTCTCCTATTGCATACCGCACACCGAAATCGACACTCCCGTGCTCGGTGGCGTGTTCCTGGCCGAAGAGAACCGCCGGGAGCCAAAGGAGCGCCAAGCTTGCCAGAGCTGCAAAATACTTCCGTGTTCTCATTTTCGTGCGCTCTCCCTTCCTACCGCAGGAACTTGTCGCCCGACGGGTGATTCGACCCGTGGATGGTGGAATGGCAGTTGGTGCAGCCCCGGCTGAAATTCTTGATGGAACCGAGGGGCTGCGGTTGCGTGGGATGCCGCGAGGCCACGTGGCAGGAATCGCAAACCCGCGGCATGCGCGTCTTCAGCAATTGCGGGTTGCTGGTGCCGTGCGGCTCGTGGCAATTCGCGCAATTCTCCATCACCGGAGGGTGCTCCCACAGGAAGGGGCCGCGCCGTTCGGTGTGGCAGCTCAGGCAATTCTCGTTGGTGGTGCTCTGCAGGAGCTGCTTGGGATTTGGCGAGCCATGCGGATTGTGGCAACTCGTGCAGGTTACCTTTCCCTCGCGGTACGGCATGTGCGACGAGCGCTGCAATTGGGCGCGCCGCATCTGGTGGCACTGCAGGCAAATCTCCGGCTGCGACTTCTTCATCCCGCGGTTCTCCGTCAACGGGGCGTTGTAGCGGCCCTCGGAAGACTGCGCTGGATGCAACTCCTGCTTCACCTGGTGGCAGTCCACGCAGGTCATGCCGCGGGATTCGTGCGGGCTGCCCCTCCAGAACAAGTGAGTGCCGCGCGAATGGCAGTCGATGCACGCGGCGTTTTGCTCGGCCGCCGAATTCTTGGAATCCTTGCCGAAGCGAAGGGGAATGGTCTCCTTCCCGCCGCCCGCTTCGACGTGGGCTCGTCCCGGTCCGTGACACGATTCGCACCCGCGCGCCTCCTCGGGTGTCCGGGGATGGGCCATCACCTTGCCCATGATGGTGTTCTGAAAGCGGCGCTGCTGATCGGTATGGCATGTGACGCAGGTTTCGCTGCCCACGTAATCGCCGTCCGCCCCTGAGGGTTGCGCGGCTTTAGCCTCTTTTTGTGTCTCCGCGGGCTTGGCCCCATCGTTGGCAGATTGCGCCGCCACCGTACCGGCACACGCCAATACGGCGCCGCCGAGAGCCATCAGGAATCGGTTCACGTGCCTGCTCTGGATGCAAACCATCTGCTCCTCCTTCACCGCGCTTCAATCCACATCAGTTCTTCCCTCTTCGTCTGCCCGCCCGAAACCCGCTCGCTTCTCTCATCCTGTGATGCGAGTCACGGTTCCAGACTGTGGGGGAGCAATCCACCTGAGCGAACCCCAGTGCGCCACGCATCACCTTCGTCCGTCCCGCAGGCCGGCACGCCATTCAGAATCGTGGGATTGGGAGCTGGCTCGCCGTCCTCGAAACCTGTCCATTTCGGGTGCAACTTTCGAGCCAAGAGGTCCCAATTCATTCGGAGGGGGAAGAATTGTTCCGCTCATCATTTTGCACGGTCGTTTTCCCATGTCAAACAAAATGTGAATATCTTGCAAGGAATTTATTCTCTCCGTTACTTGCCGGACCGGCTCAGTCCGATTACATATCGGACCTGCGCAGTCTGCTTTTACCGACAACGATCCGGAATCTGCGATTAAAATGTGGGGCCGCAGATGCCGCCGGATCGCGCGTGGCCTGAATCTCTCCAGGCTACACTGCGGAGCAATAAGGCAATTGCCCTGCCAAAGAATCACACTGCCCAGCATTCAAGACTGTTCCATTTCACACACTTGAGCGGTTCCGCCCTGCAGCAGGCAGCAATGAAATTGCCGTAGCTGGGTCATTTGCCCCAGCTTCTGCGCGTTTTCATGCGATTCAACGAGTCGTACAACTATGGTGAATGAACATCTGGTACCGCTATTGAAGCCCGATATCGTCTTGGAATAGGAGTCAATCCAGGCTCACTTCGACGATGGGGAGGTCCCAGTGGGCAAGCAGGAGCTCGAAGCGGCGCTGCTCTTCGCGCTTGAAGGTGTCCTGATCGGGGTAGAGCTTGCGAACGAGAGCCAGCTCATTGCCGGGGTCGTTCGAGGCGGCGAAATTCTTCCAGGTGATGGCGACGCGGAAATCCCAGCGGGCGTCTTCGGTCATGTGGTAGCGCGGCTTTTCCATTTCGAGCTCGACGATGCGGCCCTGCTCTTTCAGCGCCTTGAGGATTGGCAAATGATTCTTCTTGAACAGAGCGAGCCATTCGTCGGCGTGGCCCCACTGAACCTTGTAGTAGTACTCGACGGTGTACTCCTGCTCTGCGGCGGCGGTTTTGGACGGCGTTGCCGCCTGGCTCTGCGCTGGCGTAGCACCGAAAAGGCACAGCAGCAGCGCGGCAACCAACGTCCCGCCCCGAATAACCAACTGTTTAAAGCTCGTGTTCAGCATCGCGACCTCCCATTCGTTTTTTCGGCCAAGTGCAAAGCTACCGCAGACCAGGCGGGAAGGCCAGTTCCACGGACAGGCGGAATAGGACTTTTGGGGCGGGGATGGGATATACTGGGCGGGCACTTGCAAGGAGCCGGGCTGCGTCCTGGGCGGGGTATTCCAGGGGCAGCCGGGGCGCCGTTTGCGGCCAGTCTCACCTGACTTCTTTCCGGTCGTTTGTCACCGTTTGGGAGCCACTCGAATCGGCTGCGTGCCGCACCCTTCGCGACCAGCAATCGTGCAACATCCAGAAGGGGAGAGAAGCAATGAAGAATTTGTTTGTCGGCAACATGAGTTTTCAGACCACGGAAGAGGATTTGCGCGCGATGTTCGAGCCGTTTGGGTCGATCACGCGCGTGCACATCGCGAAAGACCGGGAGACGGGACGCGCGCGCGGCTTTGCGTTTGTGGAAATGGCCAACGACGACGAAGCGGCCAAAGCCATCGCCGGGCTCGACGGAAAAGAAGTCGGCGGGCGCAACTTGAAGGTGAATGAAGCGCGCCCGAAGGAAGATCGCCCCAGCGGCGGCGGACGCGGCCCGGGCGGCGGCGGGTACGGCGGCGGACGCGGTCCAGGCGGCGGCGCCGGCGGCGGGCGTGGCCGGTTCTCGAACGAAGATTATCGTGAATCCGCGCGGCAGCCTCGCGAACCGCGCTGGTAACGACGCGGAAAAGCACGGCCGATCGCGGCACGCGCCGCGCTCGATTCGGGTGTCGAGGAGAGTACGATGGCAACACGATCGAAGATGACCTTCCAAAAGCGGCAGAAGGAAATGAAGCGCATTGATAAGCAGAAGATGAAGGCCGAAAAGCGCGCGCAGAAAAAACTCGCCAAAGACGCGGGCGGCACAAGCACGGAAGAAGTATTTGAAGTGATGACCGGACCCGCCGAGATTGATCCGCTGAACTAATCGGCCGTTTCTCCCAAAAGAGTTGCCCTCCCCCCTCGCGCGGCGGTTCGCGGCGCCGACTGCGGTATAATCCGCGCTGGGAGGAACCTCATCGTCATGTCTCGGCTGAAACTTTTCGCGCCCTTTGCGCTCTTGCTCCTCGCTGCTTTTGTCGTATTCGCCCAAACCACCGACCCGCAGCTGACCGGTGGCAAAAAAGTCCAGCTTCCCGCGCCCTACGCATCGCCTTCTTCGCCCAACCCGCCAAACATCGTGGAAGCGCCGGCAGGGTTTCTCCCGCGCGTCCCCGAAGGCTTTCAGGTGAATGTATTCGCAAGGGAATTTGAGGAGCCGCGCTGGCTTGCCGTGGCACCCAATGGCGACATCTTTGTGGCCGACGGCGAGGGCGGCCAGATTCTCGTCCTGCGCGACCCCCAGCGCACCGGCGGGGCGCAGGAGCGCGAAGTTTTCGCCACAAAGCTCGAGCAGCCCTTCGGCATCGCCTTCCATGAGGGTTACGTGTACGTCGGCAAGATGGCGGAGATCGTGCGTTTCCCGTACGACCCGAAAACGTCGAAGCCTCTCGGCCCCGCCGAGCATCTCATGAGCGTTCCGCGCGGCGGTCACCGCACCCGCGCAGTGGTCATCGCGCCGGACGGCAAGCATCTCTTCATCAGCGTCGGCTCCGATGCTAACGTCGCCACGGGCGAGCCGGAGCGCCGCGCCGCCATCACCATCTGCGATCTCGATGGCAAGAACGATCGCATCTATGCCGCGGGGCTGCGCAATCCCGTCGGCATTGCCATTGAGCCTTTCACCGGAAGGCTCTGGGCCAGCGTCAACGAGCGCGACGGCCTCGGCGACGATCTGCCGCCCGATTACATCACGTCGGTGCAGGATGGCGGCTTCTACGGCTGGCCGTACAGCTACATCGGCGATAATGTGGACGAACGCGCCAAGCCGCAGCGCCCCGATCTCGTCGCCAAGGCTATCGTTCCCGACGTGCTCCTCGGCGCGCACGTCGCCCCGATTCAATTCGCGTTCTACACCGCGAAGCAGTTCCCGGAGAAATATCGTGGCGGCGCGTTCCTCGCCGAGCACGGTTCCTGGAACCGCGCGCCCCGCTCGGGTTATCAGGTTGTCTTTGTTCCCTTCAAGAACGGCAAGCCGACAAACGCGCCACAACCGTTTCTCACCGGGTTTGTCCCAGACCCGAAACAAAAGGGAGTGTATGGGCGTCCCGCGGGCGTCGCCGTCGCGCCCGATGGCGCGCTGCTCGTCACCGACGACGGCGCCAACGTCATCTGGCGTATTTCAGCCAAATAGGAATTATTGGAGACGAGGGGCTACTTAACGATCAGCGTGAGTTGGATCTGCTGCGTTACGTTGCCGTCAGCCGCGGTCACGGTCAGAGTAGAGGTTCCCGCCGGCGTGCCCGGAAATGCCGCTGGCGCAGGGCTATTGCTTCCGCCGCCGCATCCGGCCGCGCCCAGGACAACGAACAGAGCGAATCCCGCCACCACGCGGCACCACGCCATCCGCTGCGCCGGCCGCCGCAGAGTAAACAACACGAAGAATAGGACTGCGATAGGCAGAGCCAAACCGATTCCGCGCGGCGAGCTTCCTCGCGGTTCCATCCGCAGCGCCAAGCCGCCGGAAGGCGCCATCGTCGTCACCGTGACACCGACGGGAATTGCGCTCGTGTTTCCGCTCGCGTTGATTTGAAGCGTCGCCGGAGACACTCGGCAGGATGCGAGGAGCGGCGCTCCCGTGCACGCCAGCGCGACCGTGCCCTGGAACTGCGCCACAGGGCTGATTTGCAGACTGTACTGCGCTGTCTGCCCTTGCGTAACGGTTGCGGACGTGGCGCCGGAACCGGAGGCACCCACGGTGAATGGGGCTGTGCCCACGCCGCGCAACGCGATCGTCTGCGGCGAATCCGCCGCGTCGTCGGTAATCACCACGGACGCGGGGCGGTCGCCCAAAGCTTTGGGAAGAAACGTGGCGTTGATCGTGCAACTGAGTGTCGTGAGGAGCGTTGCCGGGCACGTGTTCGTCAGCGAGTAGTCGCCCGGATTCGCGCCGCCCAGTGTGATGCTGGAAATATGCAGCGGCGTCTGGCCGGTGTTGGTGAGGGTGGTGGTGTTCGGACCTGCCGTCATGCTGACGGGCGCATTGCCGAAGTCGAGTTTGCCGAACGAGAGCGACGCCGCGGGATTCGGTGTTACCCCGGTGCCGTGAAGCGCCACCGGGTGCGGGCTTCCGGGCGCATTGTCGGTCACGGCGAGTGTGGCCTTGCGGTCTCCTGCGACGACTGGAATAAGCGTCACGCTTATGGAACAGAATGCATTGGGAGGAAGAACCGGGCCGCAGTTGTTCGTCTGCGAGAAGTCGCCGCTGTTCGGGCCCGAAATTGCGATGCCGTTGATCGTGAGGGACTGGTCTCCTGTGTTCGTGAGATGCACCACCGGGGTCGGCCCCGGCTGCGGAAGGACTACGTCGCCAAATTCCAGCGTTGGCGGGGTGAGAACCGCCACCGGGCCGACCACAGGCTGCACCGCCGTGGTGGTGATCACCATGCTGCTTCCACCGCCTTGGGGGAGCGGGAAAGGCGAGCCGGGAACGTCTGTGAGAGCGCCGGTGGCCGGGTCGACCTGATAGACATGGATTCCGCCGCCGATGGTGTAGAGATAGGGGCCCATGGGATCCGCCGCCGTCGCGTCAAAGGCCAGGGTCGGCGCATTCGGGCCCGTCACATCGGTGAGCGCGCCCGAGTTTTGGTCAATTGCAAATATCCGCGCGACGTTCCCGGGCAAAGACGCATATAGATAGTTTCCGCTGCTCTCGACAAACAATCCATCAGGCATGATCCCCTGGCCGAGCTGCACGCCCGGTTGTGAACCCAGCATGAGAGAGCCATCGGCGGGAGAAATGAGGTACGCGTCTATGAATCCGGACAGGTGGCCGTGCCCTGCGTAGAGGAAGCGTCCCTTCGGATCCATCGCCAGGGAACGCGCCACTTCCCCCTGTCCGCCGTCCCCCAAGAAGAAAAGACTTCCCGTGGCGGGATCGATCCTGAATTGCCTCAAGTGTTCGGTTACGTCCAGGGCCAAGTTGTTGTATCCGAGGGTGTAGAGATTGCGCCCCTTCGGATCCGTGACGAAAGCAATGGGACCGGGGAAGCTCGAGGTGGGCGGGTTCGGGGATGGAATGAGCGACTGAGAGGGACCGTCCACCGAATACGTATTGATCAAGCCGGTGGCGTTGAAACCGGACACCACCGTGTTGCCGACGAAGAGATAATTTCCCTCTCGGGAGACCGCGAATGCTTGCGGCATGTTTTGTCCTGGCGCGGCGAAGGGAGAATTCGGCACTTCAGAGATCGCGCCCGTATTGCCGTCTATTTGATACATGGAGATCGTGCCCGCGCCGGCGTCAGCATTCAGTGCAATAAGGAATTTCCCTGTTGCGTCGAGGATGAGCTTCGCCGGGTTGAATCGCACCGCATAGGGTGAACCGGGCGTGGGCGTCAGCGCGGCCGTCTTTCCGTTCTTTGCGAAACCGGAGATGGAATACACGCCATTGAAGTAGACGTACTGCTGCGTCTGCGCAAAGGCCGGAGCTGCCGCAAAGAGCGCGGCCAGAGTGCGCGAGATCAAAGCAACGCGGAAACACCGGCGGCGCGTGCCAAGCGGGCGTGACGCAGCCGGCGAAGAAACTT
>JBGPGF010000163.1:0-7127 GCA_041483755.1 Terriglobia bacterium | reverse complement strand
TGATGCGGCAGCGCGCCTTCGGCTACACGGACGAAGACCCGAAGACCATTCTGCTGCCCGCGGCGATGAATTCCGAAGAGCCCGTGGGGTCCATGGGGATCGACACGCCGCTCGCCTGTCTGTCCGACAAGCCGCAACTGCTGTTCAGCTACTTCAAGCAGACGTTCGCGCAGGTGACGAACCCGGCGATTGACTCGATTCGCGAAGACCTGGTGATGTCGCTGAACAGCTACATCGGGAGTGAAGGAAACATTCTGGAGGAGACGCCGAAGAACTGCCACACGCTGAAACTTCGCCATCCCATCATCTCGAATTGGAGGCTGGAAAAACTGCGCCGCGTGAGCTGGGGCGACTTTCTGGCGACGACGCTGCCCATGGTGTTTCGCGCGGACGGAGGCGAAAAGGAACTCGAGAAGGCGGTCGAGACGCTCTGCAAGCGCGCGTCTCTGGCGATCCAGTCCGGTTACACGCTGCTGATTCTTTCCGACCGCGGCGTGGATACGGAGTACGCGCCGATTCCCAGCTTGCTGGCGCTGTCGGCGGTTCACAATCACCTGGTGCGAGAGAAGACGCGCAATCAGGTGGCTTTGATCGTGGAATCCGGCGAGCCGCGCGAGATTATGCATTTTGCGTTGCTGCTGGGCTACGGCGCGAGCGCGGTGAACCCCTATCTGGCCATCGAAACGCTCGAGGACCTTCACAAAGAGGGTTTTTTCCCCGCCGAGTACACCTGGGACAAGGTGTTCAAGAACTATATGAAGGCGGTGGATAAGGGCCTGCTCAAGACTTTCTCCAAGATGGGGATCTCCACGCTGCAGAGTTACCAGGGCGCGCAGATCTTCGAGGTGATCGGGCTGAACCGGGCGCTCGTGGAGCGTTATTTTACGGGCACCGCTTCGCGGATCGAAGGCGTGGGCATCGAGGTGCTGGCCCGCGAGGCGCTCATGAAGCATCAATTCGCGCTGCAGCCGCCCAGCGAATCCGACACGGAGCTGCGCATCGGCGGCGAATATCAGTATCGCATTCGCGGCGAGCGGCACCAGTTGAATCCGAACACGGTGAGCAAGCTGCAGCAGGCCGTGCGGGAATCGAAATTCGATACCTTCCGCGAGTTTGCGGACATGGTGAACCAGCAAAACCGCGATCTTCAAATGTTGCGCGGCATGTTCGAATTCAAAGCGGCTGGACCGGCGATTTCGCTGGAAGAAGTGGAGCCCGCGGCGGAAATCGTGAAGCGCTTTGCGACCGGCGCGATGTCCTACGGCTCGATCAGCAAGGAAGCGCACGAGACGCTGGCCATTGCCATGAACCGCATCGGAGGAAAATCGAATACCGGCGAGGGCGGAGAGGACGAAGCGCGGTTCAAGCCCGACGCGAATGGGGACCTACGCCGCAGCGCGATCAAGCAAGTGGCTTCGGCGCGGTTTGGCGTGACCACGAACTACCTGGTGAACGCCACCGACCTGCAGATCAAGATCGCGCAAGGGGCCAAGCCGGGCGAAGGCGGCCAACTGCCGGGCCACAAAGTGGACGATATCATCGCGCGCGTGCGCCACTCGATTCCCGGGGTCGGATTGATTTCGCCGCCGCCGCATCACGACATTTATTCGATTGAGGACATCGCGCAGCTCATCCACGACTTGAAGAACGCCAATCCGAAGGCGCGGATTTCGGTGAAGCTGGTCGCCGAGGTGGGAGTGGGCACGGTGGCGGCGGGCGTGGCCAAGGCGCACTCGGACGTCATCCTCATCAGCGGATACGATGGCGGCACAGGCGCTTCGCCCATCAGCTCGATTCGCCACGCCGGAATTCCCTGGGAGCTCGGGCTTTCCGAGACGCAGCAAGTCCTGGTGCTGAACGACCTGCGCAGCCGCGTTACGCTTCAGGTGGACGGCAAGCTGCAGACCGGGCGGGACGTGGCGATTGCCACGTTGCTCGGCGCGGAAGAATTCGGGTTCTCCACCACGCCGCTCATTTCCATGGGCTGCATCATGATGCGGAAATGTCATTTGAATACATGCCCAGTGGGAGTGGCGACGCAAGATCCCGAGCTGCGAAAGAAATTCCAGGGCCAGCCCGAACATGTGATCAATTTCTTTTTCTACGTTGCCGAAGATCTGCGGCGGGTCATGGCGGAACTTGGCTTCCGAACCATGAACGAGATGGTAGGACGCGTGGATTGCCTGGTGCAGCGTCAGGACATCACGCACTGGAAAGCGAAAGGCATTGACTTGTCCGCGATTCTTTACGATCCACCGGTGCCGAGCCACGTGGGGCGGCGTCACATGGTGGCGCAAGATCACGGCCTGGATAAGGCGCTCGATCACAAACTGATCAAACAATCGCAAGGGGCGCTGGAAGACCGGACACCGGCGGCGTTCACCATGCGCATTCGAAACGTGCACCGCACGGTGGGAACGATGCTGAGCGGCGAAATTGCGCGCCGCTATGGTTCCGCGGGCTTGCCCGAGGACACGATTCGCGTGCGTTTCACGGGATGCGCGGGGCAGAGCTTCGGCGCTTTTTTGGCGAATGGCGTGACGCTGACGCTGGAAGGAGAAGCCAACGACTACGTCGGCAAAGGACTCTCCGGCGGCAAACTGATTATCTATCCTCCGCGCAGCTCCAAATTTGTTGCAGAAGAGAACATCCTGATTGGGAATGTTTGCCTCTACGGTGCGACGAGCGGTGAGGCTTACTTCAACGGCATGGCGGGTGAACGCTTTGCCGTGCGCAACTCCGGCGCCACTGCCGTCGTGGAGGGAGTTGGCGACCACGGGTGCGAATACATGACGAAGGGGCTCGTGGTGGTGCTGGGGCGCGCGGGGCGGAACTTCGCGGCCGGCATGACCGGCGGCATCGCCTATGTCTTGGACCATTTCGGCGACTTTTCCACGATCCTTTGCAATCGAAAAGACGTGGACCTCGAGCCGGTCACGGATCCGAAGGATATTGAGACACTCCATCGGCTGATCACACGGCACGCCGAATTCACTTCCAGCCCGCAGGCGAAGGCGGCGCTGAAAAAGTGGGAGTCCATGCTGTCGAAGTTCGTAAAGATTTTTCCGCACGAATACAAACGCGTTTTGGGCATTCCCCGGGTTCCCGCGGGCGTGCTTGCCGCGCATGCCGGCACTCACGCGCAGGAGCGGGTGATCCGTGGGTAAGGTCACCGGATTCAAGGAATACGCGCGCGAGGTGCCCACGCGGCGGCCGGTCGCGGAACGCGTCAACGATTACCTGGAAGTCTATCTGCCTTTCCCGGAAGAAAATCTGCGCACGCAAGCCGCCCGGTGCATGGACTGCGGCATCCCCTTCTGCCACGCCGGATGCCCGGTGAACAATATCATTCCGGATTGGAATGACCTGGTTTATCACGACCAGTGGAAGGAAGCGATTCGCGTTCTGCATGCCACGAACAATTTTCCGGAGTTTACCGGGCGCATCTGCCCGGCGCCGTGCGAAGCCGCGTGCGTTCTTGGCATCAACGAGCCGGCGGTTACGATCAAGGTGATCGAAAAGACGATTGTGGAAAGGGCCTGGGAAGAGGGATGGATCCGGCCCGAGCCGCCCGAAACGCGCACGGGCAAGCGTGTGGCGATTGTGGGATCAGGGCCGTCGGGATTGGCGGCCGCTCAGCAACTAAACCGTGCGGGGCATGCGGTGACACTCTTTGAGAAGGCCGATCGCATCGGCGGGCTTCTGCGCTACGGCATTCCGGATTTTAAGCTGGAAAAGCATGTGCTCGACCGGCGACTGGAGCAGATGAAGGCGGAGGGAGTCCAGTTTCAGACAAAAACCCACGTGGGGCGCGATTTGCCCGCGGAAGAGCTGCGCAAGGAGTTCGACGCAATCTTGCTGACCGGAGGCGCGGAGAGTCCTCGCGACCTGCCGGTGCCCGGGCGCGAGCTCAAGGGAATTCACTTTGCCATGGAGTTTTTGCCGCAGCAAAACAAGCGCAACGCCGGCGAAGCAGTGCCCGACCAGATCCTGGCGACCGGCAAGCGCGTGGTGATCATCGGCGGCGGCGACACCGGCGCGGACTGCCTGGGCACCTGCCACCGGCAGAAGGCGAAGTCCGTGCACCAATTCGAGATCATGCCCATGCCGCCGCCGGAGCGCGCCCCCACGACGCCGTGGCCCCTGTGGCCTTTGCAGTTGCGCACGGAGAGTGCGCATGAAGAAGGCGGCTTGCGCGATTGGTCCATCGCGACGACGAAGTTTACCGGCGATGAAAACGGCAACGTGAAACAGCTTCACGCGGCGCGAGTTGGCCCGCCACCCAAGTTTGCGCTTCTGCCGGGGACGGAGTTCACGATCGATGCCGAGCTTATATTGCTCGCGCTCGGCTTCACCGGGCCCGTGAAGCAGGGCCTTGTCGAACAGTTGGGAGTGAAACTGGATTCTCGGGGCAATATCGCCACGGGGGCGAATTACCTCAGTTCCGTGCCGGGCATTTATGCCGCCGGCGATATGCGCCGCGGCCAGTCTTTGGTGGTGTGGGCGATTTCGGAAGGGCGCAGGGCCGCCGCCGCGGTGGACGAGTACCTTATGGGGAGTACCCGCCTGCGATAGTGCGTGCCGGCCAATGACTGTGCGCTCAGACGGTTGTTCTTGAACCATTGCCCTGTGAACTTAGCGGCGTCCTCTGACGGATTTCCCTCCCAGGCTGTGGCCTGCGGGGAGTCTGGCCTGTTCGGCGTGCTAAACTGAGTCACGGCACTTTGGCAGTTGCTTGCTGCCAGACGATTTAGGGGCGTAGCTCAGTGGTAGAGCAGCGGCCTTTTAAGCCCTCCGAGGCGTCTTGCGCTGGTCTGTCGTAATGTGCCAAGGCACGCCGTTTCAAACACATGCGAAAATATGAAATCGTCTCGATGTACCTCATCTTGCCAGGATCTGCCAATCCAACTGACACCACAACTGACACCGGAATTGCCGGGGCGGAATTGGTTAAGTCCGCATTGGCCTTCGATGGAGTGGGGGTATCGAGCTGGACAGTTCGAAGGGAGACCTTCGGGTTATGAGGATTAAAGGCCCGTGCTCAAGTCGCTTCGATTTAACAGCGCTGATGAATCGAAACGGACTTAGATTCGCTCATTCATTGTCCTTTGCGCTTCTCCAGAGCGCAATAAGCTGCATCATTCCGGGTCCGTTTTGGCGTGGAATTCAGCCTGAGTCTGTGCACGGTCACCCTCGGAAATGACTTGCTTCCCTCGGTGGCGAAGGCCTGGAGATTCAGGCTCCCGCGGTAAGCGAGGTGAGCCAGGATCGCGGTGCGAACGGAGTCAATCGCACTCATGCTCGCTGTTCTGACTGGACCG
Source organism: Terriglobia bacterium (assembly GCA_041483755.1). GTDB lineage: Bacteria > Acidobacteriota > Terriglobia > Acidiferrales > UBA7541 > Acidiferrum. The sequence goes on along the minus strand of JBGPGF010000163.1, from coordinate 1,806 downwards.
GAGGCCACGGTTGGGGCCGCGCGCTGCTTGCATCCTGCAGAGACTGCCGCAGCAGACGCGACAAGAGTAACTGCAATTCTTAGTTTCATTGTGCCCGCTCGCCTTTTCTCTCGCTCCCAATCGTGCCCTGTCACCAGGCGTCAAAGGCAAACCGCCCCTCCCGCAATATCCTTCCAGCCTTCGACGAGCTGTTTCTTCGTCAAGGCGGCCTGCCTTGCCTCATCGGTTGCTTCGAGCGTCATGTCGCGCATTCCGAGTCCGACACCGATCTTTTGAAGGAAGGCATTTGGTGGAGTACCTCCCGCAAAGACCCAAACATAATCGTTGGGAATCTCCTGCTGTTTGCCGCTGACATTGAGGACTGATTGGATAAGAACGAAGGCTCCGTTCGGTGGCCGAGTATGCTTCTGATTGGAGGACCGAAGCGATTCGGTCGAAAGGAGCCTTCGATGATGCTTATTGGATGCGATTACCACCCCAGTTGGCAACAAGTTTGTTGGCTGGACACAGCAACGGGGGAGACCGGGGAGAAAAAGCTGGAGCATGCGACAGGGGAGGCCGAACGATTCTATCGGCAAGTGCCCACGCCATCTCTGATTGGGATGGAGTCGACGGGGAACTGCCAGTGGTTTGTGGAGATGGCGACGACGCTGGGGCACGACGTGTGGATCGGAGACGCCGCGAAGATTCGCGCCAGCGAGGTGCGCCAGCAGAAGAACGATCGCCGGGATGCCGCGCTGATTTTGAAATTGCTGATGGAAGGACGGTTTCCGCGGATCTGGGCGCCGTCGAGTGAGCAGAAGGATCTGCGGCAGTTGCTGATTCATCGCTACAAGCTGGTGCGCATTCGCGCGCAAGTGAAGACCGAACTGCAGCACCTGGCAATGAACCAGGGCATCACGAAGAAAGGGAAACTGTGGAGCAAAACGGGCGAGAAGGTGCTCCGCGAGTTGCCGCTGAGACCATGGGCCAGCCGGCGGCGAGAAGATCTGTTAAGGGTAAGAGGGATGCTGGACGAGCAGATTGCACCGCTCGATCAAGCCGTGGTGGAAGTGGCGGAGAAGAACGAAAAAGCGCGGCTGTTGATGACCCAGCCGGGCGTGGGGCCGATCACCTCGATGGCCTTTGTGCTGACCATGGGAGATGTTTCTCGTTTTCAGCGGGGCAAGCAAGTGGCCAGTTATCTGGGACTGATTCCACGAGAGTACAGTTCGGGCGGACATCAGCGGTTTGGCTCCATCAGCAAGCAGGGCAACCGGTTCCTGCGGATGCTGCTGGTCGAGGCGGCGCAAGGAGCCGTGCGGTGCGATCCGGGATTTCGGAATGAGTATTTGCATCGCTGCCACACGAAGGCGAAAGGAGTCGCCAAGGTGGCAGCGGCGAGGAAATTGGCGATTCGACTCTACTGGATGCTGCGCACGAATACCGGGTATCCAGAGATCGTTCGTGCCGAGAGCAGCTCGCGGGTGCCGCTGGTCAGCGAAAGCTAGACCGAGGGATTGATTGGGCGCTCTCGTCCCGGTGAAAACCGGGATTCGGATAGAAGAATCATGGCCGTAGTACAAGGCCGTATCGATGGTTGGCGGAACGATCCGCCGAAAGCTGATTCACCGTGAGAGTTTCAGAGCTTCGGTCCTCCACCTCTCTGAGAACCAAGCGGTGCTTCAAAGCATGGCGGCAAAGAAGTGTGTCTTGACAAAGCCTTCGCTCTTATCGAGCGGCACCCAGAAACGTCTCAGCGCGTTGGGGGTTCTCCACCCGCCCTATCCATTTCTTTTGACACTCAGTACAAAGAACGCGCAAGAT
>JBGPGF010000162.1:0-7128 GCA_041483755.1 Terriglobia bacterium | reverse complement strand
GTTCGAGAGGCGCGACGCTCCCGGCATGCCCACCACGGTTCCGGAACGCTCCTTGTAACGAATCGCCTTGATGGGATCAATGCCGCGGGAATTGGTAACGCCGCCGCGCGTGTCGCTCACGGCAATGATCTTCGCCTTTTTCTCGGCAAAGAGCCGCGCCACGGTCGCGCCCGCGTGGCCAAATCCCTGAATCGCCACGCTCGCGCCGCGCACAGACATTTTCTTTAGCTTGCAGGCCTCCTCCACCACGCACAGCAGCCCGCGCGCCACGGCTTCTTCGCGTCCCGCCGAGCCGCCGACGGAAAGCGGCTTGCCCGTCGCCGCGCCGCTCGCGGTACGCCCGCTCATCATCGAGTACGTGTCCATGATCCACGCCATCGTTTGCGCGTCGGTATAGACGTCCGGCGCGGGAATATCCTGCTCCGGCCCGATGAGCGGCATGATTTCGCTGGCGTAGCGCCGCGTCATGCGTTCGAGCTCGCCCTTGGACATGCGCTTGGTGTCGCAGATCACGCCGCCCTTGGCCCCGCCAAACGGGATGTTCACCACGGCCGTCTTCCACGTCATCCAAGCGGCCAGCGCCTTCACTTCATCCAGCGTTAGGTTCGGATGGTAGCGCACGCCTCCCTTGGCCGGGCCACGCGCCACGTTGTGCTGCACGCGGTAGCCGGCGAAAACTTTTACCTGCCCGTTGTCCATCTTTGTCGGAATGGACACTTCCAGCACGCGCTTGGGCGTGCGCAGTATCTGCCGCAGGCCCGGATCGAGTTTCAAAAACTCCGCCGCCATATCGAACTGAATTTGCGCGATGCGGAATGGATTCAATTCCTCGCGCGGAGCGATGCGCGGCATCATCGCCGGGGCTCCGCCCGGGCGGAGCGGGATTGTGGGTTTGGCAACCGTGGCCATCAGTAGGATTCCTTTCGTCGTTCCATCATCGAAATGTGTGACCGCGAAGCGGTCAACCAACTATCCATTTGCGGCGCGCCGCATCGTTCCTGCATGCTGGTCGCGGCATTCCCGCGAACAGAAATGCAGTGTGACTCCCGCATCGCGCAACGGGAAAGAGATCTCTTCCGCAACGTGCATGCCGCACACCGGGTCGCGGTGCAGCCGGCGTCCCTGCGCGGACTCCCCTGCCGGACCGGCCTGGGCCTCTTCCCCCGTCGCCGCCGTGCGCGCTTCCGCGCCGCGCAGCATCCACGCGATCAGCCGGCGCAGGAGCGCAACGCTCCAGGAAATCACCAGCACCCAAAACAGGAAGCGCATGATGCGCGATAGGAAGGTCATTCGGCTCTTGTTTGCTTTCGCAACCGCTAATCCCTCTCCCCATACGTCCGTGCGGCAGTGGTAAGCGGAGTCTATTCAATAGGAAAAAGGGGTGTCAAACGAAAACGTGAGAATTCAATGAGTTGCGCGGCGAATGGGATATGGAAGGTGCCTTCCAAACGAGCCTCAATAGCATGTTAAACATTGTAGATTCATAAGCTTACAGTGATTATGGGTAAAAATGTTACCAGTTTCAGGCGACGCCTCCCGGAGGCGCCGGAATCCGTTCCACGCCCATATACGGACGCAACACTTCCGGGACGAGTATCGAACCATCGGCCTGCTGATAGTTTTCAACGAGCGCAATCCACGTGCGCCCCACGGCAAGCCCCGACCCATTCAGCGTGTGCACGAACTCACTTTTTCCTCCGCCTTTTGGCTTGAAGCGAATCCCCGCGCGCCGCGCCTGGAACGCTTCGCAATTCGAGCAGGAAGAAATCTCGCGAAACTCGTTGCTCGATGGTAGCCATACTTCAATGTCATACGTTTTCGCCGAGGCGAACCCCGTGTCGCCGGTCGAGAGCAGCACGACGCGATAGTGCAGCCCTAGCCTCTGCAGCATTGTCTCTGCGTTCTGCACAAGCGACTCCAGCTCGTCGTAGCTCTTCTCCGGATGCGCGAACTTGAATAGTTCCACCTTCTGAAATTGGTGTTGGCGAAGGATTCCGCGCGTGTCCTTGCCCGCGGCCCCGGCCTCCGACCGGAAGCACGAAGTCCAGGCCGTGACGCAAATCGGTAGTTTCTCTTCCTCAATCGTTTCGCCGCGATGGAGATTGTGCAGTTCGACTTCGGACGTCGGGGTGAGCCAGAAATCCGTGTCCTGCACCTTGAAAAGTTCCGCTGCAAACTTCGGCAACTGCCCCGAGCCGATGAGCGACGCAGTGTTGACCAGGAACGGCGGCAAAATTTCCGTGTAGCCATGTTCGCGCGTGTGCACGTCGAGAAAGAAATTCGCCAGCGCGCGCTCGAGCCGCGCTCCCCAGCTCTTGTACACGGCAAATCGCGCGCCCGTGATTTTCGCCGCGGCCCCAAGGTCCAGAATCCCCGCGCGCTCACCCACTTCCCAATGCGGCCGCGGCATGAAGTCAAATTTCGGCTCCGTACCCCACCGGCGCACTTCCTTGTTGTCTACAGCGCTTGCTCCGACCGGCACGGAGCTGTGCGGAACGTTGGGAATGGTCTGCAGAAAGTCGCGCTGCGTGGCGTCGAGCTGCGCGATGCGCTCGTCGGATTGCTTGATCCGGTCCGAAACCTGCTTCATTTCCGCGATGAGCGTGTCCGCGTTCTGCTTGGCCTTTTTCAGGTGTGCGATCTCGTCGCTCGCTTTGTTGCGCTGGGCCTTGAGCTGCTCGGTGGCGGTGATCAGCTCCCGCCGCTCCTTGTCCAGCGCAAGAAAGGCGTCCAGATCAAGCACAACCCCGCGGTTCTTCGCCATCGCGGCAAAGACGTCTAGGTGCTCCCGAAAGTAGTTCAGGTCATGCATAACCGTAAGAGAATACCGTAGTCCCGCTTCCGAATGTAGCGGCGGCCTTTAGGCCGCCATCTTTCTTTTGGCCGATTCGCAGCAGATTCACGGCAGGAGGTCCGGCCGGTTTCGACGAGTTTTCTCCAGCGCGGCCGCGCGCCTCCATTTGGCGACTTCCGCATGATTCCCGCCGATGAGGACATCGGGCACCTTCCACCCTCGGTAGTCAGCGGGCCGCGTGTAATGCGGGAAGTCGAGAAGAGAGTGGTGAGTGGCCCTTCGTTCCTCAGGGTGAACAAGCGGCTCCCCTATCGATGAATCGGAACCGAAGGATTCGTTCTCCGTGGACGCTTCGTTGCCCAGCGCGCCGGGAAGGAGCCGCGTAACGGCGTCCAGAACGATCGCCGCCGGCAGCTCGCCTCCGCTTAATACGTAATCCCCCACGGAAAGCTCCTCCGTCGCCAGGTACTCGACGACGCGCTCGTCCACTCCTTCGTAGCGCCCGCACAGCAGGATCACGCGCTCAAGCTGGGCAAGCCGCCGTGCCGTCTCCTGCCGAAACTGTTTCCCGGCTGCGGAGAGAAGAATGATGGCGGTGCCCGGCGCAGGCGCCGTCCGTTGCGCGGCGTCACCCACGTTTGCGGCCAAGAGTGATTCCACGGCATCAAACAGCGGCTCCGGCTTGAGCACCATGCCTTCACCGCCGCCAAACGGCCGGTCGTCCACCGTTCTGTGCCGGTCGTGGGTGAATTCCCGCAGGTCGTGCACCTTGATTTCCACCAGCCCACCCTCGCGCGCGCGCCGCACGATGCCGTAGTCCAGCGGACCATTAAAAAATTCCGGAAAAATAGTGATGAGGCCAAAGCGCATTCGGCTGCCTGCCGGGATTCAGTCTAACGGAGCGGGTTGCTGGTTGTCATTCCCGCGGGTACAGCTGGCCTTCCCCCGCAGTGGCCCTTCCGGATGGGGCTAAAACTGTACTCTTGGACCCTTGCCACGGCCCTCCCGTAACGTGCACGATTATCACAATACACACTCTGTGATCCCCGGCTCGAAACGCAGGGAAGCCACCGGGCTTGGTTTTTGCACAACCGGGTGTTACGGGAGGGAAATGTCGTGCGGCATTCGAACAGAAACTGGCGCCTGGTTTCACTCTTTCTTCTTGCGCCTCTCGCGCTCGGGTTCTTGCTCGCCGGTTGCGCCGGTGCAGGCTATGGCGGAAGCAACGGCGGCGGCGGCACTGCGCCGCCTGCTCCCGCGAGCCTCACCGCCACACCAGGAAATGCGCAAGTAGCTCTGGCGTGGAACGCGGTCGCCGGTGCGACGGGCTACTACGTCAAGCGCTCCACAACGGCTGGCGGACCGTACACGCAGTTGGCAGGGACCGGCGCGACGAATTACGCGGACACGACGGCGGCCAACGGCACGAAGTACTACTACGTTGTTTCCGCTTACAACTCGGTGGGTGAAGGCCCGGGCTCCTCGGAAGTAAACGCCACGCCAGCACTGCCCGTTCCCGCCGCTCCGACAGGCCTCACGGCCACCGCCGGGAATGCCCAAGTCGCTCTCGCTTGGATGGTCACCGCCGGCGCGACGAGCTATGACGTTAAGCGCTCCACGACCAGCGGCGGACCCTACACGGCACTCTCCTCGCCAACGGTAACAAACTACACCGACACGACGGCGGCCAACGGCACGAAATACTTCTACGTCGTCTCCGCGGTGAATTCGGCCGGTCAGAGCGGCAATTCGAGCGAAGTGAACGCCACCCCCGCACTGCCCTCGCCCCCCGCAGCGCCGGCAGGCCTCACGGCCACCGCCGGGAATGCCCAAGTCGCTCTCGCCTGGACCGCCAGCGCCGGCGCGATCAGCTACAACGTAAAGCGCTCCACGACCAGCGGCGGACCCTACACGACCTTGGCCTCTTCCGCGACAATCAGCTACACCGACACGGCGGCAGCCAACGGCACGAAATATTACTACGTCGTCTCCGCAGTGAACGCCGTCGGGCAGAGCGGCAACTCCACGGAAGTGAATGCCACACCCACGTTGCCAACAGCGGATGTGACGATTACCATCGATCCGACAAAGACAAAACCCATCTCTCCATGGATCTATGGCACCAATTTTTATTCCGGCAATACTGCACCTCAGCCAAGCTTCACTTTCGACCGCGCGGGAGGCAACCGCTGGACGGCCTACAACTGGGAGACCAACGCGTCCAACGCCGGTAGTGACTTTTTCTACCAAAACGACAACTACCTGAGCAGCAGCAATGTCCCGGCGGAGGCCGTTCGCAGCTTCATTGCCGGGGACCAGGGGGCAGGTCTGGCAAGTCTCTTCACCATCCAGCTCCAAGGCTTGGTCTCTGCCGACGAGAGTGGTCCTGTGAGCGTAGCCAGTCCCCCGGACCTGTCACGCTTCAAGACGGTCGTGGGAAGAAAGAGCACCGTCTCGGCCGCTCCGTTCACCATCACGCCCCCCACCAGCGACGCCAATGTCTATATGGACGAATTTCTTTGGGCCCTGGACCAGAAGTTCACGGGCATGGGGATCTTTGGAGCCAGTCCCACGCACCCGACCTTTGTGAGCTTGGACAATGAGCCGGATCTTTGGAATTCCACCCATCTGGAGGTCCAGGGCACGACGAATATCTCCTCGGACAACTACATCACCAAGACCGTCACGCTCACGAAGGCCTTGAAAGACCAATTCCCCAATGTCGTGATCTTCGGCCCCGTAAACTATGGATTTGGTGGTGTCTACAGTTGGCAAGGCGAACTGAGTCCCACACCCGGCGGCACGAACTGGTTCGCGGACAAGTACTTTCAACAGTTAAAGACGGCTTCGACGGCATACGGGAAACCCCTGGTGGATGTTTACGATTTCCATTGGTATTCGGAAGCCACGGATGGCACAACAAGGGTCATCAATATGACTGGCTCGACCCTTACGGCTGCCCAGGTGCAGGCCATTGTGCAAAGCCCGCGCAGCTTGTGGGACCCCACTTTTACGGAGAACTCCTGGATCACCAACGCGGTTCTGAATGCTCCGATCAACATCCTGGGGCGTCTCCAAGCCAAGATCGACGCCGAAAACCCCGGCATGAAGATCGCCATCACGGAATATGAGAACGGTGGATTCAACCACATCGCGGGGACCATCGCTCAAGCGGACAATCTCGGCGTCTTCGGTGCCCAGGGCGTATTCGCGGCCAACTTCTGGCCTCCGGGTGGCACCTATTCCTATACCCTGGCGGCGTTCCGGGCATTCCGCGGCTTTGATGGAGCCAACGCGAACTTTGGCGATACTTCGCTGCAGACGACCTCCAGCGATGTGCCAAGCGTGGTCGTTTACGCCAGTTCGGACGCTACGACCCCGGGCCGGTTCGTCTTCGTGGCCATCAACCGTTCCACATCCACCAAGGTGACGGCCATAAACGGCCAGGCCCTTTCTGGCACCGCTCACCTGTATCAGATGACGGCGGCTTCCGCCGCGGGGCAAACCGTTGTCCAACCGGTTTCCGTTGGAACGATGGCCGTGGGTGGCTCTTCGCTGGCCATCACGCTTCCCGCGCTGAGCGTCACGACGATCGAGGTCAGGTAACACGAGGCCGGCGACATGCCAGCCGGCATACGCTCGCGAACTATTTTTGATTGAGTTCCCGGAGACCCTCCGGGAGGATGGCTTCGATGCGTCTGGCAGCCGTGTCAATGCGCGTGCAGATGTCTTCCGCCAGCGGAATCAGGATCTCTCCGCTGGATGTTTCCACTGCCAGCAGCGGCGCGCCTCCTGGAAATTCCACATCGCGCACAATTCCGAGACGCGCTGTACAGCCGCCAGCCGGAGTGCGTTCAAAGACTTCGCAGCCCACCAACTCGCTCACATAGTAGCGGCCCGCGGGAAGTTTGATCCGCTCCGCAAGCGGAATCTGCACTTCCAGCCCGCGCAACCTCTCCGCCGCCTCGATCGAATCGCAGCCTTCAAAATGAAAAATCGCCTGCCCGCCGCGGCTCGGGCTGAGCCAGCATTTGCGCACCGCAGCGCGGCGCGGCGCGCCGGTGCCGCCGCTCAAATACACTTCGCGCAATGCCGGCAACCGTTCGGGAAAATCGGTGAGGATCTCGGCGGCGACCTCGCCCTTCAATCCGCGCGCGCGGAGGATTTTCGCCAGCGACACGAACGAGGGCGGCGCTTCACTCAATTGCGCTAATCTTCCAGAATCTCAAGCGTCAGACGCTTGTGGATCTTCATGCCCGCGGCCCCCAGAACCGTGCGCATGGCTTTGGCCGTGCGTCCCTGCCGGCCAATCACCTTGCCGAGGTCTTCCTTGC